>CALJNE010000036.1 GCA_937982115.1 uncultured Bacteroidales bacterium | reverse complement strand
ATTTACGTATTTTCCAAACTTAACAAAATGTGAACTTCCGCAATGAGGACATTCCTTGATTGGCAGATTCACAATTTCTTTTGGGAAAGGATTGCGTTTGACTTTTTTCTTTTTCTGGTTCATTTTTTAACGTTTTTCAATTAAAAAATCAAAGTTTCAACACAAATTTGTAATATATTATAATCTTTAAAAAAAACATCTTTCCGATTCATAAATATTTCATCAAAACATATTCTCCAAAAATTTCCACATTCCTTGATTGGCAAGTCCAAAATTTCTAGCAGCTAGGTAGGCATTATGTTTTACTTTAAGTTTCATTTATTTTTTAAGTTTTTTACAAACCAACCATTGCAAAATTAAAAAATAAATTGAATTATCAACATAATATTATAATAGATAATTCAATTAATTTCCCTCTCCATCTACTTCCCATTTTCCAGGTCTTAATTTTCATCACGGCTTATTATTTTGTTTTTATACTTTTTGGAAATTTGTTTTATTTGTGATACCTTTAAATTTAAAATCTTTTACATGAATTTTTGCAACCTTGAATACTTCTTTAGAAAAAAACAAAACTCCATATTTTCTGATGATTTTATAGCTAATGTTTTGGATATAAATAAAGTAGAACTCTATTCTGAAAAAGCCTTAAATTATTATGGTGAACTTTTAAATTCAAACGAGACAATTTTTCAAATTGACTTTGGTGCCGGTTCTCGAAGATTTAGGAATAATCACCGTAAAGTGTCTGATATAGCTAAAATTTCTGGAACAAAACCTCAGTATGGAATTTTTTATCAAAAACTAATTTCCTATTTCGGAATTAAGAGAGTAATAGAATTGGGAACATCGCTGGGGATTGCTTCTGCTTATTTTTCTTCTGTGTTTTCCGATTCTGAGGTTGTTTCGGTTGAAGCTTGTCCTAATACATTAGAATTTGCTTCAAATAAATTAAAAAATAACGATTTCAATAATATAACATTGATAAATAAAAGTTTCGATGATTTTTTTAATGAAACTAATTCTTATTACAAATATTTTGATTTTGCATTTATTGATGGAAATCATCGAAAGCTTGCGGTATTGTCGTATTTCGAGAAATTTAAGTTTGATTTTTTGAAAGATGTAAATATTATAGTTATTGATGATATAAACTGGAGCTTCGACATGCATAGTGCTTGGCAAGAAATAGTAAAAACCAACAAGAACTCGACATGTTTAAATCTATTCAGATGTGGTGTTGTAATCTCAGGTTTTGATTTGCCTCGGGGGGAGTTTTGTTTAAATTTTGTTAAAAAGCTCTCCATAAAGGATTTTTATGTAAATTAGAAAAAAAAATTGTGAGTCTGATTGAATTAAATAATGTAGTAAAAAACTATGTTGTAGGGCCAAATATAGTAAGGGCTTTGCAAGGCATTAGTTTTAATATTAACAAAAACGAGTATGTTGCCATAATGGGTCCTTCGGGAAGCGGTAAGTCCACATTAATGAATATTCTTGGGTGTCTTGATACTGTGAGTTCAGGTAAATATGTCTTGAACGGAATTGATGTCAGCGATATGAGTGATAATGAACTTGCAGAAATCAGAAACAAAGAAATTGGATTTGTGTTTCAGACCTTTAACTTACTGCCTAGATATACAGCATTTGACAATGTGATGTTACCGTTGATTTATGCAGGGGTTAAATCCCGTGAGAGAATTGAACGTACATCACAAGTCATTGCAGCCGTAGGACTGGCCGAGCGTTCACATCACAGACCAAATGAACTTTCGGGAGGGCAAAGGCAGAGAGTTGCTATTGCAAGAGCTTTGATTAATAATCCTTCAATTATTCTTGCTGATGAACCAACCGGTAACCTCGATTCAAAAACTTCTGTTGAAATCATGGAAATTTTTGAAGAAATTTATCGAAAAGGAAATACTGTTATAGTTGTAACTCACGAAGAAGATATTGCAAGGTATGCAAGAAGAATTATCAGATTACGTGACGGATTGATTGAATCAGATATGATTAATGAAAAATCGATTTTAAGTTAAATCTTTTATTATGAAGTTATATACAAAAACAGGAGATAAGGGAAAAACTTCGTTGCTTGGTGGTAAACGAGTCAGTAAAGATGATATCCGACTCGAAGCTTATGGCACTGTTGACGAACTTAATGCAAATGTTGGCATGATTTTAAATTATGTTGATGACGATTTTGATATTAACCTGATTGGATTTATTCAAAATAAACTGTTTGATATAGGTTCTTTATTATCAGCAGAGGAAGACGAAGCAGAATATCCCTTACCGAAATTAAATAAAATAGAGGATAAAGATATATCTGTTTTAGAACAAGCGATTGACAGATATCAACAAGAATTACCTGAAATAACTAATTTCATAATTCCTGCTGGTAGTCATGCGGTTTCGTGGTGTCATATAGCAAGAACCGTGTGTCGTAGGGCTGAAAGACGAGTTGTTTCTATAAATGATGAAAACAATAAATATTTACAAATTATCGTTTTTTTAAATCGTTTGTCGGATTTATTTTTTATATTAGCAAGGAAAATGGCAAAAAGAGATGGAATTAATGAAATTTTTTGGAATAAAGATTTGTAATTCAAAAAAAAGTATTTATTTCGCAGTCCAATTTTTTGTTGTTTAACCCTAAAACTAAAAATATATGTACTGGACATTAGAATTAGCATCCAAACTCGAAGATGCTCCATGGCCTGCAACAAAAGACGAACTCATTGACTATGCTATTCGTTCAGGAGCTCCTTTGGAAGTAATTGAAAATTTGCAGGAAATCGAAGATGATGGAGAAATTTACGAAAGTATAGAAGATATTTGGCCTGATTATCCAAGCAAAGAAGATTTCTTCTTTAACGAAGATGAATATTAAAAATCAAAAGCTGCCTCAAGGCAGCTTTTTTTATGTTGTAACACATTATTTTACAAGATTTTTCTATTTTCCCGTAACTACTTGTCCTGTTTCTGGATTTCGTTCGCTTCCTCGCATTGAGTGCGGTATCATGTAAACTAAAAACAAAATTAACACGGCAGCAAATGCAATTTTTGGTCTTTGTTTTTTCAGGTTTGCAATAAAAGCAATCAAAAATGCTATAAGAGCTATTAAAGTTTTATTATCGGTGAGGTCTTCGCCCATAGGCCATCCTGTCCAATAATGACCAAAAGCATATTTTTGTACTATCGGACCTAATACTGCTCCTCCCAAAACAAGTAAAACAAATGCAATTTTCAGATACTTTCTGTAATTATCTTTTTTAAATAATATTAAAATTCCGGTTAAATTAGAGAAAAACATAGCAAAAAACATGAACAAAACATGAGGAATCATTATTGACGCCGGAACATCTCCTTTAAATCTTATTATTACAGGTTCATCTTCTGCAACTTTTATTTCTTTTCCATTTTCGTTCAAAACTAAAAAATATTCCAGCTTGCCTGCAGCAGGTTGTGATGGTAATAATGCTTTGAGTACATTGTTTTCTTTTTGCAATTCTACAAAATCCCATTCAAAATTTCCGGGATAAACTCTGTAATATACAATGCCTTTTAAATTTTCAGGGGTATTTGGCAATTCCACATAAAAATCTCTTGTCAGGTTTTGAGAACGTTTTAGTTTAAATTTATACTCACCTGAAGAGGTTTCGATTTTAAATGTTTTTGGATAAGTGGGACCGGTCATTCTTTGATAAATTGCTGCTGAAATTGTTATTATAACAGCTAGTATAAACGCAAAAAAAGTCTTATTTTTCATAACTCATTCTCTATTTACATTACATATTTTATAGTTGTATCATCAATTCAATTCTCTGATTTTCTCGCTCTACTTCCACTTTTATTTGTTCTCCCGGATTTAATTTGCTTAGTCTGAACATGTATTCTTCTATATCTTTTACCGGCATTCCGTTTATGGATTTAATAATGTCGCCATTTTTCATTCCTGCATTGTGAGCCGGTTTTCCTGGAGTAGCAATTTCAACTCTCAGTCCTTCAATATTTGTTGCGGCAATATCAGGCATTATTCCCAAACTAACTTTTAAATTGCCGCCATGGCGAGAGTTTTCTCTTGAACTTGGACCAGCTTCTGTAAATATTGGACGTTCGCGTATTTTATCAATTTCTTTAATTATTGATATCATGTAATCACCTATTTCTTTAATTCCTTCATAATTAATTTTATCCGGAGTGTCGGAGGGCGTATGATAATCGAGGTGCATGCCGCTTGAGAAAAACAACACAGGAATATTTTTCGCATAAAACGGAGCGTGATCTGAAGGACCCGAACCTTCGGGCGATAAGGCAAGTTTAAAGTTGAAATTTTTGTTAACCGCATTTAAAATACTATCGGCAGTTGTGAAAGTTCCTGTTCCTCCAATTGAAAGTACTTTTTCTGGTTTTAACCTTCCAACCATATCAAGATTTATCATCAAAACAATGTTTTTTAAATCAGTAAATGGATTTTCGACAAAGAATTTTGATCCTAAAAGTCCTCTTTCTTCGGCTCCAAATGCAACAAAAATTAAAGAACGCTTAGGTTTTAGCGGTTGATTCTTAAAATATTTAGCAATTTCGAGCATAAGGGCAACTCCCGATGCATTATCATCCGCACCGTAATGAACGGCTGATATCTCGGGTACTCTGCTTAAAGTTGTGGGACCTCCCATCCCAAGATGATCGTAATGTGCTCCAATTACAATGAATTCATGTCTTAATTCAGGATCGCTTCCGGTGATATATGTTACAATATTGGAAGATTGACCTTCCACAGTTTTTAGTTCGGTTGACGCGTTTACTTTAATTTTCGTAAGCATTGACCATGGTTTGTTCCTGCTGATGATAATATTATTAAGTTCTTCGATGCTGTATTTTGATTTTTTTAAAATTTCGTTAGCAGTGCTTCTTTTTACATGAATTACAGGAATATTTACACGGCTTAAATTTCTGCGAAGTCTAATCAGATTATCTTCTTCGTCAAATTTTTCAGGCGAAACCAGAATAACTCCGCCTGCTCCCATATCGGCAGCAGTCCTTATTTTATATTGGTCGGATGAATATTTTTCAAATCTTTTTGCATCAGGTAAATCATTAGGTATTCCACGGAATATCATAACCCATTTACCTTTTATCTTAGAGGGTTCGTAATAATCGTTCCAGCTAAAGTCTGGTTCTGAAATATTAAACCCATATCCGCAAAAATATAGTTCCGAACTCAATGATTTATTTGAAGAAAAACCGGTTACTGTGAAATCTTTTTTAAAAGTAAAATTTTTACCCCCGGAATTCAAGCTATTGTTTTCTCCATAATCAATATCAATATCGAATACAAAAAAATCTGTTTGTACGCTTGAAAAATTCAGACTTTCAAGATATTCAACAATATAGTTAATCGTTAAAAATTCTTCATCTCCTCCCGAAGGTCTTCCTCCAAATTCTTCTGATGCAAGTGTGTAAACATGTTGTTTTAGGTTTTCTGTCGAAATACTTTCTCTTTGAGAGATTGCGTATTGTAGTGAGAGAGTAAATGTCAGAAATACAATTAAAAATCTTTTGAAAAATCTAAAATTCATAAATGAAAATTTTGCATTTAAACAAAAGTAATAAAAATAGGTTTATGAAAACCTTAAAAAAATTTAATGAATTATTAAAATTAAATGATAAAAAATAAGTGTTGGGTAGTATTAAGCTATAATTATTAAAACTATTTTTTGTTTCTGAGATGAGTTATAATAGATTTAAAGATAGCCAAACCGTCGGTATTTTTTAATTCGGGGTCAGCTGCTCTTTCGGGATGAGGCATCATTCCGAACACATTTTTTTCTTTGTTGCAAATACCTGCAATATTCATCAATGATCCGTTCGGATTTGCTTTTTCGGTAAGTTTACCATTTTCGTCGCAATACCTCCAGATAATTTGATTGTTTTGAATCATTTCGCTGAGGATGTCATCGGGGGCATAATACCTTCCTTCTCCGTGAGCAATAGGTATTTTTAGAGGTTTTTCTTTGGTTACAAACATTGTCATTGCTGAATCAGTATTTTCTGCAATTATGTACTGATTTTTGCAAATAAATTTTTGATTTGTATTGTGTAATAGAGTTCCGGGCAACAATCCTGCTTCGCACAAAATCTGAAATCCGTTGCATACTCCGAATACAAAACCTCGATTGTTTGCAAATTCTATGATACTTCCCATTATGGGAGAAAATTTTGCAATAGCTCCTGATCTTAAATAATCACCATAAGAAAAACCTCCCGGAATTGCAATGGCATCGCAGTTTTGTAAGTCTGTGTCTTTATGCCATAATTCAACAACTTCTTGTTTGAGGATGTTTCTCAATACATAAGTCATATCATGATCACAATTCGATCCGGGAAATATTACAACTCCAAATTTCATAAACTTAATTTATAATTTTCTCCAAAGATAGAATTATTGAAATAATTATGAAAGTATAAATTAGTTTTTTACAAAATTTAAAATTGAAACTTTACTTGCATTGTAAAGTTATCAAACCAATTTCAGGATATGCTCCAATTCGTAATGGCATTAAAATAGATCCAAGTCCGTTATTTACTATCAGAAACTTGTTTTCAAACTTGTATTCACCATACCATTCTTTATAAACCAGTGACGAGGGGCTGTATTTATTATTACAACAAGCAATTTGCATGGAATGTGTATGTCCCGAAAGAGTTAACATTATATTTTTGTATTTAAGAATTTCCAACTTCCAAAATGATGGGTCGTGTGAGAGTAAAATTACAAAATCTTCTTCGCGTGTATTGATTAGTGCACTATTTATATCAGCTTTGCCTTTGAATGGAGGCTTTCCGCTGCTTTCTATACCTGCAATTACAAGCTTTGAAGTGTTTCTCCTAATTTCAATTTTTTCGTTTAGGAGTAAATTCCAATTAATTTTTGAATAGAATTCCTGAAGTTGCTTAAAATTTTGCTTTTTCATTTCATCATCGGGCCATTTTACGTAAGTCCCATAATCGTGATTTCCGGTAACGGCAAATATCCCATCTTTTGCATTTAATTCCGACAGAATGTTTTCAAATCCATTGGCTTCTGCCGTAAGATTGCTAACTAAATCTCCCGTAAAAACAATTATATCCGGGTTTAATTCATTTATAATGTTTATTGCTTCTTTTAGTTTGTCATGATTTTTTCTAAAATTTTCTAAATGCAAATCCGAAATATGAACAATTTTGTAATTATTAAATTCCTTAGGCAGATTATCGAATTTTAACTCATATCTATTTACCTTAAAATCAAATCTACCATAAAATATTCCATGCAAAATGATTACTGTAAGTCCGGTGATTAAAATTATTTGAATGATGATTTTGGTGTATTTCAATTTTCGTGAACAAGTATTCTTCTTGCAAAGTATGCTAAACGGATAGAAGAGTAATTCTGTTAAAAGGAATATAAATTTTAGAAAATAATTTAAAATCATTATAACTACAATAATCTGAAATGTTTCCCAAAAGTTAAGCCTAAAATCGTAATTTCTGTAAAGTGTAAAAAATAAGGAGCTCAGGTACAGCAATATGCAGAAAGTCCAGTAAGAAATTTTGAAATTTTTGTTGTTTAATTTCTTATGTCTTTTTACTAAAAGCCGATAAAATAAAAAATCAATTATCGGGAAAATTGATGCCAAAAGGATTCTAAGTATAATTATTTTCATTCTGAATTTGTAAAACAAAATCCAAAATTAGAAAATTTACAGGCGGAATGGAAAAAATATGTTTAGAATTTAAAAATATTTATGCATGGAATTATTAAAGTGTTTATTTTTGACAATGAAAATTTAATAATTAAATGAATGAGTAAGATAGTTGTAGATCAGGTGTTTTTGGATGAGAAATACACAAAATTTGTATTAAGACGTGTATATGATTGCAATTTAGTTCCAATTGCTGAAATGGAAATTTATGATAAAGCCTGGGAAAAGCCAAAAAAAATAAAGAAGGTTGTTATTGATCCGTTAAAGGATGAATACACAATTTTTGTCAATGATGAATTTGTTACTTCTAAAACGGTAAAAAAGATTCTGGAAGCCTATATCAATTTGGGCTGGAAAGAATTGTAGATGAGTTTTGGGCACATTTCTCAAAGATAGATTTTATCTCTTCGGGGCTATTTACAATTCTTGTTTTATTAGGATTAATTTCTAATTTTCTCTCTATTACTTGATTGCCTGAAATGATTATTTTTGTTTTAGAAAATATCTTTTCGTAATCGGATATAATTTCATTTAGGAGAGAATCTTCTATTTTTATTACAAAAAAAGTTACAAAAAAATCCGGATTAAAATTTCTTATAACTTCATAAAGGTCTTTACGAGGAACAAATTGTCCAAGATATAGAGCTTTTAAACCCAGTTTTCTTGCTAAATAATAGGAATATAAAATACTGGCTTCGTGTCCTTCGGTTTCGGGTAAAGCAAATAAAACCTTGCAATTTTTTTGAGAAACAAAGCTTTGTTTTTCTGCTTCGGCAATAATTTTCTTACGAATAATATTTGTTACAAAATGTTCGTGAACAGGTAAAATACTGCCTTGAATCCATAGCATTCCGATCTTGTCGAGTAAGGGATAAATCAATTTTGTAAATGTTTCATCAAAACCAAATTGGGAGATTGACTTAGTAATCATATTCTCAAAATATTCTTCATCAAAACTGAGCATTGCCATAAGATAGGATTCTTCTTTCTGATTGTAAATTTCACATTCTTTAAGCAGTTCGAAAAGTTCGTCATTTGATAGTTTACTTAGTTTACCTATTTTATGTCCGCATTTTAATAAATACACAATGGCAAGCAGTTTCCTCAATTCCGAATCAGTGTATTTTCGGATATTTGTAGTAGTTCTTTGTGGCTCAAAAATATTATATCTTTTTTCCCAGATTCTGATAGTATGGGCTTTAATTCCGCTAATACTTTCAAGATCTTTAATGTTGTATTCCAACTTTGTCAGCATTTTCTTAAATTTTGTTTTGAGATTAACAAAAAAGTTTAAACATTGTTGAAAGAAAAACTCACAAGGTTCATAAAATAAGACAAAAACAAATTATAATTATAGATTTTGAGCCAGTTTGCAAATGTTTTCAATTCCGGGAATTAGTTCATTATCTTCGCGTGCAAGATTTATTCTGATATAACTATCCCATTCCTGTCCGAAATGTCGTCCGGGAATTATTGCAGTGCGATAATTTTCATATAATTTTATTCCAAAATCCAGGCTATTGCCGATATTTTCAGGTAATTTACACCATATAAAATAACCACCGTCAATATTCGGAATATAAAAACCACTTTTTTCCAGAAATTTTGAAGCATTTAGATAATTGGAATATATTTTTTTACGAATATTGTCAAGGTAATTTTCGGGATTATTCTCGCTAAGAAATTCTGCAACTGCTTGTTGTAGTACTGATGGAGCACATAAACCTATATAGTCGTGTAGATACGAAAATTTTGCAAAATGTTTTTTGTTCATTATTACATAACCTAATCTCCAGCCGGTAATCGAGAGTTTTTTTGAAAAGCTGTTTACGTAAAAAACATTTTCAGGTAACTCGCCAATAGGATAATATGACTGTCGGGTGAAATACAAATCTTTGTAAACGGCATCTAATATCAAATAGAATCCAATTTCTTGCGAAATAGATATTAGTTTTTGCATTTTCTCTTTGGAAATTGTTTTACCGTAAGGATTACCCGGCGAAGCTACAAAAAATACGTTTATTGAATTACTTTTTGCAAATTTTATAAATTCATTTTCATCAAAATAGTTATAGTCATTTATGGTATAAGCGTAATATTTATGTCCGAATATTTTTGGCAAATGGATGTATGATTCGTAAGCAGGTGTAAAAGAAGCTGCTCTAATTTCCTTAGAAGTAAGCAAAAACTCGGTTAAATAATTATATGTTAATGAAATTGCTTCGGTAGCTCCGTTTGTTATTAAAAACTCATTTTCGTTTTTCAGGATTTTATAATGGGTGTCGAGATATTGTCGTAAAAGTTGGTTTCCTGTTCCCGGAGCATATTGATGATAATTTTCTGAGGCAATTTTAATTAGCTTTTGGGTCAGTTCAGCCGGTGGTTGAAATGCCGGAATTCCCTGAGCAAGGTTTATTCCCCCTTTGGTTTTTACAAGATTGCTGAAATAACTAATTAAGGAACCTTGAATTTCCATCAGAAATTATTTAGAATAAACATCCAGAACTTCTTTGGAAACAACGGCAATATCAAGAACAACAAGCCCATCAATTGTATAATTAAACTCAGGATCAACATTGAAATCCACAATTTTTCCTCCTAAGGATAAATATTTCTTTATTAAAACAGGAATACCGTTTCGGGTTATATCAGTATCTTTAATAAATCTGTCGAGTTTATTCAGGTCAGTACCGATAATATCCAGAATATTTTTATGATGATGTGTTTTCTTATATTTGAATGGTGTAATTGGAGAAACCATGTTTTCGAGTTTATAATCAAAATAATGTCTTTTTAAATATTCTACCATTAAAATTTGAGAGTTTTGAGAATATTCACTCGAAATGCTTGCTGGACCTATTAAGTATTTATATTCGGGATATTTTTGAGTAACTTGATAAATACCTTTCCACAACAAGAATAATGATAATGGTTTGCGTTGATACTGTGAAACAATGAAAGAACGACCCATTTCCATTGATTTTGAAAGGATTCTTTTAAATCGCGTATTAAATTTGAATAGCGAGTTTAAATAAAATCCATCAAATCCGAATTTATCCAGAATTTCTTTACCTAACCCGATTCTGTATGAACCTACGATTTCTTCTTCTTCATTGTCCCAGAGAATCAGGTGTTTATAATATTCATCGTAGGGATCTGTGTCAAAAGGTTTTCCGGTGCCTTCGCCTACTTCGCGAAAAGTTTTTTCTCGCAGAATGGATATTTGCTCAAAAATTTTTGGAGCATCAGTTTTATTTATAAAATAGCACCAATAATTTTCGTTTTTTAAAACAATAAATTCTTCGGGTAAAGATCTTATTTCTTCAATAATTTCGTCTTTGGGTAAAAGTTCTTTTAGTGGTTGAAGAACAGGTTCTGTAGTTTTTATTGAATTTTTATCATCGTACTGCAACAAGTAGGTTTTGGATTTAAAAAATTTACCGAGTTCTTTAGGATCTTTAAATTTAGAAATAGCTTTTGCCGACATTGGCGAGCTGAATCGAAGCGTAACTTCTATGTTTCTTTTGTTTAAGTATTCGCGAGGTAACAATGCTGTTCTTAAATAAGGATTAATCTTACCTGCAAAATGAAAAAGTTTACTGTTTTCTCCGGAGCAATATCCCGATATTACAGGCACATTTGTATTCATGGCAAATTTAATCATGTTCCTTTGCCATTCTCTATCCTCAACAAACTTATTTTTACCGTATTTTGTTGAAACCTCTCCGGCAGGTAAAATAACAACTGCTCTTCCGCTTTTTAAATGATCATACATTTGTTTTAACCCGGAATGGCTTGAATATACTTCTTTTCTTGTTTCAAATGGATTAACACCAAATAGATAAGGAGCTATTGGGATTATTCTTTTTAATAAAAAATTTGCTATAAATTTAACATCCGGTCTAATTTTCATTAGAACGTTTATTATTATAAGTGCATCAAGGAGACCGTAAGGATGATTGAAAAAAAATATACAAGGTCCGCTTTGTGGAATATTTTGAATATCAATGTCAAATGTTTTAACTTTAATATTATTTAATTTAATGCAATTGTCTGTAAATTTTACAGCGTCATCATCATAAACCTGTTGATATATACGGTTGAGTTTGTTTAATCTTAGGGTGCTCATAACAATAGATGCCAAAAGATTACCCAACCATCCTTTTGTCTTAAATAAATTACGAACTTCTTGTTTTGAAACTAATATTTTCTGTTCTGAACCCATTACTCTTTTAAAACTTTGCAAATATGATAAATTATCTTAATATAAAAAAAATAGTTTTTCAATTTTTATGTTTTAATTGAGGTATGTAAAATAAAAATGTTACGAAGGAGGCAATAAAAATAATTGTTCCCGATAGAACAAAGGCTTGCTTTAAACTGTATAAATCAGCGTACCATCCCACAAAAGGACCAAATCCCGAAAAGAATAATCTTATTACAAAATTTCTAACTGATAATATTGTTGCTCTTACAGAAGGATCACAAAAACGATTTATATAATCTTTTAATACAGGCGTTGCAAGACCTCTGGTAAAATAAAATAACCAAATTATTACAAAAGCTGCAATTGATTCATCATAACCTAAATAAACATAAGATCCGCTGATTATAAAAATTATTAAAAGTACGGTAGTTTTAACACCAAGCCTTTTTTCAATTTGGTATGCAAAGAAGGTTGAAATTCCCACCGTAAGATTCACAACCGACCAGGCAATACCAATTTGATACTCTGTAAAGTTTTGAATTTGAGTGAGATAGGCTTGCAGGAACCAGGCCATTGTTAGAGTTGCACAACCAATAATACTGGAAAGCAAGATGTTTAAAGCTAATTCTTTTGATTCGAATAGCGAAAATTTAACCACTTTTAAAATATGTTTAAATCCGGACTTTACAATTTCATGTGTTTTTTGAGGTTCTATTAATGCTATAGCTGCCGGTATTGCTATAAATGTAACAGCAGTTTGGGCATAAAATGTTGAACGTAAACTTATCGCAGCAATAAAACCACCTGCTACTGCAGCAATAGTTTCGGCAAAGTTTCCTAAAGCAAGCACTCTGCCTTCATATTTAATATATTGATCTTCTTTGTTTTTTGATTTTAATGTATCATATAATAATGCTGAATCACTGCCGCTTATAAAACTTTGTGCTGTCCCAAGTGTTAGTTCTGCAATCAGAAAACCCCAAAATCCATAACTGAGGCTATAGATGCCAAATCCTAAAGTGCCTAAAATTGCTCCGAGAATCATAGTGTTTTTCCTGCCCCAAATGTCGGCCAAATATCCACTCGGAATTTCCAGAACAATTATGGCAATACTATAGATCGCCTGTAATGTTAATACATCCTTTAAACTAAGCCCGTTTTCCTGATAAAACAATACAATAATCGGCATATAAAGCATAAACCATTTTGCTGTTTTTATAAGGTACAGGCAAATTATATTTCTTTTTAGAGCATCCATTTCGGTCGCAAAAATATAAAGCTTTGTTGTAATTTTTTGCCCAAAATATCACTTGTAAAACATAAAAATAAAATTTGCTTTTACCTGCAACTTCGTTTAAAATTATTAATTTAAACATTGTTAATTTCGGAATGTATGGGATATTTTCATATTTTTGCATAACTAAAATATTTTTGTGATGAATTTTAAGCAGATTTTCGTATTATTTTTTGTTTTTATTTCTATAAGTATGTATTCTCAAACGAAACAATTGAATCAGGAGATTTTAAATCATTTTCGCGAAGAATACAAAAAAAAATCCAATGATTACAAAGCGTTAAGAAATGCTCTGTCAGCAAATGATCTGAATAGTATAACTATAAATAGAGATATTGTTGGCAAAGCGGATTACAACTTTAAATATAAAGTTAAAGTAACAGGTATAACAGATCAAAAAAGTTCCGGCCGATGTTGGATGTTTACGGGTTTAAATACTTTAAGACCTTATGTGATAAATTCAAAAAGCCTGAACAATTTTGAATTTTCAACCAATTATTTGTATTTTTATGATTTACTGGAAAAATCAAATTTATTTCTTGAGACTTGTATAGAAACTGCTCTATTGCCGGAAGACGACAAAATGTATGATTGGTTATTTAAAAATCCAATCGGAGACGGAGGCGTCTGGAATTCTTTTGCAAATCTTGTAGAAAAATACGGAGTTGTTCCTAAATCTGTTATGCCCGAAACATACCATTCCGAAAACACTGCAAAACTAAACAAAGTTTTATCATCAATTCTTCGCCAGTACGGAATGAATCTTAGGAATATGAAAAGATTAAAACTTGCTTCACAAAGAATTGATAATGAAAAAATAAGAATGATGTCGGAGATATATCGTATTCTTGTTTTATTCCTTGGCGAACCTCCGATAAATTTCGAATATAGATTTGCTGACAAAAACGGTAATCTCGAGGATTATAAAACCTATACACCTCAAATGTTTTTCAAAGAATTATTTCCCGACTATAAATCGGATGATTATGTTATGTTAATGAATGACCCTTCCAGAGAATATTATAAAATGTATGAAATTTCTTACGACAGAAATGTTCTGGAAGGTAAAAACTGGAAATACCTAAACCTACCTGCTGAGGAGTTAAAGATATTTGCTATTGCAAGTATTAAAAACGATGAAGCTTTGTATGCTTCTTGTGATGTAGGCAAACAACTTAATAAAAATGATGGAACTCTCGACCTTAACAATTATGATTATGAAAGTTTGCTCGGAATAAAATTTACTATGAACAAAGCAGAACGTATTAAAACTTTCGAGAGTGGTTCAACTCATGCCATGTTGTTGATGGCTCTTGATACCGATAAAGATGATAAACCTGTTAAATGGATGTTCGAAAACAGTTGGGGATCTTCTTATGGTTATAACGGTTATTTGATATTTACCGATGAATGGTTCGATGAATATATGTTTAGAGTTGTAATTAATAAAAAATATCTGGATGCCAAAACTCTGGAATTGCTGAATCAGAAACCGATAGTGTTGCCTCCATGGGATCCGATGTTTTCTTCAGATAACTAATATATTTTATATGTGTGGTATTTTTGGATATCTTTCTTTTAATAACGAGGCAAAATTATTTGAGGACAGACTGAAAAATGCAGTTAAGGTTCTCGAAAACCGCGGTCCTGATGATAGCGGAATTTTTGTTCATAATAATGTAGGTCTTGGTCATACTCGCCTTGCAGTAATTGATACTTCGCAGGCAGCTTCTCAACCTTTTTTTGATTCTCAAAGAAAATTCGCTCTGATTTTCAATGGTGAATTCTATAATTTTAAGGATTATGTTGACGAACTTAAAAACGATGGCGTTAAATTCATTAGCCGTTCTGATACCGAAGTTTTACTATATCTTTTAATTAAATATCGCGAAAAAGCCATTGAAAAAATTAATGGCTGTTTTGCTTTTGCTTTTTACGATTTGCAAAAGGAAGAATTACTTTTGGCAAGAGATCGGATGGGAATAAATCCTTTACTATGTTACAAGGATGATGATTTTTTTGTTTTTGGGTCAGAATTGAAATCATTGCTGGTATTTGGTATTCAAAAAAAGTTAAATTATTCTGCTCTGAATTTTTATTTTAAATTAAATTATCTGCCTACTGAAATTAGCATACTTGAAAATGTATTCAAATTAAATCCCGGACATTTCTTAATTGTAAATAAATATGGAATCAAAAAGCAAAAATATTATCAAATACCTGTACCGGTTGAAAATGATTATGAAACAGATTTCAATGCTTCTACAAAAAAACTGAGAGAATTGCTCTCTGAATCTGTTAAAAGAAGACTTATAGCTGATGTTCCGATATGTACTTTCCTCAGCGGAGGGATTGATTCAAGTATTATCACGGCAGTTGCCTCGCAATATACTAAAGATCTAAACACATTCTCAATAGGATTTAAGAACGAAGAATTTTACGACGAAACAAAATATGCCGAATTACTTGCTAAAAGATATAAAACTAATCATACGGCTTTTTTAATTCAGCCTAAAGATATGCTCGAAGACGTTTTTAATGTTCTCGACTATCTTGACGAGCCTTTCGGCGATTCTTCTTCAATTGCCGTTTATCGTTTAAGTAAATTGGTACGACAAAAGGCAACAGTTGCCCTTAGCGGTGATGGTGCCGATGAAATGTTTGCCGGTTACAATAAGCATTCAGCTCATTTTATGGCAAAATATGCAGGATCTAAAGAAAAACTTACAGCTCTTCTAAATCCTTTATGGAAAAATCTACCAAAATCAAGATCATCAAAATATACAAATTATATACGCCAACTTAACAGATTTGCTGAAGGATTTAAACTTCCCCCTGAAGAAAGATATTTCTATTGGGCAGCCATAGGTTCTGATGATTATGTAAATAATTTGTTGACAGTTTCGCCCGATTATCAAATTATAAATAAAATTATTTCAAAATATAACAGCCTTTCAAACAACTCCGACGACTTAAATTTCGTCTTATATAAAGATATGCATTTAGTCTTGCAAGGAGATATGCTTACAAAAGTTGATTTAATGTCAATGGCTAATAGTCTTGAAGTACGTACCCCATTTTTGGATCATACTGTTGTTGATTTTGTATTTCGATTACCATCGTATTTTAAAATAACAGCAAACAATAGAAAAAAAATATTAAAAGACGCTTTCTCCGATTTATTGCCAGAGGATATTGTAAACAGACCAAAGCATGGTTTTGAAGTGCCTTTAAAATCCTGGTTTAAAAAAGAATTGTGGACTTTGATTGATGATGACCTTTTAAACGAAGATTTTATTAATGACCAAAAAATCTTTAATTATGATGTGATAAAAACTTTGAAAAAACAGGTGTTATCAAAAAATCCTGAAGACAGTCCCGCAAAAATATGGGCATTAGTGGTATTTCAATATTGGTGGAAAAAATATTATTGCTGATATGCCAAAAGTTTTACGAATAATTAATAGATTTAATCTGGGAGGACCTACCTACAACGTTTCCTACCTTACAAAATACCTCAACAGCGGTTATGAGACTCTGCTTGTGGGTGGAATGAATGATAAAAATGAGGCTTGTTCAGATTATATTGCTAAAAAGCTGGGAATACACTTTCTTAAAATTCCCGAAATGACTCGTGATATCGGATATAACGACCTTGTTGCATATTATAAAATTAAAGACATTATACGTAGATATAAACCTGATATTGTTCATACTCATGCATCGAAATCGGGATTTTTAGGACGAAGAGCCGCTGCAGAGCTAAAAGTTCCGGTTATTGTCCATACTTTTCACGGTCATATTTTTCATTCATACTTCAATAAACATACAACGAAAGTTTTTAAAACAATTGAAAGACAACTTGCCCAAAAAACTGATGCTATTGTAGCAATAAGCAAACTCCAGAAATACGAACTTAGTAAAGTTCATAAAATTGCTCCTGAAGAAAAATTCAGAGTGATTCCTCTGGGTTTTGACCTTGAGAGATTTCAGGAAAATTATGATTTTAAAAGAAAAACCTTTAGGGATCTATATCATGTTAAGGATGATGAAATTGTCATAACAATAATCGGAAGATTAGTTCCCGTAAAAAATCATGAGCTTTTTGTAAAAGCCGTTGCTGAAGTAAAGAAAAACACAAATCGAAAGATTAAAGCTTTTATCGTTGGAGACGGCGAATTAAGATCCAAACTTGTTGAACTTGCAGACTCTATAGGTCTTAAATGTTTTCAATCGGGAAGTACAAATTATGATGCAGATTTATTCTTTACTTCATGGATTCAAGATGCTGACTTAGTTTTAGCAGCAACAGATATTACTGCACTAACATCTTTTAATGAAGGAACTCCGGTTTCACTAATTGAGGCTCAAGCTGCAAATTCGCCAATAGTGAGCACTAATGTTGGCGGGATTGAAGACGTTGTTATTAAAAATAAAACTGCCCTCTTAGCAGATAACAATAATCTCGAAGATTTTAGCCAAAAACTTATTACTCTGGTTAATTCTGATGCTCTTAGAAATGAAATGAAAAAGCATGGCTGGGAATTTGTAAAAGAGACTTTTCACTATACCAGACTTGTTAAGGATACAAAAAAACTTTACGATGAACTTCTACTAAGCAAAAAAAGTTAGAATCCTAATTATCTCAACTTTTAAACTTTTATTTTCGTAGAAAAAATAGTTTTTCCGTTTTAATTATTAAATTCGTATTTTTGTAAGTTGAAAAATTAGAAAATGAAAAAGAAGTTTTTGTTGTTTTATTTGGTCATTTTACTTTTTATTGCCAATTCATGTAAAGTTTTAAGGCCATCGGAAATGTTTCAAACCGATGAAAATTATCCGATTTCAAGCTTTGAGCCATCAAAAAATGAATATATAATTCATCCCTATGACAGAATAGCTTTGAGAGTTGTTTCAAACGAAGGCGAATCTTTTTTTGGTACCGGAAATGTAAGTGAAAGCAGTGCAAATTTTCAACGCAATCAACAAGGTTTTGAGTTTCCGGTTGAGTTCGATGGTTATGTAAAGCTCCCAATTTTGGGAAGAGTAAAAATAAGCGGAATGACCGTTCGCGAAGCCGAAGATCATCTTGAGAAACTTTATGCCAATTATTTCGTAAATCCTTTTGTTCTTTTGCAGGTAACAAACCGAAAGGTTATAATTTTCATGGATAGCGGTACTAAAGCAAAAATTATAGAAATGCCTTCCGAAAATCTCACTCTAATCGAAGCTATTGCCCAAAGCGGAGGACTTACCGAAATTAGCAAAGCCTTCAAAATAAAACTTATACGCGGAGACCTTACCAAAAATCCCGAGATTTATTATTGGAATATCTCCACACTTGCCGACCTTAAAAATTCTAATATAATTCTCGAAGCCAATGATATTATTTACATTGATTCCCGACCACAATACATTAACAGAGCATTGAGAGAAATAGCTCCTTATCTTACGCTTACAACCACCATATTGACAATTTACGGAGTATTTTTTAAATTAAAAGCTTCAAATTAACAACTAATGGAGACAAAAAATAAAATACCATTTCTTAATCAAAGGTTCGATCCGCATACGTTTTTCACCATTTTAAGAAAAAACCTTTGGATAATCATTTTAATTTTCATTATTTCTATTTCTTCAGGTTTTGCTTATTTTCGTTATACTCGTCCGGTTTATAAATCCAGTACGGTCATTCAGATAAAGAATGAAAATAAAACCAATCAAATTCTGGGGATTAATAGCGGAATAATGGAAACCGATCTGGCTCAAGCAATAGAGCTGCTCAGATCGAATGAGTTTCTGAAAAATGTAATAAACGTTCTGCCAGTAGATGTAAGTTATTTCAGGCAGGGAACATTTCTTTCAACAGAATTATATACAAGCTGTCCTTTTGAAGTTAAATATCGAATAAACAACCCAATTGTATATGATCAAAAAATCTCAATGCGATTTACCGAATATAAATGCCAGCTTTCATTTGAAATTGCCGGTCAAAAATATGAATATTTAATTACACCCGAAGAATGGACTTCAGTTCTTGGTATGGAAATAATGATACATTTTCCTTCTAAAAAAGACCTTGAGGTAGAACTTAACAATGCTGATTCTGAATATTACTTTATTATAAATAATCAAAAGACTTTGTTAAATGGAATAACTTCCAGATTAGAAATACAAATTCTAAACGAAACTGCCGGAACAATTTTAATTACATACAGAGATTATAATGCCAGAAAAGCGGCTGATATTGCAAATACTATAGCCGAAAAATTTATTGAATATGATGAGAATAAAAAGAAAGAAAGTGCCAATAATATTCTGAAGTATATTGATCAACAAATGGAGCATGTATTCTCTCAATTAACCAATACCGAACAAGAATTACATGACTTCCGAGTTCGTAATAATATTGTTGACATTGATGAAAGAATTTTACTCAGTAAAACAAATTTGTACAGTTCTAAGATTTCTGAATTGGAAACAAAGTTGCTCAATATTGATTTTGAGATTATGACTTTGGAAAAAATAAAAACAGAAATCGAAAATAATCCCGATATAAAGACTTTTGAACTTTTGGCTATGTTAGCCGGTCAGCGATCGGAAGCATTTATTAGTTCGATGTTAAATTCTTTGCAAGAGTTAATTAACAGACGTGAGGTTTTGTTATTTGATGTTACCACAAATAATCACAGAATCAAAGTTCTCGACGAACAAATTGCATCACGCAAAGCAACAATAGCAGATTTTACAAATTCAAGTATTCAAAGATTAAGAAGCGAAAAGAAGGAACTTGCACAGAGAATCAAAGAGTTAGAAATGAATTCGCTCGATCAAAATACTTATGATGAAATTGAATATGCCCGGCTGCTCAGGCTTTATACAATAAACGAAAATTTTTACACTCAACTGATTAAGACCAAGGCTGAAACAATGATTTCACAGGCCGGTTATGTTAGTAATAATATTATACTCGAAAAAGCTGCCATACCAGTGTTTCCTGATTATCCTGTTTTAAATCGGGTAATATTTATGTCTATTATAATTGCATTATTGGTTTCTTTGTTATTTGTGGTTGTTAGGTATTTACTTTTTAATAAAATACTTACAACATTAGATATTTCAGAGTTTTCTGATATTCCGGTTATTGGAGGTATTCCAATGGCTAAAGTCGAGATGCAGGTTTCTCAGGTAGTGGTGCATCAGCGACCAAAATCAATGATGGCAGAGGCTTTCCGAAATATTCGAACTAATCTTGAATTTTATCCTCCAAAGGATAAATGTAGAGTTATTACTATTAGTTCAACCATTGCAGGTGAAGGAAAAACTTTTGTCGGATTAAATATCGGAGCAATTTATGCAATGTCCGACAAAAAAGTATTGATCATGGATTTTGATCTTCGAAAACCAAGATTACATAAATGTTTTAATGTTGATAACAATAAGGGAGTAAGTACAATAATTCTCGGAAAACATAAACTCGAAGAATGTATTAACAAATCAGAGCTTGATAATCTTGATTATGTTACATCGGGACCTTTACCTCCCAATCCGGCAGAATTTATTTTATCGAAAAATGTTAGAGAGTTTATCGATTCTGTAAAAAAAATGTATGACATTCTTATTATTGACACTCCTCCAATAGGAATTGTTACCGATGCCTTAATTACTTATGGTTATGCGGATAATCCAATTTATGTTATGCGTGCAGGTGTAAGTCCCAAATCATTTATTGAAAATGTAAACTCTTTTGCTGAGTCAAGCAAGTTAAATAATTTATCAATAGTTTTAAATGGAATTATTCGTAGTCCGGGCAGATACGGATATGGATACAAAACCGGTTATGGTTATCAATATGGTTATTCAACCTACGGATATGGATACGGCTATCTTACAAAAATTCATAACTCTTATTACGGCGAAGAAGTTGAAGATACCAGAAATGCGATTGAAAAAACTATTGATAAGTTTAAAAAGAAAAAGAAATGAATTATATTTTAGTTACAATTTTTTTGTTGTCTTTTATTACTGCTGTTTTAATAGATAGGTTTTTTATTAGAAGACCCATAAAATTTCTTGTAAAAAAAGCTAATAATTCAGCGATACGATTCAGTACACAATCTAAACCTATTTTTGGCGGAATTAGTTTTTATTCAATTTTTCTTTTGTTAATGATAGTTTATTTCATTTTGTTTAATGAAGAGGTTTTTGTTTCAAGCGAATATATAAGCATCTTAATAATAGTTACTTTGTCGTTTTTTATGGGGCTTGCCGATGATTTAATAAATACTTCGCCCTTTTTTAAATTTATAGTACAGTTGATTTGTTCAGTAATTTTCATTTATTCGGGAGCATATATTAAAATTTCGCCTATTGAATGGATTAATTATACAATTACAATTTTTTGGGTTGTTGGAATAATGAATTCCATAAATATGCTGGATAATATGGATGCTGTTACAAGTTTAGTTTCCTTATCAATTATTTCTGGAGTTATTTTTGGTAGTATATTCTTTGATGTTACAATTACTATGCTGGTAAAATTTATCCTGTTAGGTACAGCAGCATCATTACTTGCTTTTTTATTTTTTAATTGGAATCCTTCTAAAATGTACATGGGGGATAATGGAAGTCAATATCTGGGAGCAATTCTTGCATGGGTAGGGATAATATTTTTCTGGAATTCTATTAAAATTGAAGAGATGCAGTATGCATTTAACTTTAAACAAGCTCTGATTGTTTCTCTCGCTTATGTTATTCCATTAACAGATACAACTACTGTCTCAATCAACAGGATGCTAAAAGGAAAATCTCCTTTTGTGGGCGGAAGAGATCATACAACTCACCATCTTTTTTATCTGGGACTTTCGGTACGTTGGGTTGGATTTTTGTTGTTTTTTCTTAATACAATAGGGGTTATCGTGGCTTTGTATCTTATTAATAACTCCAACTCAATAGAATACAAAAAACTGTGGTATTTTATGATTTTTCCGTTAATTACGTTTTTACTTTTATACATAAATACTCATATTTCAAAACCAAAGTAAGCAGATGTTAAACAAGAAATACGTGAAAATTCCATTTTTTATAATTTTAGGAGTTGGTTTGGGGTTAATAGTCTCAAATATTTTTATTTTTTCGAAAGATAGTGATGGCGGAATTGTAAATCAGCAAAAACAGGAAATTGACGAATATCCTTTTATACATGGTTCCCAGCCATATATTCCGGATACTTTAAGTTTTTGCGGTGAACCGGTGCCGTTACATTTATTTGATGTTTACGAATCACTGGATTTAGAAATGCTTATTAATACTTATCGTCATTCTTCAACGATGTTATATATTAAACGAGCAAACAGATTTTTCCCTGAGATTGAACAGTTGCTTAAAGAAAATAATATTCCCGATGACATGAAATATTTATGCGTTGCCGAAAGTGGTCTGGCTAATGTAATTAGCCCTTCGGGGGCAACCGGATTTTGGCAATTTATGAAATCTACGGCTCAGGAATATAAGATGATTGTTAATCAAGAAATTGATGAAAGATACAATCCTACTATTTCTCTGCTTGCTGCTGCCAAATATTTACAAACTGCATACAGAATGTTTGGCAGCTGGACACTTGCTGCAGCTGCTTACAATATGGGAATTGGCGGTTTAAAAAGAGAAATTGAATATCAAAGAGTAAATTCTTATTATGACCTAAAACTTAATGATGAAACTTCAAGATATGTATTCAGAATATTAGCTCTGAAAATAATAATGGAAAATCCCGAACGTTATGGATTTTATCTTGAAGAAAAAGATTTATACAAAGCTTTAAAAACTAGAACAATAATTGTTGATACAAGCATCAACGACCTTGTGCAATTTGCTTTCGATAACGGAATTAATTATAAAATGTTAACCTACTTCAATCCGTGGATAAGAGGAAAATCGCTAAATATTCCAAACAAAAAAGAGTATAAAATTGTTATTCCCGAAAGGGATCAAAGACCTTGTGATATTCCTGACAAGAAGTAGATTTTATGAAAAAAAACGAAGGGTTAATTTCGGTAAGAGGGGCCAGAGTTCATAACCTAAAAAACATTGATGTAGATATCCCTCAATATAAGCTGAATGTTATTACCGGACTTAGTGGCAGCGGAAAATCATCTCTTGCCTTTGATACTATTTATGCCGAAGGTCAACGAAGGTATATGGAAACATTTTCTGCTTACGCCCGTCAGTTTATCGGTAAACTCGAAAGACCGGATGTAGATATTATTACCGGATTAAGCCCTGTAATAGCCATCGAGCAAAAAACTACAGTAAAAAATCCACGTTCAACTGTTGGTACAATTACAGAAATTTACGACTTTCTAAGATTGCTCTTTGCTCGAGCTTCCACAGCCTATTCTTATGTTACCGGTGAAAAAATGGTCAGATATTCTGATGACCAAATTGCCGACATCATTATAAAAGAATATGAATCCAAACCGGTTTTTATTCTTTCTCCATTAGTTGATGGACGTAAAGGACATTATAAAGAACTTTTTGAAAACTTGCGTAAAAAAGGTTTTATTCAAGCCAGAATTGATGGACTAATTTCTGAAATGGCGCCAACCCTTAAGCTGGATCGTTATAAAACTCATTTTATAGAGCTTGTAGTTGATAAGTTTGTAATTAAAGAGGAAGACAGAAAACGATTGAAAAAATCCATAGACCTTGCCATGTCAATTGGTAAAGGAGTAATTATGATTATTGAGAAGAATGTTGAAAAACCTCGTTATTTCAGTCGTTTTTTGATGTGCCCGACAAGTAGTATTTCATATAAAGAACCTGCACCTCACACTTTTTCTTTCAATTCGCCTCAAGGAGCTTGCTCAAAATGTAACGGTCTTGGTGTAATTACTGATATTGATATTAGCAAAATTATTCCGGATGATTCTTTATCAATTTATAACGGTGCAATTTCTTTTTTGGGCAAGTATAAAAATTCCATGCAGTTTTGGATTTTGGAAGCTTTGGCTGAAAAATTGAATTTTTCTTTAAAAACTCCTGTCAGAGAATTGTCCGAAGAATGTCTTGATGCCGTTTTATTCGGCTATCCCGAAGGGATTAGACTTACCAATACTCCTCTTGGAGAAAATTCTAATTACGTTGTTGAGTTTAATGGTATTGTTAATCTTGTAAAAGAAAGACAGGAAGAAGAACTTAAAGATCCATACTCAAATCGTTCATCATTGCGGTTTAATAAATACATTACCTGTCCTAAGTGTAACGGCACAAGATTAAAACAAGAATCTTTGTATTTTAAATTTGGTGGTAAAAATATTGCCGAACTCAGTCAAATGAGTATTTTGGACTTGAAAAATTTTCTGGAATCCATTGGCCCTGAGATTGGCGAGCGAGAACGAAAAATATCTGAAGAAATTATTAAAGAAGTTGTTTCCAGACTGGGATTTTTACTTGATGTAGGACTCGATTATTTGAGTTTGAATCGCCCGGCTTCGAGTTTATCGGGTGGAGAATCTCAACGAATTCGTCTTGCTACACAAATCGGAAGTCGTCTGGTTAATGTTTTGTACATTCTTGATGAACCAAGTATCGGTCTGCATCAACGCGACAATCAGAGATTAATAAATTCTTTGAAACAACTACGTGATAGAGGGAATACAGTTATCGTCGTAGAACATGATAAGGATATGATTTTAGAGTCGGATTTTGTTGTTGATATTGGTCCGGGTGCCGGTCGAAAAGGAGGGGAAATTGTTTTCACCGGAACTCCCCAACAATTGCTCCTGGCTCATACTATTACTGCAAATTATTTGAATGCAAAACTTGAAATTCCGGTTCCATCAAAGAGAAGGGATGTGAGCAGGCAAAAAATCAGCATTTATGGAGCTAGAGGTAATAATTTAAAAAATCTTAATGTTGACATTCCTCTTGGAGGTCTTGTGGTAATTACCGGTGTATCCGGCAGCGGGAAGTCAACATTACTCAACGAAACTTTGGTGCCGATATTGTCAAGACATTTTTATAATTCCACTGCAATGCCTCTAGAATATGATGATATAAAAGGTTTAGAAAATATTGATAAATTTATAGAAGTTACACAAGAACCTATAGGCCGAACACCAAGATCTAATCCGGCTACCTATACCGGACTTTTTACCGACATACGCGAACTTTTTGCTAGCTTACCTGAATCTCAAATAAGGGGATACAAAGCAGGAAGGTTTTCTTTTAACGTAAAAGGAGGCAGATGCGAAACTTGTAAAGGAGCCGGAGTTAAAGTTATTGAAATGAATTTTCTTCCCGATGTAAGCGTATTGTGCGAAAGTTGTCTGGGTAAAAGGTATAATCGCGAAACCCTCGAAGTTCGTTTTAAAGGTAAATCTATTTCGGATGTTTTGAATCTGACAATAAATGCGGCTACGGAGTTTTTTGAAAATATTCCACATATTCATAAAAAACTTGTAATACTTCAACAAATTGGACTGGGGTATGTAAGTTTAGGACAATCGGCTACCACACTTTCAGGAGGCGAGGCTCAAAGAATAAAACTTGCAACCGAACTAATGAAAAAAGATACCGGTAAAACTTTGTACATCCTTGATGAACCTACAACAGGATTGCACTTTGATGATATAAGAATCTTGTTGAATGTGTTACAGTCGTTGATTGACAGGGGAAATAGCATAGTAATCATCGAACATAATATGGATATTATAAAGTCTGCCGATTGGATTATAGATTTGGGACCGGAAGGCGGTGAAAACGGCGGCCAGATTGTTGCTCAAGGTACTCCGGAATTTGTTGCTGAGAATTGTAATTCTTTTACGGCAGAATTTCTGAAAAAAGAATTACAAATTCAACACGTATAAAGCATTATAAATGTAGTGAATTTATGCTAAGTGAGTACGGCTTTGCGATTCACGGTGTTTCGACGACCGCTTAATCCCCGTTATAATCGCCTTTATGGCAAATTATGAATTTCAAAATTCGGAATTAAGTTCAATTTTGGCATAAAAAAAGGTCAAACAATGTTGACCCTTTTTCTTTAGAATAAAGCAATGTTATTTAATTGTAATTGACTTTGTAATTTCTCCTGAACTTGTAATTACAGTGATGAAGTAAGTTGCTTTATTAAAATTGCTTACATCAATAACATGTTTATCCTGATCTGATTTTGAAGAAAATACAATCTTTCCAAGCATATCAGTGATTTTAATTTCTTTGATATTTGCTGCTTCAATAGTAATTTGTGAACTTGCCGGATTAGGATAAATTTTTACATTTTCTGGCAATGTATTATTTATTCCCGATAAATCTGAAACAACAATATAATCTTCTTTTGTTAAGGTTGAACTTCCTGATTCACTGTGAACAGTGAGTGTTACATCATAAGTTCCTGCAGCAATGTAAATTACTGTCGGATTTTGTTCAATGCTGGTTTCGGGAGTTCCGCCTTCAAAAGTCCATTCCCATGCAGATGGATTTCCCGAGCTCAAATCTTGAAATTGTACAGGTTCGTTAATCTGAACTGCTGTAGCTGCTGCAGAAAAATCAGCAACAGGTGGAGGAGGAAGAATTATAACTACCAGTGAAGTGTCATCTGTAACAGGATTTTGTGCTACCGGTTGACCAAAAACATTAACGTAAGGCACAATTGTAAGAGTTAATGGATACTCACCGGCTTGTTCAGGTGTTCCATAGAGTTGACAGCAGTACCTTGTAGCTGGATTAGTTACAAGAAAGATATCTTGACTTTTACACCATGTCATTCCTTGCGGAAGCCCGGAAACATTTGTAATTTTAATGGAATGAATAACCGGTAGTCCCATGTAAGATGAAGGAGGAATAACAGTAACAGTTTCATCGTAATAAACTCCTTCATAACCAACAGGTAAAACTTCAGGACAAACTTCTCCCGGATTTAAAACATCTACACAAGTAGGGTCGGGAGTACAAGGTGGATTACAGATTTGTGCGTTTGTCACTAAGGCAAAACCTAAAAAGCTAAAAAGTAAAAACAAATTTTTCATAATATATTAGTTTTGGTTCATTCTAAAAATTGCTGCTAATCATAATTTCAAAGCGACGTGGTGGGTGCATATCTCCCGGACGTCCAACATATTCCTGATTTAATAAATTTTTTACAATGAATGAAGCTCGTAATTTTTCACTGAAAATAAAAGAGAATCTTACATCAATGTTAAAATACGGTTTTTGAACATTTTCTATTCTATAATCCCAATACCCGGGAAGTAAAAATGAACTGAATAAGCGGTAAGAGTCGTAAGTTACGGTATCAACAGAATATCTGTCTCTCTCGTCGCAAAATAGTCTGTCAACATTTTCAATGGGTGATTTATAAATTATTGTTGTACCAACGGAAATTCTCTTTGTTTCGATGTTCAAATCTGCTTTAATAGTATGTTTATTTCTGTATTTGAGAATTGGAGACAAACTCGAAGCAGTGGTATCAACATAATTTTTATAAACCGGATAATTATAGTTATAACCTGCCATTCCTGTGATTAAAACTTTTCTTACTTTTCCGCCAATAGAAGCAGAAGCATCTAATCCTGTAATAACAATGTTGCCGATATTTTGTGCCTGGAATCCGGGTAATCCTCCTGAGTTTGGCGGAACAGCCAGATAAGTTGATGTATCAACAAAAGCGAAGTTAAACTCCATTGTGTTGTATATTTCCTGTTTATATATTGCTAGGTCGGCAAAACCTCTCCATTTTCTTAGTCTATAGCCTTGTTTAATCCCAATTTCTGCACTCCATCCTTCTTCGGGTTCTAGGTGAGGATTTGGAAAAATCTGTACCATACCAAGACTTGTTGCTGTAAATTTTTCAGCAATTGATGGGAATCTGTATCCTTGCCCGACCGAAGCCCTTATAAAAGTATTGTCGGTAACTGCATAATTTGCTCCTGATCTGAAAACCGGCTTAAACGGAATATTCATTGAATTGTGGTTAGTAGATCGAGTTTCAATTAAAGATTCCGTTAACACTGAATCTATTCTGAATGATTCAGCTCTTAATCCACCCGAAAGTTTTAATCTGCCGAATTTAACATCAACCTGAGCATATCCGGCAAGATTGTTTGAAGTATGATCTCCAAAAAGATTGGCTTGAATCATTGAATATGATTCTACAATTCCGGCTGTGATATTCCATTTTTCTTTGATGGAGGTCTGATATTGAAATTCTCCGTAAAATGTATGTCCGAGTGAATTTTTTAATGTGTCATTTGGAATTACATTTTCAGTTCTGAAATATCTTGTTCTTAGGCTATATTTTGAGCCATTTGGTTTATAATAATAAATAAATGGGTCAATGTTCATTCTGAAACCTTGAGTTGGAGCTGCATCTCCAAACAATAAGTTGGGTTGATATGCATTAGTATCTGATTTCCACATAAAGAAATCACTTTTGTCAACAGCCATAAAATTTGAATTGAGTCCAGCAGCAAGACCTTGAATTTTTTCACTGCGGTATCTAAGATTTGCATTAAATCTGCTGCGTCTTTCGTATTCGGATTCACGATAACCTTCATTTATAAAATGATTTCCTCCCAATGATAAATCAAGATTGTCCAATTGTTGGGCATGATGAAAACTTAATCCTGAATACATCGGGCTTCTAACCCAGTAAAAAATCTCGTCTCTTAATGGTATATTATATGGATTTAAAGGACTATTATTATTACTTGAGAAAAACTCTTTTTCCCACCATTTATTTCTTAAATCATTGGGTTTACCATATACTCCACAGAAATACGAAACTTTTGTAACTGGTTTATCTGTGGGATAAGCACTTCTAACATTTATTACCCCGCCTAACGCGGAAGAACCAAATAGTGCTGAACTTGCTCCTTTTACAATTTCAACTTGCGAAACATTTTCGATAGGTACAAAATTCCATTTTACGTCTCCGGCATCAGCCGACATAATAGGAAGTTCATCCATAAGAATTATAACTCGGCTACCTGCTCCGTAGCTCCATCCGGTAGTGGCTCTAATACTCACTTGGCTATCGTTAATGTCAACTCCGGGAATTGCATTTAAAGCATAATCTAAAGTAAGTGCATTAAGGTTTTCGATGGTTTGTGGTTTCATAACTTCCATCGAAACTGTTACTTCTGAAAGTTTTTGCTCGTATTTTCCGGCACTCACAACCACCTCTTCGATAATCTCTGCTTTTGGAGCTAATTCAATGTTAATTACTTCCGGCTTTCCGACAATAAGTTCAATGTCTTTCTTAACTTCTTCAAAGCCAATGTAAACAAATTTTACTTCATATTGTCCGGGGTACAATGCTATTCTGTAGTTACCATCAAAATCTGTTGTCGTTCCAAGTAATTTGCTATCGGCAACCAATTTGTTTTTTATCATTATATTTACTCCGTATAAGCCGGTATTTGAACCTTTTTCTGTTACTTTTCCCGAAAGCTGCACTGTCTGCGAGTAAGAAATAATGCTCAGAAAACAAACATAAAGGAATAAAAGTAAAGATTTCCTCATAATAATGAAATTTGGTTAACTTTCAAAAATAATTAAGAAATTTTATTTGCTCTTTTTAAATAAAATTATATTGTGCTTTGACTTAAAAAATACGTATTAATACCCATGCTAATTTAATGCTGAAAAATGCATAAAAAATGAAAAATACACAACGAAATGTATGATAATAATGATAAAAAACAAAAATGAGTTTGTCTAATATTTATTTTAATAATATTTAATATATTGTTTTTTAAGAAAAATTTAACAAAACATAGCATTATTTATATTCAAAATGTTGTTTTAAGTATTTAATTTTAATGTAAAATATAAATCTGCTACTTAACAACTATATTAACTATCTTCCGTGGTACAATTATGATTTTCACAATTTCTTTACCTTCAATCCATTTTTTAGAGTTTTCATTGTTTAGAACAATCTCTTTTATTTGTTCATTGTTCAAGTTGATGTCAAGATCGAGATTAAATCTTGTTTTACCATTAAACGAAATAGGATAATTGAAAGTATTTTCTTGTGTGTAAGCATCATTATATACTGGCCAGCTTTGTTTTGTTACGCTGTCGTTATGTCCGGCTAAATGCCATAGTTCTTCTGCGATATGGGGTGCAAAAGGAGACATTAAAATACACAAAGGTTCGAGTATTTTACGTTTATTGCAATTGTTAAGTTCATTTACGCAAATCATCAAGGAGCTGATTGCAGTATTGAAGGCCAATTTTTCGATGTCGTCGCTTACTTTTTTTATGGTTTTATGCAGGATTTTCAATTCGTTTAAATCAGGTTGTTCGTCAGAGAGATAAAACTCATTTTTATTGTTAAAGAATAACTTCCAGAATTTTTTCAAGAATCTGAAAGCTCCTTCAATTCCATTTGTATCCCATGGTTTTGCTTGTTCAATAGGGCCTAAAAACATTTCGTAAATTCTGAGTGTGTCGGCACCGTATTTTTCAACAATATCGTCCGGGTTTTGAACATTGTGCATTGATTTTGACATTTTTTCAATTTCCCAGCCGCAGTGGTACTTGCCGTCGTCTTCGAGAATAAACTCTGCATTTTCGAATTCAGGCTGCCATTTACGGAATTTGTCAAGGTCCAGAATATCGTTATTAACAATATTGATGTCAACATGTATTTTTTGCGTTTCGTATTTATCTTTGAGGTTGTAGGATACAAAAGTATTTGTTCCTGTGATTCTGTAAACAAAATTAGAACGTCCTTGAATCATTCCTTGATTTACGAGTTTCTGGAAAGGTTCATCTTTTGGAACTAATCCTAGGTCGTAAAGAAATTTATTCCAGAATCTTGCATATATTAGATGTCCGGTAGCATGTTCTCTGCCTCCGATATAAAGGTCAACATTATGCCAATAATTAACGGCTTTTTCAGACACTAATTCCCATTCGTTGTGCGGGTCCATGTATCGGAGGTAATATCCCGATGAACCGGCAAAGCCAGGCATTGTAGAAGTTTCGAGAGGATATCCGTCGAATGTTTTCCAGTTTTTTGCTCTGGCTAATGGAGGTTCGCCTTCTTCGGTGGGCAAGAATTTGTCTATTTCAGGAAGCTCAAGAGGAAGTTCTTCGATACTTAAAGCATGAGGTATTCCGTCTTTATAATAAATCGGAATTGGCTCTCCCCAATATCTTTGTCTTCCAAAAATTGCATCTCGCAATCTGTAGTTTACCTTCTTTTTACCAATTTCGGATTCTTCGATTTTTTCTATGATCGTTTTTATTGCATCTTTAACCTCTAAACCATTAATAATACCGGAATTAATCATTATTCCTTCTTTTGAATCATAGGATTCTGACCATTCTTCAACCGGAATATTATCTTCGTTTGGACGTTGAACAACCTGAATTATCGGTAAATTAAAATGACGTGCAAAGGCAAAGTCTCTGCTGTCGTGGGCAGGTACTGCCATAATTGCTCCCGTACCGTATCCAATCAAAACATAATCAGCAATGTAAATAGGAATTTGTTGTTTGGTAAAAGGATTTATTGCATACGAACCTGTAAACTGTCCACTTACCTTTTTTTCAGCCATTCGTTCTACTTCTGAACGATTTTTTGCCCATTGAATATAATCTGAAACCTGTTGCCTGTATTCGGGGCTTGCAATTTCAAGAGACATTTCATGTTCGGGAGCAAGTACCATAAAAGTTGCTCCGTAAATTGTATCGGGGCGTGTTGTAAAAACTTCAATTTTGTGATTAGAATCAGCAATTTCAAAAAATATTGTTGCACCTTCGCTGCGTCCAATCCAATTTGTCTGAATCTCAACCACAGGTTCAGGCCAATCTATTGTTGCAAATCCATCGAGTAATCTTTGAGCATAGGCTGTAATTCTAAGCAGCCATTGCTTCATTTTTTTTCTTTCTACAGGATATCCGCCTCTTACCGAAAAACCATCAACCACTTCGTCGTTGGCAAGTACTGTACCTAATTTCGGACACCAGTTTACATAAGCTTCCGACAAATACATCAACCTGTAATTCATCAGAATCTCCTGACGTTTTTTGTAATCCATTTTTTGCCATTCTTCGGCAGTAAATTCTTCGTGTTCGGAATGTACAGCATTAACTTCCGAAGAACCGTATTTTTCAAATTTTTCTTCTAAAAATTTTATTGGATTGGCACGATTTAAATCGTTATCGTAGTAATGTTTAAATAATTGTATCACTACCCATTGAGTCCACTTGTAATATTTTGGGTCACAGGTTCTGATTTCTCTGTCCCAGTCGTACGAAAAACCAATATTATCAAGTTGTTCGCGATAGCGTTGAATGTTTTTTTCGGTAGTAATTGCAGGATGTGTTCCTGTTTGTATTGCATACTGCTCTGCCGGAAGCCCAAAAGCATCATATCCCATCGGATGTAATACATTAAAACCTTTATGGACTTTATATCTCGAAAAAATGTCCGAAGCAATATATCCTAACGGATGTCCTACATGAAGTCCTGCTCCGGAAGGATAAGGGAACATATCCAGAACGTAATATTTTGGTTTTGTTTTGTCAATATCTACTTTGTAAGTTTTATTTTCTCTCCAATATTTTTGCCACTTTATTTGTATCTCACGAAAATTGTATTCCATATTTTTTTTGGCAAAAATACAATAAATCATAAAATTACAACTCTTGATTTAATAAAAGTTAGCCTTATAATCGAAGCGGTAAATACTATTTTGAAATATTGACTCGAATATAGGCTCCTCCTTCGTTATTGTTACCAATTTTAAATTTAAAGTTGTGAATTTCGAAAATAAAACTCGATAGAAATAAATTGAAATTCTGTTTTTTGTTTTCGATAATTATTTTATGAGGATACAGTATTAACTCTTTTTCGAATTGTTTGTGTGATTTAATAATGCTTATGGCAATTTCGTCGTCAGATTTTGTAACATCAATATTTATTGTTTCTGCCTTATCGGAATTTTCAATAATGAAACCAAGCAATGACGCAAAAGCTGCCTTAATATATTCTGTGTCTGCTTTGATTGTAGTTTCATTATTAATATTAGTATTTATGTTCAGTTGGAGCAGATTAATTTTATTTGAGTTTAGGTTAATTGCATCAGCAATAACTTTAGCAACAAAAACATCTTTTAGTTTCAGGGCTTTTTCCCTTAAACTGAGAATATCGTGATATTGATTAAGTAAATCTATATCTTTAGCATTATTTTTTATTGCTTTTTCCAATTCCAATAATAATGCAGTTTGCTTTTCGTTTATTTGTTCAGCTTTTAATAAGCTCAGTGGAATGGATGTTTGTATTTGTATTTTTGATATTGCCTGGTTATAAAGATTTAAGATTTCGCTGTAATGGTTGCATATTGATTCAAATTGCTTATTTTTTTCTAATAAGGCTTTTTTGAGTTTGTTTATTTCCTTGTTATAGAAATCTTCTCTTTTTTCGAGATAGGATTTATGATAATTAAGCATATCTTTTGCTTTTTTAAGTTCGATATGCGTTTTTACTCTTACAAGAAGTTCATCGGCTTTGAAAGGTTTGGAGATATAATCAACGCCGCCGTATTCGAATCCTAACGTTATACTGTCAATATCGGTTTTTGCCGTAACAAAAATAATGGGAATGTTACTTTTATTCTCGAGTTTTTTAATTCTTTTGCAGGTTTCAAAACCATCTATTCCCGGCATCATCACATCCAGAAGGATTAAGTCGAAATCTTCTTTTTCGAGAATTTTTATTGCTTCTTTACCACTTGTGGCATATTCTACATCGTAACCATCATTTGTGAGATGATTAGCAAGTATCTGAATATTTTTCGGTCTGTCGTCAACGATTAAAATTCTACTGTTCATATTTTATTTTTTAACAGGTTTTCAATTTTATGTATCAAAATCTCGGCAATTATTGGCTTTTGAATAAAATCATTACAATATTTTTGAATTTTCAATTCATAATCCATATCATAATTAAATGCTGTTTGGATGATGATAGGAATTTTTTGATTGAATTTTCTTATTTCAATGCTTGTTTTAATTCCATCCATATCAGGTATTCGTATATCCATTAAGATAAGGTCAATTTCATTTCCTTTTTCTTTTATTATTTCTATGGCTTGAATTCCGTTGTTTGCAATAATATAATCATATCCATACATTTTAAAAATTTCCGATAGGTAAATGTAATTAAACTCTTCGTCTTCCACAATTAAAATTTTTGCTTTTAGATTTTCTTTCGAAATTGCTTTATCGGAAATCTTTTTATCAGTACTAATATTATCGGAATAATTTGATATTTCAAAACCTATAATAGCAGAATCTCCGCTGTTTGCTGAATAGAATTTTAAATAACCGCCCAGATTCTCCATAAAAATTGAAAGAGTTTTTAGTTGTAGCCAGTATCTGGTGTTTTTCTTTCCTTGCAAAAATGTTTCTATAAGTTCGTATTTACTCTCGGCAATTTCTGTAGAATTGGGTTGCATTTTTATTTCAAGAAGTTTTCCTTTCAATGATACCTGTATTATTAACGTACCTGAATTGTTGTTTTCGATTATATGTTTTGTTACAAAATTTAAAGTCTTGCTTATTTTTTGCAAGTCGGAAAAAACTATTTCTGCCGTTTTGGGAATTTTTATAATTTTTTCAATTCCAAGATTCTTTGATTCAATTTGTTGAGATAAACTTTTTAAGGTTTCATCTATAAGCAAAACTATGTTGAAAGAACTTTTAAAAATTTCTAATCTGCCGGCTGAAATATCAGATAATGTATTAAGCGATTCTATTATGGACACAATTTCATCAGAATTCTTTTTGATTAATTCCAGATAATTTTCTTTTTTACTCAAATCGTAGATGTTCCCTTCGAGCATTTGTGAAAAACCTATTATTGCCGAAATAGGTTCTCGAAGCTCATAGGCAATGCTTTCAACAAAATTATCGTTTAGTTCTTTCAGTTTTTGTATTTGTAATGCTAAATCTTTTGATTCTTTTTTTGATTTAATAAGGCTTGTTTTATCAATTATCAAACATAAAATAAGGTTTTTGTCGAAATCCAAGTTAGTAAATGATAGGGTTAGAAATTTTTCTATATGTTCTTGCTTTGAGTTTATAATAATAGCTTTTGCAATTATATCTCGATAGTTTATTATGTTATTTAAAACAGAAATGTTAAGATTTTTACCTTCATTATCTTTAATTATTTCAAAATTAAAAACCTCACAAAGATTTTTTCCTGTAATATCGGTATCTATTTCGTTTAAGAGATTTTTTGTTTGAATTATGTTTAAATTTTTATCGAGGTAAAGCAAGCAATGATTCAAATTCTTTTGCATCAAAGAGCATTCTATTTCGTTAATTTTGATAGTATTTCTTAAAGCAACAGTATCTCTTTCGTCTTTGTGTATTCCAATAATTAAAATATCATTATCTTTTTCGGAGAATTTTACAAATCTTGAGAATATGTATTTTTCATTTCTGTTTGCTGTTGTTATTTTTAATTCGTGTTCAAATTCTTCTATTCTTTTAGAAATTATGGCATCAAATCCTTTTTTGATAATTACTTGATCAGATTCCGACACAAAATCAAAGAATTTATTAAAAGATTGTGAGGAATTTTCATCAGGAGTTAATTCAAAAAAGTCGTAGAATATATTATTTGCAGAAAAAGTTCGATTCAACGGTGAAATAATTGTAATACCGATTTTTTCCGAGTTAATAATAAATTCTAATTTTTTAATATTTTCTTCGAGTTCTTTTTCAAGTAGAACAGTAGTTTCAACATTTCTCAAAAATCCCTCAATAAATAAGGGATTATTATTTTCATCAAAAACTATTTTAGTATTTACCGAAACCGGAACTATTTTTCCTGATTTATGTTTCAAGTGTATTCTTTCGTTAAAAAGTTTTCCTGTTTCGTATAACTTCTTATATATGTATTCTCGTTCAGAAATTTCGGAGTAAAAAAAGGCGTCGGTTTTGCCAATAACTTCATCCGGAAGGTAACCGCCGATTTCCGTAAGCGAAGGACTGATTTCAAGTATGGTTCCGTTTAAATCTAGTTTAAAATAAACGTCCATTAAACTATTGTAAATTCTTTTATACTCCGAATTTTTGTGATTTATTTCATTTAAAGTTTTTAGAACTTTTATTTTTTTATTGTATTGCTTTTTAAGGAAATATATCAATAGAGAGTGAATAAATATCAAAATTACTGTTATGATAATAATAGTTTTAGTAAATGATTTTTTTGTATTTTGAGAATTATTTATATGCCAGAGTAATATTGTATTGCTGATAGTTTGGGTTTCGGTACTGCGAATAGCTCGATTTAAAATTGGCAGCAGCTGAAAATGTTTTTCGTTAAGTGCAAAACATACTGTTTCCCAAAATGGCAATTCATAACAAAAGTTGATGTTTTTTTTGTCTAATTTATTCTTAAAATATAAATATGAAAACCTGTTAATAATTCCATAGTTAATTTTTTTTGAACTCAAGTCATTAAAAAATTTTTCAATATCAGAGTATAAGACAAATTTTATTTTTGGAGATCTTTTTGATAGCTCATCTGTAATCCAATACGAAGAATAAACGCCGGCAATTTGGTCTTCTGCTTGTGATAAATCGTTAATTTGTTTATGTTTTGAAACTACAACAAAAGAATTTTTTAAATAAGAATCTGAAAAAAGGAATTTTTTTGCTCTATCGGGATTATAGTTCAAGCTTGCAATAATGTCAATTTTTCCTGTTCGCAGGTCTTCAAACATTTCATTCAAATCATCGTATAATATTGATTCTGTTTTTAGACCAAGTTGACTAAAAAACAAATTGTTAATATCGGGTAGAAAACCTTTAAGCTTTCCATTCTCAGAATATTCAACAGGTATTCTAAAAGTTTTGTATCCAACTTTTAAAACGGGTAAGGAATTTATATACTCAATTTCTTCGGGAGATGGTATAAAATCTGTTATTGTGTTGTTTAGATTATATTTTTTCAAAATGTTCTGTTTGTACTTAAACTCAATTATTGTAAAAACTTTGTTTACTATGTTCAAAAGGATTTTATTGGTATTATTTACTCCAAAATGAATACTTATTGGCTCTAAATATTTGTTTATTTGGAATTGATGGTTTGTGTTTTTGAGTTTATTTAATGACGTAAAATATTCTCCGGCAAAAAAATCTACTTCATTATTCTGCAATGCATCAAGAGCAGCATTTTCGGTGTTGTATTCAATGAGATTAATTCCGGCAATTTCTTGTTCCAGAAATTTTTTTACATACATATTTTTCCCTACCGCAACATTATTGCCCGATAAGCCAGTAAGTTCATTTATTATTTTATTTTTTGAAATAATCACCAAATTTGTTTTAAAAATTCTGTGTGAGAATGTTATTTTGTTTCCTTGATAGCAATTAGTAATAAAAGGAATTAGGTCGGCCTGCCCGTTTTCCATAAGTTTAAGAGCATCCTGGCACGAAACAATTATTGTATCGCATTTCAATCCGGTATATTCCAGAAAAATATCGAGGTAATCTTTATTTGTGCCAAACGCGTAATTATTTAAAAATGACCAATAGGGGCTAAAATCATTTTGCAAAAAAATTACTTTAAGCTTTCTATTATTATTTAGATATTGAATTTCTTCTCTGGATAATACTTTTTTTAATTCAGGATTTATTTGTGCAAAAGTTGAGAATGAAAAACACAAAAGAATGAATATAATTATTTTGGTTTTCATAGTTTTAATGTGTTTTGCAAAATTAGATTTCTTCATTTTTAATATTTATGAATAAATTTTTAAAGTAATCAATAACTTCCACATTGAATTCCATCAATGCTTTTTCGAGGCTGTCAATGAGTTTTTCGGAGTCTTCGTCTTTATAACTTGTGAAAGAGTTTTTAATTTCTGAAATCAATAAAGTCAGTAATTTTTTTGTAAAGTCCGAAGGTTCTGAAATGTTGTTTTTACTAAGAAAATCTTTAATAATATTTTTTGTTGTATCATTAAAGGCGAATAATTTGTTTTCTTTAGGTTTTGAAGAAGATATTTCCTTGTATGGGATGAATTTTTTTAGTTCGTTAATGAGTGCTGACTTTATCACGGGTTTAGTAATGTATCCGTCGAAGTATTCGTTTATTTTTTCTTCGACAAGAATCTTGTCAATAGCAACAGTGTATGCAATTATTTTTGTTTTGGGCGAAATATCTTCTTTGACGGCTTTAGCAATATCAATTCCCGAAATATCCGGAAGTCTGATATCAAGGATTAGAATATCGGGTTTCACTTGTTTCACTAATTGTAAAGCGTGATTGCCAGAAACTGCTTCGTATATTCCAAAATTGTAGGTTTTCAGATGTCCGGTTAAAATATCGCGGCTGTCCTTTACATCGTCGGTAATTAGAATTTTTGCTTTATCAAAAATCACTTCAAGAACTTTTTTAGATTTTTTGGTAAAAATTTGATTTGTTAATTCATATTCTATGTTTGGGATACTGACAGTAAAAGTTGTCCCGTAATTAAATTTGCTTTCCACTAAAATGTTTCCGTTCATTAATCTGATTATTTTGTCGCAAATACTCAGTCCAAGGCCTGTTCCTCCGAATTTTTGGTTATCAATGTTTCCGGCTTGTTCGAAAGGTAAAAATATTTTATTCAAATCGGATTCGGAAATTCCCGGTCCGCTGTCGCTCACTTTTATTTCTATATCGGCGAGAGAATTTTCTTTTAAGTTGTGTTTCAAGCTAACTTCAACAAATCCTTTTTCTGTAAATTTTATTGCATTGCCAACTAGATTAAGCAGAACCTGTCGAATTTTATGTCCGTCAATATTCACAACCAGACCTTGTTTAATATCTGAAACTACTTTAAAGTTCAATCCTTTTTCTTCGGCTCGTAATTTAAAGATGCTGTTTATTTCATCGAGAATTTTATTTAGGTCGTGGTAGTCTGGATTGAGATTTATTTTTCCGGATTCGATTTTTGCCAGATCAAGAACATCGTTTATCAGATTTAAAAGAGCTTTGCCTGCTGTGAGTATAGAGTGAGCATGATTTTTTACAACAAGGTCTGAAGCAATATTTGCCAGAATCTCTGAAAAACCGATTATTGAATTTAACGGTGTGCGAATCTCGTGACTCATGTTTGCGAGAAAAACAGATTTTGCTCGATTGGCACTTACTGCCTCATCTTTTAGTGTTCTGAGTTTTTCTTCAAGGTTTTTTAGCTGGGTAATATCAGTTGCATGGGAAACTATGGCGTAAACTTTATTGTTTTCATCTCTAAGCGGCACTTTGTTTACCAAAAAATATCTTTGTTCTCCGGTTGAAATAAAAAGTTTCTGTTCATAAGTTCTTGAGATTCCATATTGTGAAACTTCGTTATCAATTTGTTGTATTATGTTAGCATCGCTCGGATGATAAATTTCTTTATTGTTTTTACCAACAATTGTTTCAGCAGTTTGCCCGAAAGTTTGGAGATAAATATCGTTTGCCATTAAAATATTTCCAAAATTGTCCTTTACTACCAGTAATGATGGAATTGCATTAATTATTTTTTGAAGCCAATGTTGAATTCTTTCGTATTTTTTTACAGTCTCGCTAAATTCAGTAACATCGCTAATTTCGGCAATAATAACTTCGGAGTTGTTGTAGGTAATTTTATTTAATTTTATTTTTCCGTAAAATTTGGAGCCGTCAAATCTTCTAAATTCCCATTCTAGTGGTATATTCTTTATTTTTTCAAAATTTGTGCTTGCTTGTTTAATAAAAAATGAAATTAATTTTTCCTTTTGTAAATTATTTGTCTGAAGTTTTATAAAATCGAGATTTTTAAAATCTTCATCACAGGTTGCATTAAAAAATTCTTTGGCTTTTGAGTTTGAGTAAATTATTTTAAAAGTTTCAGGCTTTATGAATAATATCGCTTTTTCGGAATAATTCGTTAAATATTTGCTTAATGATTCATGATTTTTATAGTATTCGAGTAGTTTTTTGTTTTCACTAATATCGGTAAAAATAACAGCAAACCGCTTATCATTAAGCATAAAAGCAAACACTTCGAGATGTTTTTTTAATTTTTCGTCAAAAACATCAAATTGTAATTTTTTGTTTTTTTGTAATGTTTCTATTTCATTCAGGATATCTTCCTGAAATGCAATTTCGGTAATTTGCTTTATGGGTTTGTTTATGATGGAAGATCTATTAATGTTTGTTAATAATTCAAATTCTGAATTAATGACAACAAAGTAATAATTTTGTTTGTTGTTTAAATCTTTTTCTTCTGCAATAAGTAAAGGCAGCGGGAAGTTTTCGGTTAAAAATTTTCTTTCTTTTGATATTAATTCCAAATCGGATTTAAGTTTCTTAAACTCTGAAGTATCTTTATGATAACCTTGATAAATTGCTTTTCCCTGAGGAGTATAATCAACAATTTTTCCAAAAACTTCGATATACATCTTACCTTTAACGGGATGATTAAAAATATATTCATCAAAAAATTCGGAAATTTGGGCTTTTTTCATCATTTGCATTCTTTTCACAACAAGTTGCAAAGATTCTTTGTCCCAGTACGATACCAGATGGTCAACAGTTGAATTTTCATACACATCTCTATCAATGCCAAAAATCTTGAGCCATTCATCAGAAACATCGGGTTTTGGTTTCGAAGTATCCCACTCCCAATATCCGAGTTTGTTTTTAGAACTTATACTTTTAATAAAATGATAATATTTTTCTTTTAATTCTTTGTTTTTTTTCTCTTCGCTAATATCCCTGACAATCGAGTATATTTCTTTTACTTCGCCGGAATTTTCATCATAGATGATTGATGAGAAAAACTTTATAATCACTTTTCCTTTTAAAGGATGAGAAATTTCAAAACTTATTACAGAATCGGATTTTTTTGTGATATTGTAATTTTTCAAAATATCTTGATGAGGAAAAACATTATTAATTTCATTTATGTCGAAAACAAAATTATTTGCACTTGAAATTTCGTTTCCGACAGTATTTAACCCTAATATTTGTGCAGCTTTAGTATCTGCAAAAGCAGTAGATTCGGAAAAGTCTAAAATCACCATTCCTATTCCAGCCGAAGAGAAAACATTTATTAATTTCTTTTCCTTATCTAAAAGTTTTTTAAAAAACAAATTTGTTTTTTGCAAATTTTCAATGTCGTATAATTTTTTAAAGTAATTCTTTTCTGTTTGAGTAAATGTTCTTAGAAAAATTACAAAGCCTGAAGTCAATAAAATAAGTATTACAATAAAATAAAGCATTAAATCTTGTTTCCCTTTTTCAATGGATTTTAAAAATCTTGAATGTGATTTTATTTCTCTGTTCGAGTATTCAAAACATACTTCATTAAATTTTAAGCTGAGAGGATTAAATTCTTCAATAAATTGATTATAAGCCGCTTGTTTTTTGTCATTATAATACAAGTTTAAAATATTTTTATAATGCAAATCGAGGTTTGTTTTTATGTTTTGTAAATATGTTCTTTCTATGATTTGCAATTGATTTAATGCAGAATCCATTGAAAGGGAGTAATTATGAATTTTTTTAAGAATGCTGTCTGTAGAATAAAAATTTTCGTTATCGTTAATCAGTAAAAAAATATTATTCCTTAAAATATTATTTGATTCAATAATTTTGTTTAGTGCTGACAGGTTGTTGTAAAACTCAACCGAACGCTCATTATAGTTAACTTTTACGACGGGTCTTGTATGAATAAAAATAATAAATGCAGAAATTATTGATGCTAATATGAGTGCATAAATAAAAATTATTTTTTTTCTGCTTGTCATAGAAAAAGATTTCAAGGTTCAATTTATCTTCAAATATACGAAAATATCTTTTAGTGCGAAAAAATTATCTTAAGATACTAACAGAACCTTGAATTTTATGTTTTCCATTGTTTAAAAAGATTATATAAAGGTAAGTACCGGAGGGTAAAGGATGTGAATTTGATGTTCCATCCCATTTTTGAGAAGGAGTATTTGTTTCGTAAACAATTTGGCCCCAACGATTATAGACTTGAATAGTTACATCCGAATAAAGTTCTAAGTATTGAATTTCCCAGTTGTCGTTGATTCCATCGCCGTTTGGAGTAAAAGCATTTGGAATTATCAAGCATTCAAGTTCGGAATCCGGTATTGAGACAGATATTTCTTCCGAATGGCAATTGTTACTATCAATGGTCTTAATTGCAAACAATCCCGGAGGCAGTTTTTCAATTATAGAATCATTGTAAATTCTGTTGTTTACCAGGTAAATATATGGAGATGAGCCGCCTGTAGTTTTTATTATTATTTTACCGTCAGGATTGTTATTACAACTAACCGGAAAACTTATAGCATTTGTTTTTATCTGTTCGGGTTCTGTAAGTATGATAATTGTTTCTGTTTTGCAAGCATTTGAATCAGAAACGATTAAAAAATAAGTTCCAGCAGGCAAATTTTTAATTTTTGAATCGTAATATGAATATTCTTTAAATCTCCATTCAAAATAATAAGGTGGAACGCCTCCCGAAGCAAAAGCAATAATTTCTCCGTCGTTTGAATTATAGCATTTTGGATTGCTGAACGAAATATCAATGTTGAGCGGAGAGACCGGCTCGTCTATAAAAACACTGTCTGAAGCGGAACATCCGTTTGCATCCGTAATGGTAAAATAATATGTTCCTGAATATAGATTTTCTCTGTTCAAACCAAAGAAACCATCGTTCCAAACACAGAATAATTCGCTTTCAGGTAAATTTAATGAAATTCTGATTTCTCCGGTATTTTCTCCAAAACACATAACAGGAATAAAACTAATTTCTCTAATTATAGGATTGGGATTTTGTAATGTGTATTCAGCTGTTCCTGTACAGCCTTTTTCGTCAGTAATTGTTAAATAATAGCTTCCTGCTTGCAAACCTGAAATTTGTTGAGATTCTTCGCCTGTACTCCACAAATATGCGACATCAGTGTTTTCCGAAATAGCAATTAAACTTCCATCAGCTTCATTATAACATTTTATGGGCGAAACTTCTTGAATGTTTACCGTAAGATTACCGTTTGCAATAATTGTAATAACTGTATCAAAAAAACAATTATTTGAGTCTGTAACGGTTAATTCATAAACACCGGCGGGTATATTTTCTAAAAAATTCAAACTTTCACCGTTGTTCCACAAAAATTCATAGGGTTCAGTACCACCTGTTACAGTTATTAAAATGCTACCAAAATTATTTTCGCAATTTACATCTGTAACGGTAGCAAGAATTTTCATTTCTTCGGGTTGGACTAAACTTACTTCGCCGTTAAATTTACAAATATTGTTGTAAGTGATTTCAAAAGCGTAATTTCCGGCAACTAAATTCTCTCGTAAAAACAAAGTTGAGTTATTATCATTCCAGACAATCGAAGAGTTTTGAGTATTTGTAATTATTTCTATTTCTCCGTCAGAATAGCCGAAACATCCGGGATTTTTAGAGAGAATTTCCACTTCAATTGTGTCTGGCGGAAAAATGGTGAATGAGACAATTTCTGAACAAAGCTTGTTATCGGTAATGGTAAGTGAATATTCTCCTGCAGAAAGTTCAGATATTGTAGGACTTGTTTGTCCCGTATTCCATAGATAACTGTATGGGGCAGTGCCGCCAAAGCAGTTTGCGGTAAGTATGGCATTCTCATTTCCGGGACATTGAAGTTGTTGGGTTCCTGAAATCTGTACATTAAGCGGGGCAGGTGAGGCTAAATAAACTGAATCAACAGTCGTGCATCCAAACTCTGAAATTGCCATAACTTTATGCCAACCTTCAGAAACATTTGAAAGTATCGGAGAAATTACACTGTCCTGCCCAATCCAGAAAATCTCTGACGGTATATTTGTGATTGCTTTAACGGAGGCATCATTAGCACCGAAGCAAGAAACAGGATTTAAAATTTCAAAAGAAATCTCCGGTTGCTCATAAATTGTGATTTGTTTGTGTGTATATGAGGTACAACCGTTGGGAGCGGTGTACCCATACAATATTATGTGTTCACCGATACCGAAAGTTGAAGGGAAAAATGAGTTCCCGGAGATTTCTATATTTTCGAACCAACCTCCTGCCGGAATAGAATGAATTACCACTTCCCCTGAGTTAATGCAATAATTATCTGAAGGTAAAATAATTTCAGTTGCTGGTATTGGTAAAATTTCAAAAATGTGAGAATTGCTTGAGTAACAACCTTCATTTTCAACGGTATAAATAATCTGATAAATTCCCGGACTTAAGTCGTAAGTATTTATTCTGTTTAGTGAGTCAAGATTTATGCCGCTCACAACTCCATTTTCGGGATAAAAGTCCGGATAAATAAAGCCGTAATTTTGACAATAAGCATAAGATACATTTGTAATAACCGGTTGGATAAGGTCTTTAATAAAAATATCATAAGTAAAAGTTTTCTGGCAAGCGTTAATGGCAATATTTGCATAAATTGTATTATTTCCGGGGCTTGCAATAGAAGGATAAAAAATATTGTTTATTACAGCATCTCCCGACCAATAAATATTTTCGATAGAAAGTGGGAGTAAAATTGGGTCGGAGTTTTTGCAGATTGTTTGTGGTAATTCTATATCAATATAGATTTCATCACCCACAGTCAATGTAAAATCAATTGAATTGAAACATGTTCCGCTACCATAAGAGTATGTAATTGTATGTTCGCCGCTACCAGCTAAAGAAGGAATTAATTTATTGTTTATGATTCCGGGACCGCTAAAATTTCCTCCCGGAGGCAAAACCTGGAGTTCAAATTCTTCGTCGGACATACAAAATTGAGAAGGGCTTAAAAGTTCAAAGTTTAAGGAATTGTCGTAAACATAGATTGTAGCAGTAGATACTGATGTGCAGGTTTCGTTTGAAACAGTGTAAGTAACAATGTTTATTGTGTTAGCCTGAGACGGGTCAAAAACACCATTTTCAGTGTCAATAATTCCGTCGCCTAACCATATTCCTCCCGAAGTAAGCGGAGTTAAAACCACGGGTGAGTTCTCACTGCAAAAAGCAGATTGATAGGAAAATTCCGGATTAAGAGCTGGTAAAACATTTATTAACAGAGTATCAGAAAAATAACATTCTCCATTAGAATAATTAAATGTAATTTGATGTATTCCTTCTCCGGCAATAAGCGGATTAAATTCTCCGGTAGTTGCGTTTGTTATTCCATTTCCCGAAAATGTAAGACCATTGCTGTTCGTTTGTGGAAAAATTGAGCCATCATACATACATACTTGTTGAGGATAAATTACCTGTACAATATCAGTATCTATAACGTTAATGTTTATGGTATCTTTTGAGGTACAAGATTCGTTTGTAATGGTTAAAACTAATGGAAAATTTCCTATTCCTGATAATGACGGACTGAAAATTCCTGCTGAAGAATCCAAAATTCCCAGGCCTGTCCAGAATGAATTTGAATCAACAGGAAGATTGTAAAAATCAATATTGTTGCATATACTTATGTCATTACCTGCATTTGCAGGAATAAATTCATCAACCGTAATTAAAATAGAATCTTTTGCTGTGCAGTATTCATTTTGAAAGGTATAATAAATTGTATGAGTTCCGACATCTGCAACAGAAGGTTTAAAGCGTCCGGTAACGGCATTCATAATTCCGGCACCCGACCAGATACCACCGGAAATTGTCGCCGTGAGATAGATTTGATTATCGTTAACACAAATATGTTCGGGAGCATTTGTAATATGAACCTGCGGAGAATTTAAAATTTGAATGTTAACACTGTCTCTTACATTGCAGGTTTCTGTATTAAAGGTATAGGTAAAGTATGCACTTCCGGATGTGCAAATTTGTGGGTTAAAGATTCCTTCGGCAGAATTTATTATACCTGGACCTTCCCAAAATCCGCCTGCAGGATAAGCTTTGAGTTGTATTTGGTGCTCTGAGTTGCAGATTTGTTGAGGAACATCATCAAACTGAATTTGAGGCATTTGTTCGAAATAAATTAATGCAGTATCAGAATCTTCGCATCCCGGAAAGCCGATATGATACACTACTTGATAAAATCCTGTATTCAACGATTGTGTATTTACACTACCGGAATTTGCATCTGAAATAATTTCACCTGACCAGTTTCCTCCCGAATATTGAGATTGAAGACTAATAACATTACCATCGGCACAAAAAGGCCCTGTGCTTAATATCGTAGCATCGGGATATATTACTGTAATTATTGCGGAAGCAGAATCTCTGCAACCAAAACTGTTTTCCAGATAATAAGAGTATGTTCCGGAATGTGTCAGTTCTGCCTGGTTAACCGAAAATGAATTTGAATTTATTGTATTTCCATCCGGCAGAATCCAATAATTAATATCTGAAGTATTTCCCAAAAGAATGAAACTGTCGTGATAACATAGGTTTTGTGGGGCAATTATGGTAGCAGTAGGTGAGGGGTTTATGCTGATGTTGGTTTGAGTGCTTCCTGTACATCCGATTTCGTCGCTAACCGTAAGATAATAAATTCCGGATAATTGTGGTATAGATTGATTTATTATCAAAGCATTATTTTGGGATGTCCAGTTATTTGGTCCTGACCACAAGTAACTGTAGTAGTTTCCTGTGCTGATATTAATGTTATCTCTTTCACAGAAAATGTAATTATCGTTAAGTTGGGGATTTGGCCATTGATTAATTTGTATATCAAATAATTTTACAAATTTACATCCGTTTTCGCCGGTAACGGTAAGTCCGTAAGTTCCTGATTGGAGATTTTGTGCATTTGTAAGAATAACAGATTGTTCTGTGGAATTAAAACCATTTGGTCCTTTCCATAGGTATGAAATTCCATTGTTTGCCGTCATCACAACATCCTGTCCTTCGCAAACCGGACTGTTAGTAAAAAAGTTAGCTTGAGGTCGAGGTAAAATGTCAATCCACTTTTCAACAACTTCAACTCCGCAAGGATAATGAATTTCTGCTCTCAACATAAACGACTCTTCAGCCGAAAACGAAATATTTGTTGTGTTTTGATGTCCGGTATTCCAAACTATATGATAATATTCAGGCAAATTGTTTATATGTAAACTTGCATTTATAGTTTCGCCTGCACATTTAGGAGAATTATCGGTAATTGTTCCTGAAAGATTTATTTCATCAAAAATTCTAATAGTATATTCGTAAAATTCAATTCCGCATTGGCAACCGGTAAAAATTTTAATTTTTATTTCTTCTTCTCCTTCAAAAATTCCATCTGGAAATACGGTGTAAGGAATTTCAATATATTCCTGTCCTGCCGGTATTGATATTTGGGTGGGTAAAGGAGTGTAATCTTCTGAAGGACTTGCAGAACCGGATATTTCAATATCAAAAGTCATCTGTTGATTAATATAGTAATTATCGCTTCTTGCAAAAATCAATTTATTTTCGCAGCCTTCGTAAGTTTTGTCAACCATTAACCAGCCATTATCGTTTTTAACAAGTGGCATTGTTCTACTAACAAAACTGCCGGCTTTAATAAATACCCCGCTGTCAAAAATTGCATCAGCAGCATCGGCAATACTTAATCTGATATGATAAGTTTCGCAAGGAGTAACGCTGGTTGATGCAGTTAATGTAACAGTATGTCCGTCAAATTGCAGATGCTGTCCGTTGTCATTGTTTCTGTAAAATTGAGTATTAGTGATGTGATTTACATTATTAATACTTACCGTAGTATTATTTGTGCCGGGAATAATGGCTAAATTTTTATTGTTATAATTTTCCGGACCTCCCGAAATGTGAAAAGCAAAAATATCGTTGAAATGTCCGCCTACATATTCTTCATACTCTTCACTGCCAAAAACATATTGAAAAGAAATTACGTTACCTGCCGGAATAAAGTCAAATTTCAGAATCGCTGCATCAAAAGTTTGTCGGTTAATGATTGAACTCAATAAAGCATCACCGGGATATTGAAAATTTGTTGACCTTGCCGGAGAATTGTTAGGACCAGCAGCGTTAACAGCTTTTCCTGTTGAAAGTATTATCCCAGAGTTAAAATCAAGACCAGGAACTCCGTTAGTAAAAAATCCCATTGCTTCTGGATGACCTGTGTATTGTACATTGAAAGCCTGTACACAACCGGAAATCAAAACATTATTTACTAATTGCTCCGGAGTCATTGATTGAACTCCAATAACCGGTATTTTTGCATAAGAATTAGCCGCTTTATCAAAAATCAACTTTATTTTTGAAATATCACCTGCATCGTATATCCAGATACGACCGTAAACTTTTTTGTTTAAAAATAAAGTGTCAATTATACTCAAAGAAATAGAGCTGCTAATTGCCTGTCCACATTCAATTTCTTGAGAATATTCAGAATCAAGATACAAAGAAATACCGTGGTCAACAGTTTTTTTAAATTCAGAATTAATTTTTAAAGGAAAATGAGATTCATCTATTGTAAAGGAAAAATAAAATTCAATACCTGCGTAATTTCTCGAACAAGACGGAGCAGATTGAACATAATAAGGATTTTCAAAATTTGCGGAAATCTCAAAAATGTTAGTTTCGCTTAGTACTATTTCAGTTGGGAACAAAAAGTTATTGCTCAATGTTTGACCTATAACATTGATGTTTATAGATAGAATTATTCCAACCGCAATATTTTCCCATTTTTTTAACATAAAGTTTTATTCTATAAACACCTTGGTTGTCTCTGCTTCATTATTTGATAATACTTTCACATAATATATCCCTTGAGCATAATTATTTGTAATCAAATTATAGGAATTTTCTGCTGTCAAAACATTTAAAACCAATTTACCGGCAGAATCAAAAACTTGAATTCTGTTTGGTGTTTTATTAGAATGGATAATATAGCCCGAATTATCAGTATTAGGATATACTTCTATGTTAAACTCCTCATTATTGTTGTCCGGATTCGGGTCATCTTCTATAGAAATTACTGACAATGAAGCAAAAGAGGTACAGTATTCAGTTTTTATAGTTAAATTATATTCTCCGGGATTGTAAATGAACCTATTTAAATCACAGTAATTATCCGACCAAATAATTTCTTGAATTTGAACAAAATCCGGATTAACAGTAAAAACAGGTCTTACATCTACCGGAAATTCCGAAGTAATTATATTATAGTTTTCGAAACTTAAGTTTTGAGTGATAGATGTAAATTCAAAGTAATTTATTTTCATCGAAAATTCAAGAAGATTACTTACCGGATTTATGTAATATTTTTTGTAATAATTATCCTCAAAATTGACATTGTAGTTAAAATCAATAATTACTGAATGTTGTGGAAATATTTCATCTTCTGTGATGTATTTAAAGAAAATTCCGGGTATATTTTTTTTCTGTTGAAACATAAAACAGATTTCTGCCCCTTTTGGTATTATTAAAGAATCAATGTTTGTAAGTGTAATTCCAAAATTGCTTATTACGGCGGTTTGGTTGCAGAAATAGTTTTGAGAATTTATTAAAGATATTTCTGTTTTAATCTTTCTGAAATTATTTATTGTGTCGTTATTATTTGTTTCATGATGAGGATCCTCAAGATTTGTAAGGATAGTATTATCTTCTTCGGGATCATCGGGATTATTGACATCTGTACTGTCTTTTGAAGGAGTTGTAAATGTAAATACCTCCGACCAGTTTGAAAAAGTGCCATAAGTCTGACAAAATGCCTGAACATAAACATCATAAGTAGTTTCTGGAGTTAATGAAGTTAATGTAATATTGTTGCAATGAGAACCGGCAATGAGAGTTCCTGTACCCTTTTCGAATCCGCTGATGCCGTATTCAAGATTATAAGTTGTGTATTCAAGAGTTGCATCCCAATGAATAATAGCTTTGTTGTAGGCTAATGAGGCACAATGGATATTTTGAATGTCTGGACAAATTCCTTTGGTTGTGAAAGTCAGAGGATTTGAATAAATAAGCAATCCTTCACAATTTTCAACTAAATATATATCATATTGAGTAAACGGATTCAGGTTTGTAAGATAAATTGTAGAATCGTATAAGTTTATTATTGTTCCCTGTCCTTTAGTAAAACCATGAGTTCCATATTCGGCAAAGAGAGTATTTTCATCTATATTAAAATTAATAACGGCAAAATTTTCTGCAACAAACTCCACATGTGGAGTTTCTGGTTGAGAACAATTAAGCGGAAATCCAAATCTGATTTTATCAATGTAGAAATAATATTGAAATACACTCTTGTAATGAATGATCAAATATTTTGCATTTTCGGGTACAATAGTTCTGAATTGTTTCCAGTTTTGGTCAGCATTGCTAATGTCCGTAATCCAATTAATAGAACTTAAGGGATTTTGTGAATTTTGGGAAAATCCTACAGAAACAATTTCCTGACTTCCTTCTAAGGCTTTATAAAAGAAACTGAGTTCGGTATTAGCCGGTAAATCTAATAACGGACTGATAAAATATTGATCATAAGGATTTCCCGGAGCTATTGAAGAAAATCTGAATGATTTTGTTCCGTGATATGCTTCATTATTACAGACAATCATTTGATTAGCATCAGAATGATTATTATTTGCATAAGATATTTGCCAGCATTCCAAAGGATTTTGAGGATTTTCGAAACTTTCAATGTATGGTAAATTTTGTCCAATGATACAAGTAGTTGTAAGAGGGAAAGGTCCTTGCCAATTTCCGGTTCCTTCAAGGCAAAGCGTTCTTATGTAAAAATCGTAATCTGTGTCTGGATTTAAATTATTTATATCTATAAAATTATTGGTAATATTGTTTATTCTTATGCCCGAATTTATTGAAAACCCTTGTGCTCCGTATTCAATTTGTGTATAGTAAATATCAGTATTAGCTGACCATGATATTCTTGCTGATGTTTCTTTTACGTTTTCGATTAATACATTTTTATTTTCAACACAATTAGTTCCTTCATAAATTAATATATTATCAATACCAATTCCATAACCGTAGCCGCTTACTGCTGTAAATTTAATTTGCATTGTATTGGATTTATCGGGTAGTGCAAACTTGTATTCGGACCAGGTTTGTAAATTTTCAAAAATTACAGCTAATAATATCCAATTGCTTTGTGTATTAATTCTATAGTAAATTTTTAAAGTATCCTGGTCAAGCCACCATGCCGGATTTAATAAATAAAAATGGAGAACAGGATTTTCTGAATTTGAAAGATTAATTGTCGGGCTTATTAATTCGGCAGAATCAGAATTGTAATTATATGAATAAAAGCTCATGTTAAAATTTCCATTTTCAAAGGTAGTGTAGTTACCATAGGCTAACCCGTTTAACTTTGTCCATACAGCATTACCGGATAATGTGTTTGATGTCCATAAGTTTGTATTTTCTTGATTTTCAAAGTCTTCATAAAAATGGAACATGGAAGACTGTGCATTCGAAATGATCGAAGCTAAAATAAATAAGGAAAGTATGTTTAAAATCCTTTTCATATATCTTTCAGTTTATCGGTAGAACATCTTATGTAAAATTAATATGGTGTAGAAAAAAAGTCAAATTTGCTGAAGAGTAATGATATTTGGCTACTTTACAATGATATAAAGTGCAAATATTTATAGGTTTAAGTACAAAAAATACCAGGCTTAAATAAAATATTTAAAAAATTCAATTATGTTTCAAAAGAGTAACATAAAAGCTATAAATAAATGCAATAAATATAAACAAGGAGGGGAAAATTTGACATTTTTTGAAGGTTGTAAACATCACAAAAAGCCTTCAATTCTGCGTGATTTTTGGAAAAATGAAAATTTGTTGATTTATTTTGTAAAAAATCATTGCATGAAAATCATTTAAGGCAAAACCAAAACAAAATTTTCTTTAAAAAACATCCTAAAAACTCAAAAAAATAGACAGATTGAAACGCAAGTATTTTTAAACAAAAGTCTTTTTAATAAATACAAAAGCTCTAAAAATAAATATATGTAAAGATGAATTTAGGTGATTTTCGATTAATTATCTTCTAATTTTATTTTATTAAGCTCCTTAATCCAGAGTTGTTTTTCCTTATCAAATCTTTCTCTATGAGCGGAATCCACAGGTTCAGCAGGAGGAGGTTTAAAACTGAGAGGGTCAATTTTTCGTCCGTTTTCATGAATTTCGTAGTGTAAATGAGGTCCGGTTGACCATCCGGTACTGCCGACGTATCCAATAATTTGACCTTGAGTTACATGTTGTCCAACCTGAATATCTCCAAACCTCGAAAGGTGCATGTAAACAGTTTTATAAACGCTGTTATGACGTATTACAACATAATTTCCTGCACCTGTACCATAGGTTCTGGTTTCGATAACCCCATCCGAGGCAGCATAAACAGGGGTTCCCATAGGAGCAGAGAAATCTACCGCAAGATGTTCTCTAACTTGATTAAAAATTGGGTGCATTCTTGCATGGGAATAACGTGAGCTTACACTGGTATATTCGAGCGGGGCGGTCATAAATGTTTTACGTAGATTGTTACCGGAAGTATCGTAAAAATTTAGGACAGAATCCTGAACAAAAGGAATTGCCCAAAATTCTTTGCCGTTGTGATAAAAAATACCGGTTTTAATGCTTTCCAGTCCAACGCGTTCATTTTCAACAAAAAGTTCATCATAAATAACTTTAAAACAGTCTCCTTTTTGTAGAGCATAAAAATCAACCGACCATCCAAAAACTTTAGTCATTGCTAAGGCTATATCCCAGGAATATCCTTTGTCAACTATGGCATTCCATAGCGAAGAGTTAATAACTCCTGTAGCAGTTCTTCTAACTGTGTCAACGTTCTTTTCTAACTTACGTATGATAATTGTATCAGGATTTCTGAAATCGTATAGGGTGTATTTTGTTTTTGTGTTTTCATAAACGAAAATTTTAGCTTGAGGAATAGAATCAATGATAGTGTCGGCAAATACAGTATAAATTCTTCCAATACTAATCATAGTTGTATTAAAAGTATCAGAAGACATTTTTGCAATTTTGTCAATTTTTTGAGCACTAATACCATATTTGTTTAGTATAGTACCGAGATAATCCCCTTTTCTTACAGTGTCTTGAATAATAATCCAATCATCAACAGGAATACCGTATTTTAACTCCGGTTCTGGTTCTGTTATTTCAGAGATCGGTTCTTCTCTGGTTTGTTTTCTTAGTATAACAATTATGGTTACGGAAATTGCCAAAAAAAGAATAAGAATGACGGCTAATGCTTTTTTGTTTTTCTTAAAACCCATTAAAATTTATTTTAGGTCAAAGAAAACATTTTTTTTAAAAAATTAAAAGTTGATAATGTTAAAAACATTAAATAACAAAAATAAATTATTTTTGTAAAAACAATTTTATGAAGAGAATCGGTTTTATTTTTTTGTTTTTTTTTGTTTTTTCACAAATCCTTAGAGGACAGGATCAAGGATTTTTTAAGAAACAAATTTTATTTGAATCAGGTACATTTGGTTTTTATATCTACAGAGTACCATCCATAGTCTGCACCTCACATAATAATATTTTGGTATTCACAGAAGGTAGAAAGGGGCAAGGAGGCGACTGGGATGATTCTTCTGTGGTTATGAGATCAAGTTACGACGGTGGTAATTCATGGACTGAACCCCGGGTGTTATTTAATGAATACAATACTCACACATCGAACATTGTACCCGTTGTGGATTACTTTACAAATAGAATACATTTATTGTATGTTTCAAATTATCAGAAAGTTTTTTATACTTATAGTGATGATGAAGGTCTATCATGGTCAGTGCCGATAAATATTTCTGATGCCTTCGAGGGATTTAGATCAAAATATGATTGGAAAGTTGTTGCTACGGGCCCGGGACATGGAATACAATTACGCAATGGAAGAATCATTGTTCCAATTTGGCTGTCATCAACCACTTTGACCGATCCAAACAGCAATACTTTAGCACATTATCCCAGTATAACATCTGTTTTATATAGTGATGATTTCGGAAAATCCTGGCTTTTAGGTGATATAATCTCTCCTCATAATGATACTCTTGTCTTTCCGAACGAGGCTACTGCTGTAGAATTAACAAGTGGAGAAGTTATGTTTAATATTAGAAACGAATCCATAAATTACCGAAGACTTATTAGCATAAGCCCTGATGGGATAAGTAATTGGTCTCAGCCTTATTTTTCCGATAATTTTTTTGAACCAATTTGTCATGCCTCAATGATTCGTTTTTCAATGATCCCGTATCAGGAGAAAAATAGAATTCTGTTTGTAAATCCGGACTCCAGAATGATTCCATGGACAGCAAAACGTCCCTCCAATTTTAAAGCTGCTCCCAAACGACAAAGATCAAATCTTACTTTAAGGATAAGTTATGACGAAGCAAACACTTTTCCTGTTTCAAAAGTAATTGATTCGGGGTTTGCCGGATATTCCGATTTAGCAGTGTCTCCAAATGGAATTATCCACTGCATATATGAAGCAGGTGCAAAATTTCAAAATCAATTCTTGCCTATGAATATAACACTCGCAAGTTTTGACTTAATCTGGGCTACCGAGGGCAAGGATGCTCTCTCAATTTATGATATGCCACTTGATGCTCACATTAAATGTGCTGTTGAAAATAAATTAAATCCGGTTAAAAAGAAGAAGAAAAAATCAAAAAAAGGGATGAGGGAGTGTTAGTTAGTTAGTTAGTTAGTTAGATGGTTAGTTAGTTGGTTGGGGGTTAGGTGATGGAGAAATTTGCATGTGAAAGAATATTATTCTTCTAAAATTTTTGCATAAGCCAATGTATGATTGTCAAAAGAATCAAAATAAATTATAAAAAATGTTTTATTTGAATTTGTATTTAAACTGAAAATTGCAGAACCCTGATTGATAAATTCCTCGAATAAGATTTGTGTTTTAAATTCAATTCCTTTTGACCCAGCTAATTTATAGACGCATTCTTTAGCGTTCCATAAATGATTAAGAATAATAATATCATTTTTAGCGATATCAAGTTCTCTTTCATTGAAAGCTCTTTTCGAGATTCGTAGAATTCTGCCGTCGAGTTCTTCTATGTCAATAGAATACTGCCTGTTACGAGAATATATTATACCTGCATACTTATCGGAATGTGAAATGCTGATAAATCCGTTTTCGATAATTGGCTTCCTGTTTTTGTAAGTTATATTTTCCGAAATTAAAAGTTCTTTTAATAAAAATCTTACATTTAAAATTTCAAGTCTTCTTTGTGGCGAAGAGGAGTGTTCAAGTAAAAATAAATCAACATCACTCAAAATGCAGATATTTCTAAGCTTATGCTCGTTTTTGTCAATTTTTGTGATTGCCAGAACAGAGTTGTCGTCAATATATTTTTTATAAACATTATTTATTTCCATCGGAATGATTCCATAAAATGAACAATGTCTTTGGAAATAAATTCAATTACCGGCTTTAAAGAGTCTTTATTTGGCGATGTGCTAAAATATAAAGAACCTCGTAAAAAATGATTTATGCTGTCGGTTAAGAAGAACTGTATTGGAGTTGCTGTATTTCCTTTGAGTTCGTAATAAAACCCGTAAACTTGTGCAGAATCGTTTTCAAACCTGCGTTCATTTATTGCATCAGCTTTTACTGTATGTTTATAAATAAACTCGTGGTTGTCGTCGAGTAATTCTACCAGATTGTTATTCACCTGTTTATAGGTTAAGTAAATAGTAGCTTTATATTTAGGGAAATATATATCCATCCAGCAATATTCTTCTCGTTCTTTAATAATAAATGAATAAACCGGTAATTCAAATTTGAACGGGCAATCGTCGTCATAAGTTTTATATTCGTGTTTAGGAAAATCAATTCTGAAATAACCTTTGGGTTTTGGTGTCGAAGGCTTTTGCCCACAAGAGAATATTAATGCCGACAACAATATCAGTATTAAAATAGAAATTTTATTCATGAGTTTTTTTAACTTTAATTTTTTTAATTCTTCGTTCATCAGCAGCAACAACTGAAAACTCAAAATTAAGAACATTTATTGTTTTATTTTTTTCGGGAATTTCACCATTAATTTCAAGCAACAGTCCTGCAAGACTGTCGGATTCTCCTTTTATTTCCTGAAAATCTTTGTAATCAATGTCGAATAATTTACAAAAATCAACAATTGATGTTTTTGCGTCAAAGATATACTCATTTTCAGCAGTTTTTTCATAAAGTTTTTCTTCTAAGTCCGATTCATCGTTTATCTCGCCCACAAATTCTTCGAGAATATCTTCCAGAGTTACAATTCCGCTCACACCTCCATATTCATCAACAACAATAGCAATATGTAGTTTTTTTGTTTGAAATTCTTTTAGTAATTCATTTATTTTTTTTGTTTCGGGAACAAGATAGTGGTTACGAACAAGTTTTTGCCATCTAAAGTCTTCTTTATTTGTTAAGTAAATATAAGGTAACAAATCTTTGATGTAAAGAATTCCTTTAATGTTGTCGAGGTTTTCTGAATATACAGGTATTCGAGAGTATGCTGCATCAATTATTTTATCCAGAATTTCGGGAAAAGATGAGTTATATTCAATTGCAAAAACATTGATTCTTTGAGTCATGATATCTTTGACTTCGAGGTTTGTTGAGTTAACAATTCCCTCAAGCATCTCTTTTTCTTCTTTTAATTCTTCGGAAGCTAATTCTATAGCATGCGAAAGTTCTTCGATGCTTATATTTGATTTATGTTTTGCTTCAACTTTTTTGTTTACAAATTTTGTTGAATTAACCAATATATAACTGGCCGGATAAAATATAATATACAAGATTCTAATTGGAAAAGCCATTATCTTTGCAAATCGAACAGGCTTTTTACCTGCAATTATTTTTGGAAATATTTCTCCGATTAAAAGAATTAAAAATGTAACACCTATAAGTTGAGTTAGAATAATTAAAACTTTATTTTCAACTCCTTCAAGGAATGTTGTGGTGATGTATGTGGACAATATGATTATTGCGATATTTATAAAATTATTTGCAATTAAAATTGTTGCTAGCAAGTAGTTTGGGGAATCAAGAGTTTTTATAATAAGTTTACAATTTTTACTTTTAGACGATTTTAGTTTTATTAGTTCATTTTTGTTTATGCTGAAGAAAGCAACTTCTGACCCGCTAATAAGTCCGGAAAATATTAGCAAAATAGCAGTTGCAAAAATGCTGATTAGTGTGAATGTGTCAGCATTGCCAGAAATATTAAGAAATATTGCGGTATTTAAATACGGTTCAGGGTCCAAGTCTGTAAAATTTTAATTAAAAAGGGAGATCATCATTATTGTCCTGGTCAATGGTAAAATCAATATTAGAATTAGGGACTTCCGGGTTAATGACTTCATTTCCCTGATTTGTTGCTGTTGTATCTGTAGTTACAGTTACCTGATTTTCAATTAGAGGTTGATTTTGCTCCATTTCAGGTTCTCTTGATTCAGATTTTTTTTCGAGGATTTTTATATCCTGAACAACAATTTCAGTAGTATATCTAGTGGTTTTATCACTACCCTCCCATTTTCTTGTAGCTATTCTGCCTTCGATGTAAACTAGCATACCTTTTTGGAGGTATCTTTCTGCAAATTTGGCGTTATTGTTCCAGCAAACAATATTATGCCATTCTGTTGATTCAATTTTTTCGCCGTTTTTTCCTAAATAATATTCTGATGTTGCCAGAGCGAATTTAGCAATAGGAGAGTCGGGTTTGTAATAATTAACTTCAGGATCTTTTCCTAATCTTCCTATAAGTAATACTTTATTCAGATTCATGATATTTTTTTTACAAAAATAAAATGATTTTCAATAATTTGGAAAAATATTTAATGTTATTTAAGCAAGTCGAAAGTGTATAATGAGTTTTCCAATAATCGAATTTTATCGCGAACTTCATTATTAGGATAAAATACAAATCCTTCCATGCATACCATTCTTTTTCTCGGAATATCTTTTTTATAATAAGCGACAAATGCCCCACCCATAAAGTCGCCGTGTACTCTCCATAATCCTCGCATAATTGCTGTTTCAAGAAAATTATGATTAATAACTTCAACTATCGGGTAATCATATTTTGTTTCGGTAGTCATGTAGGTTCCCGGCAGCTGTCCCGGAACATTGTCCTTTAAAACTAAATTTCGCATGGAAATAAGATATTCCGGCGAATATGATGAAGAATCCGTCAAAGGCCAGGAGTAAAAAATAATATTCATTGTATAATCTCTTGTCTCATGTCCCATCCATGCAAAAGTGTCGCGATATTCATATAATTGATAATTTTTGGGAATTTTTACCGAAATGTTGTATTTGTCTCTAAGTTGTTTACTTATGGTTTTGTTATAGTGCGTTTGTAGAGTTTCTACCCAGCGATCTCTGTCGGCTTCCAGAAATACTTTTATAAGAGCATCTTTGTTTTTTTCTATCAATTCAACATAGTCGGGAAGATTTCTAACAGCAATATTTACAAATATCTGTTTTTTTGCATACTTATCTTTAATGATACTTATTTTTGGTTTTTCGATGTTTGGATTTATTTCGAGAAAAATGATATTACGGTGATACAAATTTTGGTCTTTAAACTTTTCCTTTGGGATCTGATGCAAATCAAACAATGGTTCTTCCATAGGCACAGCCGGACAATCCTGCTCGAAAATAGCCCGGAGGCTATCGCCAAATTCACTGTTCCAGTTTTCGTTTTGCATTACCACAACAATATCTCCCGCAAGGCCATGAGCTGTTGGAGTCGGTTTTACTTTTGGATTATTACATGAGAAAAATAAAAATGTCCCGGAAAAAATTACAATCAATAAAATGCTTCGTTTTATTAAGTATGTATTCATAAAAATTTTTTATTACAAAGTTAGTTAATTTTGTTGTAATGTACCTTATGTTTTACCAATAAAACGTTAAAATTGACAACATATTGCAAAATAGAATGTACTTTGAATCAGGAACTGTAAAGCTTTAAAACCGGTTACTAGTAATAAACAAAGATATTATAATGATTAATTGTGGCCAGCATTTATTTCACAAACAAGTTGAACAATATGTTAATTTTAAATAAGTCGTGGGTTGTAAAGTATTGCTATTGGAATTAAAGATAAAGTCGTTGTTTGTTTTATATTCTTCCCCTTTAAGTTTTACATAAATCCATTCAGATTTTCCCTGCTATTTATCATCAGAAATGTCCAATATTGTGTGTTGGCTGGAGTTTTTCTAACGCCATTTCCCAAAAAAGAAGTTTATATCAAAATATAACTTACTGATACCGTATTTATTTTCTGCAAGATGGATTACGTCATAGTATTTCTTTTTCTTATTTATAAGAGACTGTTCTGTGAATTTCAGTCCAAAAGCATTTAAAATCCAATATTCATCAGAAATTTTTGTAACAATAAACGCTGTCTTTGGAGTTTTCCCGTCTCCTGAAGCGAGAATTGTCCTGATAAGCTTGTCGTATTTATACAACCATATTGCTGCTGAATCTTTAATGCCCAATTCATCATGAGCAATTCCTGTAATATGAATGTGTTCTATATAAAAAGAGAAATCAGTTAATATCTGATTGGTATAACTAAGCACTTTATGAAAATCTATTTAATTTTTATTATTTTTCACATAAACGTCTAAACACTCGAATAGAATCGTGTCTTGCGTATGGTTTATAGTTTTTTCTATAAACTTGTCCATAATAGAATATTATATAGATAATGGAGTATCGTTAGCGATGAATCGGACAAATAACTTCTCATAACAATTACTATCTGCAGTGCGTTTAATTTCCTTAAAATCTATTGACTTTGTTTGTCCCCCAAAAAACAAATGTCATCAAAACTAAAATATGAATCATGACAATTTTTCTCATATATTTTATCTTATTAGTTTTAAAATTACAGACAACTCATGTTTATTCCAATTTCGTATGGTTTATACAAAAATAATTAATGCTTTCAGAAATCATCAAATTCTGAGGGAAAAATTTTCTTATTTTTTATAGAATTTTCAGCAAACCGCTATAAAGCCATTTAACAGTTATAAAAAATTTCTATTCAAAAATGCAGGACTAAAATTAATTTTCTTTTATCTTTACCGGAAAAAATATGAAAACCATAATCATTACCGGAGGAGCAGGGTTTATTGGCTCGCATGTTGTAAGAAGATTCGTAAAAAATTATCCGAATTACAGAATAGTAAACCTTGATAAGTTAACTTATGCGGGAAACTTAAAAAACCTGAAGGATATTGAAAATTTTCCAAATTATATTTTTGAAAAATCCGACATAGTTGATGAGGAGGCAATATTTTCTGTTTTCAAAAAATATAATCCCGATGGGATCATCCATCTGGCAGCTGAATCTCATGTTGACAGAAGCATTTCAAATCCCAAAGAATTTATCCTTACTAATATTGTTGGAACTGTTAACCTGCTAAATGCTGCTAAATTTTTGTGGCAGGATAATTATAACGGAAAACTCTTTTATCATATCTCCACTGATGAGGTTTACGGTTCGCTTGGAGAGGATGGATATTTTACCGAAGAAACTCCTTACGATCCACGTTCTCCGTATTCGGCTTCAAAAGCCAGCAGCGACCACCTCGTTAGAGCATACAATCATACTTACGGTTTACCTGCAGTAATTTCGAATTGCTCGAATAATTACGGACCTAATCAATTTCCCGAAAAACTTATTCCTTTAGCCATAAATAATATAAAAACCATGAAACCAATACCTGTATATGGAAAGGGAGAAAATGTTCGTGACTGGTTATATGTTGAAGACCACGCTGCTGCAATTGATTTGATTTTTCATCATGGAGAATCCGGCGAAACTTATAATATTGGCGGGAATAATGAATGGAAGAATATAGATCTTATACACAAGCTTTGTGAAGTGATGGACAAAAAACTCAACAGAACTCCCGGAACATCAGCAGGGCTTATTACTTTTGTTAAAGACAGAGCCGGACACGATTTGCGTTATGCCATTGATTCTTCAAAAATTATGAAAGAATTGGGCTGGAAACCAACTGTTAATTTTGAGCAGGGACTCGAAAAAACTGTTGATTGGTATCTTTCAAATGAGGAATGGCTTAATGAAGTTGTTTCTGGAGAATATCGAAATTATTACGAACTAATGTATAAAGACCGATAATAAAAATTTCTTTTTGTATTAAGCAGTAAGCAATTTTTTTTGAAACAATATTTTGCAACTTTCGTATAACTTTATAAATTATATTTATAAATTATAAGTTATGCAAAAATTGGAATTATTCGGTTGTTTAACCAAGGTAGAAAATCTCTGGTGTTTAGAAAAAATAGCTATTCCAAATACCTGTATTTTGGAATCGTTTGATGTTTTTCGGGGATATTATGGAAATGCTCCTCAGGATATAAAGCCTAAATTTGTTTATATTGTGACCGATGAAACTTATAATTTTGAACAGATTTTAAGATTTGCCGCAAAAGTAAAGCAGAAGTTTCCGCATGATTTTAATGCTGCCCATGCTGAAATTACCGTAGGTAACAAAACTTGTTCTGCTGTTCGGATAACCGGGCTTGAAGATTATTCCGAAATTAAAAAATTGCAGGAGGAATTTAAAAATTGTGGTTTTGCACTTAAAAAGAAAGTTAGAGATATTGAAAACACAGATGCATTGATAAAAATAACAAAAATTTTCAAACTGGAAGCTGTTGGAGAAGATATGTTTATTGATACCAGATTGTCAGATATTGGTTATTTTATTGTTGATAATGATTTAACATGGGAACAATTTGCCTCCAAAGTAAAACTGTTTAAAAGCTCCTGGACAGGCGCCTCCTTCGATGCAGCAAAGTGCTTTGTGGTAAAAGATAAAGGAATTATTGATATGGTCAGAATTTTCAGAAAGGGTCTAAAAGTTGATTTTCTGGAAAAATTGAAAAATTGCTATAATAATATTGGTTCTTGCAAATAGTTGTTAAGCAAACTTTTTGAAGTAGTTTATTTCTTCAGTAAAATTTAAATCCGGATGTTTGGATAGAATTGCATGTATTTTATCAAGGTTTTTTCTGCAAAACTTTCTGTATTCGTTTGAATCCGGATTAAATGGGCGATGCAATCTTGCCATTAAGATTTTTTCAATTTGTTTTATCAAATTTTGAGTGGATTTATCAAAATAAGCTTCGGAAAATTTTTCATAAATATAGTTTATAGCCAAAGTTGAGGGATGAATAAGATCCTCGGCATAATACCTGTAATCCCTTAATTCGTCAATTAAAATTTCGTATGCTGGGAAATAATAAATTCTACTTTTAAAAAGAGAATTGTTCAATAGTTTTAATAACCCGGTGAATAATATCGCTTTTGAAAACGAATTGGAGATAGCACCATCGTTAAAATATCTTACGGGACTTACCGTGAAAACAACTTTAACTTTTTTATTGAAAGTAAAAAAATTGTTAAGCAAGTTTTCCCAGATGTTTTCAAATTCTTCAGCTGAAATAATTCTGTGAGTAAAGTTTTTTGCCGGAAGTTTATGACAATTTGCAACTGTTTGAGAAGTACTATTAAGTTCAAAAACCATTGCAGTTCCCAGGCTGATAAATATAAAGTCTGCTGATTTCAGTTTATCTGAAAAATCATTTATAGCTGTGTTTATTTGATTTAAAGTTTTATACTTGTCTGTATTTGATAAACGACTGTGAAATTCGAAATGATGCCAAACTCCTTCGTGAAAGAAAAGTTCATTTTCGGAGACCGGGATTTGATTTATAGCTCTGTTAATGGAATTTGCCAATGAAATAGGATTGTAATTTATTCCCGTTGGATTTATTGTGGTGTTAAATTTTCGTTCTAAAAGTTTTTCGCCCATATTTTCGGCAAAGCAAGACCCTGAAAATATCAACGAGGAATCGTAATTAATTTTAAAGTCGTAGTTCGGAATATCAACAGAGGTTATGAGTTTCATTTTTTATGGTAAAAATACTAAAATAAAAAATACCTCGAACTTGTTTTGGTTTAAATTCGAGGTAAGAGATTTTTATTTATACTTTTTTATTCGTATTTTGACAATAGTTTAGCTTTCTCAACCAGGCCTTTAAATTCATTGATATATCCGTAATTGTCTTTTAAGTTAGCCTTGTTAGCTAATTCCAGAACACTTTCGTAAGTCGAAGAGCCTTTAAATTCTGAATCTCTAAGTAACATTCCAAATTCGGCCACAGCAGATGCGAAAAGAAATTTATCGGAAAAATTTTTAGATTTAATGTCTTTTTCGGTGATTTTACTAGTAATTAATTTGCTTGTTTGTTCGCCGGGGATTTTGTAACGTATTTTCAGAGTCATTAAATCGCTGCTGTTTTTTATTTGTAAGCTTTGATAGTTTAATGGGTCAACATCGGAATCTGTTGAAATACCATCAGTCGGGACTAATTCGTATAAAGCAGTTACTGAATGCCCGCAACCAATATCTCCTGCATCTTTTTTATCATTATTAAAATCTTCTTTATTCAGTAATCTGTTTTCGTAACCGATGAGTCTATATTCTTTAATCTTAGCAGGATTAAATTCTATTTGGATCTTTACGTCGTTTGCAATAGTAAAAAGAGTTCCCCAGAGTTCGTGGTCGAATACTTTTTTTGCTTCCAGAATGTTATCAATGTAGAAATAGTTGCCATTACCTTTATTAGAGAGAGTTTCAAATCTGGAGTCCTTATAGTTACCAATTCCAAATCCTAAAATTGTTAGGTAAATTCCAAGATCTCTTTTTGATTCGATAAATCTTTCAAGTTCGGAAGTGCTGCTGATACCGACGTTAAAATCACCGTCTGAAGCTAAAATTATTCTGTTATTGGCATTTGGGATAAAATTTTCTTCGGCTATTTGATATGCAAGTCTTATTCCTTCTCCTCCTGCAGTTGAACCGCCGGCATTTAACCTGTCAATGGCCGAAAGTATTTTCTCTTTTTCGTTACCCGTAGTGGATGGTAAAACGAGTCCTGCTGCTCCTGCATAAACTACTATTGCTACTTTGTCCTGAGATCTGAGTTTATCAACGAGTATTCTAAACGATTTTTTTAATAATGGCAATCTGTTTTCCGGAGCCATTGAGCCTGAAACATCTATCAAGAATACAAGATTATTTGGTGGCAAATTGTCTTCATCAATAGTTTTTCCTTGAATGCCAATCAATAATAATTGGTTTTTCGAATTCCATGGGCAGGTTCCTAATTCTAAATATGTGCTGAAAGCATCATTCCCTTTTGGTTTTGGGTAATTATAATCAAAATAATTAATCATTTCTTCGATTCTTACCGCATCTTTGTAAGGCATCTGCGAATTGTTCAAAAATCTGCGGACATTTGCATAAGCCGCTTTGTCAACGTCAATCGAAAAAGTTGAAAGAGGATGATCAATAACTTTCTTAAAGGTATTTTCCGAGATATAGTCGTAAGTTTCAGTGTTATAATTGATGTAGCTGTCATCATACGAATTATACATAACGGGTTGTCCGGAATAGTTTGAGTATTCATAAGCAGCACTTGATTTTACATTAATTCCTCCAGATGGTTTTACGTAGCGATATCTGTCTTCATCCTTTTTATTGTATAATTTTTCGCCGGGATTAAGATTAATGTTTAATTTATAATCTGCATTTCCCGATAATGTAATTTTTTTGCTTTCATAAGATTGATAATTAGAAGACTTTATGGAAATAGAATAAATTCCGTCATTCAAATTATCAAATTTATAAAATCCCACATTGTCAGTTTTTACAGTTATGGTAGAAAAATTTGTTGAGCTAAGCTTTACTTCAATGTTAGGGATAGAATTTCCGGATTTTGTGTCTGTAACGTATCCGGAGATACTGTTTTTTGCATTTAATAAAATGATTATTGAATAAAGCAAAATTACTGTTAAAACGATTTTTGTTCTCATGACTTTAAATTTTATGGTTTATATTTTTTTCACTGTAGAAAAAGATGTTAGTGAAAAAATTTTTCCATAAATTTTGTTTAATTTTGAAAAAACTTGTTGTTTTGGGAATTGTCAAAGAGTATATCGAAGATTTTATAAATTTAATTTTTCCGGATACTTGTCTTGTATGCGGAGCTCTTCTTCATAGGGGAGAGAATTTATTGTGTTTGAAATGCTTGTATCATCTTCCGCGAACAGATTATTGTAAATTTCCTCAGGAAAATCAGATTATTGATCTTTTTGCGGGCAGATTAAGACTTGAAAAAGCAACAGCCTTGTTTTACTTTCAAAAAGCCTCGGCATACAGGCATTTACTTCATTTATTAAAATACAAAAATAAGCCTCAAATTGGGATTATGCTGGGCAAGGAATTGGGAGCTTTGATGTTGGATTCAAAAAACTTTAACGATATTGATATTATAGTTCCTGTTCCTTTACATAAAAAAAGAGAAAAGGAAAGGGGCTATAACCAAAGTTATATGATAGCTCAAGGTATTTCTAAGATACTTCAGAAACCGGCTTTCGATCATTTGTTTATAAGGAATGAATATACTGTTACTCAAACAAAAATGAGTAAAGAAGAACGTTGGGAAAATGTTTCCGGAAAATTTTCAGTAACAGATATTGACATGTTGACAGATAAACACGTATTGCTTGTTGACGATGTTGTTACTACCGGTTCAACAATTGAAGCCTGTGGAGAAGAATTATTAAAAATACCTGGCTTAAAGCTAAGTTTAGCAGTTCTTGCAAAAGCTTAGAGATATTGGAAAGACCAATATTCCCAAACTTTATATCTAATTATCTAATAACAGTAACTGTTCCTACGATAGGATCATCTTCGTTGTTAAGTATTATATTATACAGATATACTCCGGTAGGAACCGGTTTTCCATTGTAAGTTCCATCCCAATAACCTTCGGTGCCTCTCTTTTCATATAGTAATTGTCCCCATCTATTGTATATCTGAATAATTGCACGCGGGTAGAGGTGAATGTTTTCAATATACCATACATCATTAAATCCGTCGTCATTTGGAGAGAAAGCAGCCGGAATGTTAAGACAATTTCTGTCATTTTCCGGTACAATAATAGGTCCTACTGTAATCGCACAATTGTTAGTATCTTTAACAATTATACTATATGTACCTGCAAAAAGACTATCAACAAAGTTTTGAACTTCGATATCGTCGAACATAAAGTAACTATACGGAGGTGTTCCGCCAAAGGCATTAACAACAAAATAACCATCGTGATTACCTCTGCAAGAAGTAGGTCCTGTTATAAAGTTTGCAGCCAATCTTTGTGGTTGAGTAATAACAACAGAAGTATCCACAATACAACCATTTCTGTCGGTAACAGTTAGATTGTAAGTGCCTGCGTCAAGGAATCTTAAAGTAGAGCCATTAACTTCGACTCCATTATAGTACCAGTAATAATTGAATGGAGGAACACCTCCTGTTGCAACAGCATTAATGGAAGCATCCATTGCTCCGAAGCAACTTATTCCTTGAATGAAAAGTTCAACTTTTAGAGGATCATCCGGTTGACTAATAGCTCCGGATGCAGAGGCAATACATCCGTTTTCGTCAGTAACAGTAACTGAAACCGGTCCGGGTTCAAGGTTCGTTATAGTGTATTGATTTGACCCGTTAAACCATAATATGCTGTAAGGAGTAGTACCACCTGTAACGATAATTGAGGCCGAACCGTCTCCGTAGCCGTTACAATTAATGTTAGATGTAGTTAAATTAATTGCGAGTAATTCCGGTTGAGTAACAACTATACTGTCAATACCTCTACATCCCCAACTGTCAGTAACAGTAATACTGTAAATACCCGCAGGCAAGTTAAAAATAGAATCATTTGTGCTGCCGTTGTTCCATAAGTAGTTGATATTATCGGCGAATGAAGACACAGATACGGTTAAAGAGGCAATTTCATCTTTATAACATTTGTTAAAAGTTATTGGTCGTATAGAAACATCCAGACCGTTTAGAGCCTCAACCACAACATCATAAGCAATCATACAATTTTTGGCATCTGTAATAGTTACAGAATGTAAACCAGCGGGAATGTTAAACAAGTTTTGAGAAGTAGAACCATTTGACCATTCATAAGTGAAAGGAGGAGTTCCGCCTTGAGTTGAAGTGATTATCGAACCACGAGAAACCCCGCAATTAACCGGAGTAACAATGAAATCAGCTTCAATTGGGAGGGGCTCAAAAACTTCTACACTTCCTTGAGTTTGGCATCCATTAACATCAGTTACCGTGTAGTTGTAAGTTCCGGCTCCTATGTTATTTAGAGTTGTTCCTGAAGAAGGAGGAATTGTATTCCAAACAACAGTTAATGGAGCAGTACCACCCGAAAGGTTAAGACTTACCATTCCATCTCGACTGTCAAAACAAGAAGGATATTGAATTTCATTAACAGTTGCTACAATGTCTGAGACTTCATGTAAATCGTATGTTTGTGAGTTTAAGCAACCGTTGTTATTAGTAACAGTAACTGTATAAACCCCGGCCGGAACATCCAGTAATACATTTGAATTTGTATTACCCGGGTCATTCCATTGGTAGTCGTAAGGCGGAAAACCATCAGCAGCGAGAACTACAATCATTCCGTTGGTTTGTTGGAAACAGGTAGGTTCTTCAATGATAATAGTATTTATTGCAATTTGCAGAGGTTGATTTAAGAAAACACTGTCAACTTTTGCACAACCAAGGGCATCAGTAACGGTTATATAATACATACCTCCAGGCACATCAAGTAAATCCGGCTGGGTTGAATTTATTGGATCGCCCCATAAATAATCATAAGGTGCAGAACCGCCAACGACTGATGTTTGGATACTTCCGTCGGAATAACCGAAGCACGAAGGTTCTGTAAGACTGTAACTGATTTGAGGTACATCTGTAACTTGTATAGTTACTCGAGCGGTATCAGTACAGTTATTAGCATCTGTGAAATAATAAATTAATTCATGAACACCGGGACCTGCAATCGCAGGATCAAAAGAATAACCAACAACTCCCGGCCCTTCCAAAGTTCCACCTTCGGGTAATAAAGTAGGATAAACAATATCGTTATTTTCACAATAATGATTGTTTATATCAGTGATACTAAGGATCGGTAATTCGTGAACAGTTACTTCAAATTCAGTAGAATTAGTACAACCGTTAGTGTCGGTATAAGTATAATTTATGATGTGGATACCATCACCGGCAAATGCAGGATTAAATATATTTCCACTAATTCCATTTCCGCTCAAAATACCACCTAAGGGATTAACAGTTACAATAACCTCAGGAGAATTTAAGCAGTATTCCGGATCTAACCCAGTAATCGAAACAACAGGTAAATCATAAACTGTAATTTCTGTACTGTCAATAGAGTAGCAACCATCAACAGTAATTTCGTAGTAAATAGTGTGTACTCCAACGCCGGCCAAATAAGGATCAAAAGTTCCGGAAATTTGATCGGAGATACCTTGACCGCTCCATGTTCCACCTGTTGTAGCAGCAATCATATCAAAAGGAGGAGTATTTAAACACACCGGTAAAACATCCGTTATAGTAGCATCAGGATTAGGAAGTACTGTTATAGTTTGATTATCAGTGCTTGTACACGAACCATTCACAATTGTGTATGAGATATTATGCGTGCCAATACCAGCAGCCTGAGCATCAAACAAGCCATCTATATCTAAACCATCGCCAACCCAAACACCTCCGGGGTTAGTTGCTGTTAGATATGTTGGATTATCGTTAAAACAGAAAGTATCACCCGATGTAATCTGAGCAATAATAAATTCATCTACAGTAATGTCAACACTAACAACAACCTGACAAACTCCTATTGAATATAAGTAACTTATAGTGTGAGTTCCCGGTCCTGCAACAGCGGGGTTAAATTCTCCGATAAGGTTCATTCCGGGTCCGCCCCAAAATCCGCCTGCAGGATTTGCTAAAAATGTTTGTATTGGATCATTTTCACAGAAACTACCACTAGTTAGGATTTCAACAAAAGGAGCTGCCTGAATTTCAATATCAATACTATACGAATCAGAACAGGTTCCATTTACTACTGAGTATTGAATTGTATGAGTGCCGGCACCTGCAACTGCAGGAGAGAAAATACCTGCAAATTGATCAATAATTCCATCGCCTGACCAAATTCCACCGGGACTATTTGCTGTTAATGTTACAGGATCTATATTGTCACAGAATGGTCCTGCCGGAGTAATAGTTGCATCTACCGATTGGTCAACGGCGATATTGTAAGTAGTGAAGTTAGTACAAGCACCGTTAACAATAGTGTAAGTAATAGAGTGCGAACCAGC
>CALJNE010000035.1 GCA_937982115.1 uncultured Bacteroidales bacterium | reverse complement strand
GCAGGGTTGAAAGTTCCCAAAGCAGGATTAGTGATTCCAGTCCCAGACCAAGTACCACCAGCAATATTTGGGATTAAATTGAAAGCGGCATCCGATTGGCAAACAGGAGAAGGATTAGTCCAATCGCTGTTTGGATTAGCGTGAACAGTAATAAAAATTTGATCACTATCGGAGCAAGTTCCTGCAGTTATGGAATATGTGATTAAGTGAATACCCGGTCCTGCAACAGCAGGATTAAATGTTCCAAGAGCAGGATTAGTAATACCAGTACCGGACCATATCCCTCCCTGAGTAGCGGCAGATAAAATAACTGAAGGATTTGTTTCACAGTAAGGTCCTGCAGGATTAATTGTTGCATCTACTCCGTTTAAAACAGTTATTGTCTTTATTGTTGAACTTATACAACTACCATTTATAATTGTATAAGTAATATCATGTGTTCCTACACCAGCTATTGCCGGGTCAAAAGTACCGAGAGAAGGATTAGTGATACCAGTCCCAGACCAGGTACCACCAGCAACATTTGGGATTAAATTGAAAGCGGCATCAGCTTGGCAAACAGGAGAAGGATTAGTCCAATCGCTGTTTGGATAAGCATCAACGGTAATGAATATTTGGTCGCTGTCGGAACAAGAACCGTTAACGACGACATAATCAATTTGGTGAACGCCCGGACCAGCGACAGCAGGGTCAAAAGTACCTGTTGCAGGATTAGTAATACCATTACCGGACCAAGTACCTCCAGGGGAGACAGCCGAAAGATTTACTGGAGTATTGTTTTCGCAGAATGGACCTGCCGGAGTAATGGTAGCATCCACTGCAGCATCTACATGGATTGAAATAGTTTCAACAGTGGTGCAACCTCCGTTAACATAAGTATATGTTATAATATGATCTCCACCACCTGCAACAGAAGGATTAAAAATTCCATTAGCAGGATCAGTAATTCCATTTCCTGACCATGTACCTCCGGGAACAGAACTAACTAAATTTACGGATGGATCTGATGAGCAGAATGGACCTGCTGGATCAAGGCTTACAGGAATATATTGATCAACAACAATATTTTCGGTATGTATGCCTAAACATGTTCCATCGAAGTATTCATAAGTAATGGCATGGGTCCCGATACCTGCGGTTGTAGGGCTGAATAATCCTGTATTAGGATCTAAAATACCTGTTCCCGACCATGTTCCCCCCAGATTATTTGGTACTAAATTAAAATCAGCATCATTTTCACATAATGGACTTGGATTTGTGAATCCTGCATCCGGTTCTGGAATTACAGTGTAATTTATAGATTCAGAATCGGTACAACCAAATTCATTTTGTACCGTCAAAGTATAAGTTCCGCTATTTGCAGGAGTGGCATTTGGAATTACAGGATTTTGGTCTGTTGTAGAAAATCCTCCCGGTCCTGACCATGAAAAAGTAATACCTCCATCTCCGTAGAGTTCTATAGTTTCGCCTTCACATATTGGAGAATTAGATGAAGCTGTTGCTGTTGGTTTCGGATTAACATCAATATATACTGAATCTATTGCACGACAACCATTTTCATCAGTTACAATAACATAGTACCATCCAACGAGATTAAATGCTGCCGGTCCTACAGTCGGAAAACTGTCGGTACTTGTCCATCCGTTTGGTCCCCAATATAGATAATTGGAAAAAGTATCAATAATAAAAGTAATTGGGTCCTCTTCACAAAACGGTGTATTTGCATCTAAATCCAGATCGGGTAGTGGATTAACTATTACATTAGTCTCGCCAATAGCCCTACATCCGTATTGATTTGTTACTGTAACTCTGTAAATTCCTGAGTGTGATAATTGAGCATTAGTTATAACAGGATTTTGTTGCAAACTTGTGTAAAAATTCGGACCTCTCCATCTGTAAGAAATTCCTCCTTCAGAATAAAGGAATATATCATCACCTATACAATAAGGTCCGCCGTTGGATGCATTGGGAACCGGAACAGGATTTACAACAAGTGTAGTATTCAATGATACTGATCCGCATGGATAGTATATTGTTGCAGTATAGTTTGTTGTAGTATTTGGATTTACATTTATTGATGGAGAACCTACAATGCCATTACTCCAGGCAACATAAAACGTGTCTATTGCAGGATTTATGTTTACTGAAATTGTTGCAAACTCTCCTTCACAAATTGGACCAGTATTAGATATTGTTGGAGTAAAAATTAAAGGGTCTTTGATAAATATTGTGTCTGTAAAGGTTTGTAAGTTACAGGGACAACCATTGATTACAGTAATGATTAAAGTTTCAGTTCCTTCTGTAAATCCATCGCTGAAAGCTTCGAGATCAATAGTTATTGATTCTTGTCCTGCAGGAATTACATAAGAATTGTTCAAAGTTGTGTAATCTACTCCATTGGTTGCTGTACCTGCAATATTTATATTAACTGTCATGTCTTCTCCAGTTGAAGAACCATCGCTTCTGGCAAAAACAAGTTGATTTGTACAGCCTTCGTACATAACTCTTCCCAGATCCCAGACACTTATATTTTGCATTACTACAGAAGGTCCGGAATTAAAACTGCCTGCTTTTAAAAATACGCCCGAATCATATGCTCTATCGCCGGCATCCGCGATAGCTAATTTCATGTGATAAGTTTCACATTGTGTTACGGGTAGTACAGCTGTAAGTGTTACTGTCATCCCGTCATATTGTATGAATAAACCTCCGGTGTTATCAACGTAGTATTCCGGATTTGTTACAGGGTTAACATTATTTATACTTACTGGTAATCCAATTACGGGTAATGTGGCAATATTAAAATTTGAATATCCTTCAGGACCTCCACTTACCAAGAAGGCAAAAACATCATTAAAAGCAGATGCATTTGGTGGAGCAAATTCAGGATATTCTTCTGAAGCAAAGACATATTCAAATGATACAAAATCTGATGCCGGAATAAAGTCAAACTGTAATACTGCAGCATCAAAAGTGGGAATCCCTGCAATTGCTGATAAAACAGCATCTCCTGGTGTTCCCATAATTCCCGATAAAGCATCGTTATCATTCGGACCTACAGCTCCTGCTGCATAGCCGGTTGAAAGAACTATTCCGGAACCAAAACTTAATCCGGGTTCTCCATTTGTAAAATATCCAATTGATTGGGGATGTCCTGTATATTGTACATTTAATGCTTCTACACATCCTGATACAAAAATGTCTTGAATCAATTGTTGAGGAGTGTAGGTGTTTATATCTACTTCTAAGGCTTTTGTTGAACTGGTTAATAATTCCTCATTTTTAAGTTTTATATGTGCAATTCTATTTACGTTTCCTGAATTTATCCAGAGTTGTGCATAAATTTTAGTGCCTGCCAATTGTGGATTTTTAAAAGGAACTTTTAAGTTATTCGTGTAAAAATTTGTTTCGTATATTCTTGTATAAATTCCATTTTCCTTTATAAATAAATTTATTCCCCCTCTTATACTGTCTCGAAAATAAATGTCTAAAATAAATCTTCCTGATTCATTCAAGTCAAAACTGAAGAATGAAAATTCCGGAACTAAATTTCTCGCATACTGAGGATTTAAAATTGGATTTGAATTCCCATGCAGAATTTCTGCAATAAAATAATCTTCCTGATGGGTATATGTTATTTGCGTTGGAGAACTATAATTTTTAGATAACAATATTTGCTGTTGAGAAAGTAATGAACCAACAAAAATTGTTTGCAAAAACAAAATTAAAAATATCCTAATCCTTATCATAATAACTACAATTTTATAAATCTAAATATTCCCTTTCTTTCACTATTATCAAAAACAATGATATAGTAAACTCCTTCTTTAATTGTTTCTATATTTATATCAAATTCTAATGAATTTATTGTTTGTTTTGATATAAGTCTTCCTTGAGAATCATAAATCTCAAATTTATTAATAATTGGATTATTTGAAATAATGCTTATGAAATCACGGGCCGGATTTGGATAAATCTTTATTTCTGATAAATCTTCATTAAGTTTTGAAACGAAATCAATATATACTGAGTCTGTTCTGCTGCAATATGAAGATGAAGTAAACAAAAATAACCAACCTGTATTTATAACATCAATATTATTAATTCCCGGAGTTCCGTTCCACTCATAATAAAGCAATTCTTCGCTACCGGATGGATAGAATACAGCATTTGTATAGACCAAAAATGGAAATTCGTTTACAGTTATTGTATCATTTATAGCTTGTGGAAAATTGATTTCATAGTAATACAAGTTGTAAGTAATTTCTGTAGAATTATTATCTGTAATATTTTCTCCGATGAAATTTATTGTGGTCTTTAGAGTATTTTCTCCCGGATTTGTCAGGATTACAGTATTTACTGTTGTTCCTGTAAGTGTTTGACCGACATTTAGATTTTGGGTTAATATAATATTTTCATTTAAAATAGGTGAGCCTACAGGATATTCAATACTTAGATTAATTTGGGTACCTGATAAAATCTCTATTTCTCCGGTATTTGTGATAGAATAAGGTACGTGTATATTATTGTTAGTGTAGCAAAATGTTTGGCTCGATTGATTTAAAAGACTCAAGTCTTTTATTGCAAAAAATTGGATATTGAATATTGCCGATTTTCCGTTTATTAAATCATAATATTCTGTAATAAAAGCATTATCGGTGAATGTAAAAGCTATATTGTTGACATTATAAACATGATTCAACGCGTTGCCTGTAAAACGAATAACTGCACTATCATTTTGAATAACTTCTACTTCACAACTTAGGCCCTCGGGAAGTCCTGAAATTGTGAAATCAAGTCCTTCTTGTAAAAAGCCAATGTTCGAGAATTGCAAATTGTATAAATTTACTGAAATAGAATTATCAATACTACCGTCATTTGCCGGGCTTTCGTAATAAGTGTTTCCACTGAATACAACAGCGGATGTTTCTATGAAATTTATGTTGAAATATTGTAGTTTGCCGGTAAAGAAAGTAGCATCGTCAAAAACTCTTAATCTCCATAATCCGTTAAAATTAGAGAGGATATTAAAATTATTAATATTTCCTTCTGCCTGATAAACTCCATTAAAAGGAGCACTTGCAAGTGTTATCGGACCATCTTCAGGATATATTGATAATTCTGTTTTGAAAGAACAGGTTGTAGGGTCACCAAAGTTTGCTCCGCTTCCTCCAATATCCGATAAAAGTTCAACTGTTATACCGGCTGGTGAAGTAAGAAACATATCAATGTCTGCAACAAATGGATGCTGAATTACAAATTCAACAGATTTAAACAAAATATTTGTATAGGGAGTGGTTGGAGTTATGTCTTCAACTTCAAAAATTACGTCAATAAATGAATTATCCGGGATAACAATATTAAGTCCGCAAAAATCAAGAGGATACGGTGAGGTGTAAGTAGTAAAAATTACAGGACCTGCAGCAATACTATATCCGTCGCCTTGACAATCTGAATATACATATACATTATATGTTTGTCCTGGTGTTAAACCTGTTAAGTGATAATTATTTTGAGTTATGTTGAAAATTAATGTTCCTGTTCCCTGAGTAAAACCTGAAAGTCCATATTCTACTACCCACTTGTTTTCATTATTTCCTTGTGTCCAGATTATATCAACGGAATTATATCCTAAATTTTGAAATCCGGGATTTATTGGTGGATAGCAACTTGGCTCAGTACAAGAACCTTCAAAACTGAAAAGAATAGATTGGTCAGGTAATGAGCCCAGAGTTTCTTCAAGTTGTTTGTACATAAGAACATTGTAGTTTGAATAAATTTCAAAACTGCATTCATCGGAAAAACTACCCTGGTTTAAAACTATTTGAACGGTAGCCCCGTTACAAATAAAAATCTGTTTCTGAGAGTTATATCCGTCGTTTAAAGTTATAATATCGGTAATTTGAGAATTTTGTACAATCTTTAGTGAAACATTACCCCATCCGTCTCCCCAATAATCTTGCAAATTAAATGTATAATAACAACCGTCTGAGCATAAATGCGTTTTTCCCGTAATCGGACCTGTGTAGTCTGAATATGCTGAGGTTTCATTACAATAAGCTTTAATATAAAAGTCATATTTTGTATTGGGATTTAAACCTGAAATATTGGTACTACCTGAAGAAATTCCTGAAATTACAGTACCTGTCCCGAGAGAAAATCCTTGTGGACCGTATTCTATTTCATAGCTTGTTAGAGGTGCGGCTGTCCAACTTAAGCTTATTTGTGAATTTGTTTGTCCGCTCACTGAGAAGTTTTGAACTGTATTACAAGCCGGTAATGTTGTAAAACTTAATTTTTGTGAAGCAATGCTATTCCCGGATGCTCCACAATCTGCAAATACGTAAACATCATACTGAGTTGAATAATTTAATCCTGAAATTGTTGCAGGAATTGTTGTAGCTATAACTTGAGTACCGGTACCAGGAATAAAACCGGAATTACCGTATTCTATTGTCCATGATGTTTCACCGTTCAATGGCAACCATGTTATTTCAGCTGAATTATAAGTTATATTGTTTGGCGATAAATCTATCGGAGCATAGCAGGCTTCTGCCTGTTTTAGTTGAAGTGCATCAACAAAAAGGGAATTTTGAAAAATTGATTTGTATTGAATAGCAATGTATTTAACATTTGAGGGGATATCAATATGGTAGTATTTCCAACCTGCATCCGTAACATAAATATCTGTCGTCCATGTAAAATCAGTAATATTAGTTCCTGTTGTGGATGTTCCAACTGAAAATATTTCAGTTCCCGTTCCTTTTTTTCTGTATCTGAAATTAAAATTCATCGGTTGAGAAAAAACGAATTGAGGACTGATTAAATATTGGTTATACGGAGCACCAACCTGAACACTGGAAAATTTAAGAGCTCTGGTTCCTTCGTATGCAAATTCGGTGGAGTGTGTTACTAAATTGCCAGATGGGGGAGAAGGATTTGCATATCTTACATCCCAACAAGCAGCCGGAACAGTTGGACTTTCAAATCCTTGTGAATATGGAAAATTTGCTATGCCGGAACATACTGTGCTAAAACTCATCGGACCAACCCAAGAACTAAAGCCCGGATTACAATTTGCACGTACATAAAACTCGTAATTTTGCGAACTTGTCAATCCTTCAAGTAAAAATGGTTTTGATGAGCTTTGTATTACTGTACCTGTTCCTAATGTAAAACCTTGCAATCCATATTCAATTTCCCAGTTACTTTCCGAACCTCCGGATGTCCACTCTAAAAGAGCAGATTCTGTTGTTGTGTAAAGAACCTGAAGATTTGAAACTGCCTGACATGAAATATTGTCATAAATAGTAACATTATCAACACAAACACCGTAGCCGTATCCTGATTTGCCTTCAAAAGCAATATAAATATCTTCTGCTCCAACAGGTAAATTCAATTGTCTCAATGTCCAGTTATTAACAGCTGTTGTATATGCCTGAAGTAGTTGCCAAGTTCCAGATGCTCCGATTTTGTAATAGATTCTGAGTTCATCCTGGTCCGTATCCCATGGTATTTGAATATGATAGAACGAAAGTACAGGACTGCTTAATGCACTCAAATCAAAAGACGGGGTTATTAATTTGGTTCGATGATTATCATAACTCGGACTTCCGAAAAAGGCATTTCTTGTTCCGGAATAGGCACTTGATGGAGCTCCATAAGGACTTCCGGATGTGAATTGCCAATTGACACTTCCGTTTACGTATTCATGTGTCCAACCTGTTGGTATTGAAGCACTTTCAAAATCTTCCGACCAAGGGAAACTTGTGATTTGTGAGATTAAGAAATTCGAAAACAAAATTATTGCAAATAACAATATTATCTTTCTCATAAGAAAAAAAATTATGCATTAAAATTTCATATTTTAATTTAGACGTAAAAATACAAAGAAAGTTATGAAAATCAGTAAATTTTTACTTTAAATACTGTTCAAAATTGTCAAAAAAGCTTTTAAATTTAGAAAGAATAGAGTCTATATCACCGGAAAGATTTCCGTAAGTAGAGCCACCACATAAGTATGTATGTCCTTCAAAAACTTTTGTATTATTTTTAAATAAAACTATCTCAAGAGCAGTTCCTCCTGTGCAGTCGCTATTGTTTTTCTCTTGTCGAGATTTTAGTTTAGCTGATTTTACAGTTTGTCTGATTTCATTAAACTGATTTGAGGTAATTGTTATCGTAGTATCATTTAAGATATTTCCGTAACTGTAAACACTAAGTCTAATGCTGTTTTCTGTTGCAAAAAAAGTATAACTTCTGTGATATTGAGGAGGAACTGAAGAATCAATGTATTTTATTTTAATTGAATCAAAATCTCCGGGTGTTTTACAACTAACAGTAAATATTCCCAAAAGAGTAAATAAAATTAAAGTGTTTTTCATGGTTTTTGATTTTCTTGATTGGGTTGGGCTAATTTTTCTTTATTTTGGTTGATTAAATAAACATCAACAGCAACAATAATAGCAGTAAATCCCCAATATGGAACGGCAATTTTATCAACATCGAGGAAGTTGTTCATAAAGCCGTGAATCATATATGTAAATAGTCCAGTGATTGTTGAAGCAGTTATGATTTTTAATGAATATGAGTTGGCTCGTTTATAATTTTTTACTGCATACACAAAAGTTGTTAAAGAAATAAGAATGAAAAGTATCATTCCGGGTAGTCCTTGTTCCGATAAAGCTCCCAGATACTCACTATGTGCATTTCCCATATCACCGGCATTTGTGCTGATAATGGTTTTTTCATACGAAAACTGGAATGGAGCATACTGAAACTGATATGTACCCGGTCCCCAACCAAAAATTGGTTTTTCCTTAAACATTCTTATTGCACAATTCCATCTGTTAATTCTTTCCAGATTTGAGGCATCAGTCGCTACATTAGTTATGGATTGTATGTGTTCTTTGAAGTCTGTTGATGAATCCTGTTTATTGCCCTCAAGCATAAAAAATATCTGATCCTGAAAAGCAAAAAACGAAATACCTACGAACAAAATTCCGGCAATTACAATTTTGTAATTAATTTTGAATTTCAGAATAATAAAAACACACAAGGCACCAATTAAACTAACCCATGCTGCTCGTGTATATGATAATATCAATGCAAGAATAAAGTATGTCAGGAGAATAAAACTAATAATTCTTAAACTTCTTTTAAATTCTTTGTTAAAAACAAAGCCGGTCAAAATCGGAATATACATTGCCAATGCAGCTCCATAAGAGGTATGGTCATTGTATAAGGGATTCATTATCCAGTTTGCCGACTTTTGATCAAACCCGTAGGCGGAATGCTTAATTAATGTTATCGTTATAACTATTGTTAAAGAGATAATATACATCCATAAAAATTTATTTATTCTGGATTGATCATTAAAAATCTTAACAAGAATAAAGAAAAACGGAACAATAAACCATAAAGAGGCAATCCAGTGTTTTAACGAAACAAAAAACATTGTGCTGGTTAAAACTGTAATGAATTTCCATCCTAAATAAAAATATAATAGGATAGATATTGGATGTGTTGCAATTTTTTTATCATAGTTTTTTTCAAGTAATTGCTTTAGAAGAAATATTAAAAGTATTGAAACAAATATTGGTTCTGTCGGCAAATCAACATTAAAATCCAAATCAGGAAAATAAGTTTTTAAAGGGATTGACAAAGGAACAAATAATACGCTTAAAATCAATACTTTATCAAGAGCAAAAAACAATGCAGAAAAAATAATTAAAACTATCGGTAGCAAACTGAAATAATAGGATTCGGTTTTAAAAATAACTAACCCGTTAATTATTGCATATAGAATTACAATAATGTAAAATGCTATTATTTTTTGTTTTTGTGTCAATTTTATTCTGATTTTTTAGAACCTTCAATAATTGCAATCACAATCACTCCGGCAACAAATGCTCCAAGCATTGACATCAATACAATTAACCAGCGTATGGGATAAGATTTTCTGTCGGCAGGAAAAGGTTTAGATACTATGTGAGCATAAGTTTGAAATTTGTTTGCATCACGAAGTGAGGATTCGTAAATATTTTTGTTTTTGTAAAGGTCTTTGATGGCATAATAAAATAGAGAATCTGTTTTTTGATATTCTGCTCCAAAATTTTTCCAATTTCCCAACACCTCGCGAGCTTCATCCAAACTTCTGCCTAAATAAACAGCCTCTGTATATTTTTCAACTTGTGCAGTCATATCAAGTAAGCCATATTCAGTACGGAATTTCTTTAGCAATTCTACTAAACTGTCAACCTCTCTCTGTTTTTTTTCATATTCTCTTTTGTAGATGGAAACAATCTCTTTTGATTTTTCAATATTTAATTGTAAAACCAAATCGTTGTAGTACTTAATTATAGAATCTACAATGTCTGAAGCAATTTGCGGATCTGTGTCGGTTGCAGTAATAATAATGGCTTCATTAGGTGTTTTTCTTATATTTATACTACTGTTATATAGTTTTAAAATTTTCCATTTGGAATTTGAATTATCTTTTGGCACATTATAATGTTCCCATAAATTAAATGCCTCAATTACTCTGAATTTAATGTCATTTGATTCCAGATATTCAAGCATCTGTTCACTTTCGGATTCGTCGGATACAGGAACGATATTTGCCGGAAACAGCGTTGCACTTGATTGATACTTTGGTTTAATAAACATTGGTGAAGAAAACAATGCTGCTAATCCTGCGGCTGCAAGTATTAAAACAATCAAATGCCATTTCCATTTTAAGATTAATCCGAAGATGCTTTTTGTTTTAAAATATGATTCCATAACTTCGTATTTTGGTAATTCAAATTCAATTTTTTTTATCTCGTTTTTTAATTCTGAAAATTCTATTTCAAAGATTTTTTTTTTTACAAACTTTTCAAGTAAAATTAAAACAAATACTGCAAGTATTAGAGTCGAAATAACACTGATACTCACAATCAACCAGCATATCGGATAATATTTTTTGTCTGCCGGTTCTGCCGGGCTTACTATAAATGTATTAGGTAAATCGGCTTCTAAATCTATTTTTGCTTCTTTATATTTTGCCTCAACAACGGCCAATCTTTTTACTTCTTCTGAGAGTTGCTCTTTTAGTAACAAATGTGTACTGCCGTATTTTGCCAATATTTCAAGTTTTTTCTCAATTTCTTCTTTGGCTTTTTGATTTCCTGTAGCAATTGCTATTGCATGTTGTTCGCTGTACATTTCGGTTTGGGTCTTTACTTCTATTACCCCAAGTTTACTTAATGCAGCCAGCGAATCTTCTATGGTCTTTATTTTTACTTTTTGATTCTCATATTCTTTTTCTACTATCAAAAAGGACTTGTATGCTCTTTCATATCTAATCTTATCATATAAACTATCAACTGCTTCTGCTATTGAATTGGCAATGGCTGCGGCAATTTTCGGATCACGGTCTATTACGTCAACTTGTATTGACATGTATTTTGTACGCGTGATTTTTACATTTGATTCATATTTTTTATAAAGTTTTGTATTGGCATATTTTGACTTAGGATCAATATTATAGTGTTTAAAAAGATCAAATTTATTTATAATCATATTTCTTATTTCAGATGACATTAGCATCTGCATAAGCTGTTCAACATTCTCTTCTTCTCCAAATTTAAGAATGTCTTTCTTTTGTTGACTCTCGGTTATAAGTGATTGTGAAACAGACCCTCCTGAAGTGGGGAATAATATTATTGTGGATTTATATTCCGAAGGTATGAATAAACATAAAACGGAAAAAAATATGGCAGATATTAAAAAAACTATTACCAGAATTTTTTTATATTTCTTCAAAAATTCCAATAGTATTTTTACATCAAGAAAATTTTCGTTTACATTAGAATCATTCATCTTTTGCAAAATATTGCAACAAAATTAGAAATTTATTTTTCAAAACAAAAAATTGATTACTGTATTTTAATATCTTCCCTGGTTAACCATAATTAAAGTGCAGTCATTTACCGTAATAACTCCTTTTTGATTTAATTTTTGCTGAAATTCAGGATTGTAAGTTCCGGGATTGAATATAACCCTACGCGGCAAATTATTGAAAATTTTTTCGTAGTAATGCTCTTGATTTTCCGGTGATAAGTACATGGTAATTGTATGAATCTCCTGATTTTCCGGAAACTCATGAATTATTTCGTACTCTCCGATTTTACCGGATTTTATTCCTATAGGATATACATTATAACCATTTGCTCCCAATAACTCTGTAGCTTTGTACGAATACCTGCGAGGATTGGGACTTGCTCCTAAAACTACATGTAACATATCTATTTTTTTAACAAACTAACAAATGTTTTTTGTAATTAACAATATTTTAAACATTTAAAATTCAAAATTATTTTATAAAATCATTAGCAGTATATTTTTGTGTAAAAATTTTGTTGAATGTTCAGATTGTTTTTTTTCACGGTTTTGTTTTTAGTTTATTGTATAAATCTGTTTTCTCAAAGCAAAGAAATAATTGCTGTCAGAACCAATGATAAAATTGTAATTGATGGACAACTCGATGAACCTGATTGGAAAATTACTCCCTCTGCCGACAATTTCACCGTGTATTATCCCATTCTCGGGAAACACCCAGACCAATTGTCTGAAGTAAAAATCCTTTACAACAATCATTCAATTTATTTTGGGGCTGTTTTGTATGACAATAAACCTGACAGCATCTATACAGAACTTACAGTTCGAGATAACGACAACGGAAATGCTGATTATTTTAAAATCTTTCTTAATCCAAATAACGACGGACAAAATGTTTTTGCTTTTATTGTCAGTGCCGCTAATGTGCAAACCGATATAAGAATTTCAGGCGATAATTATGACTATAATTGGGATGCTGTTTGGTTTAGTGCTGTAACTGTAAATGAAAACGGCTGGATTGTTGAAATCGAAATTCCGTATTCTGCCATAAGATTTCCTAAAACTGATGAACATATATGGGCAGTTAATTTTTTTAGAACAGTACGCCGTACACGCGAAATTTCTGCTTGGAATCCGGTTGATAAATCCAAAGGTTCCGAAGCAACACAAATGGGAAGAATTTCCGGAATAAAAGATATTGATACTCCTTTAAGGTTGTCCTTATTGCCTTATGCTTCGGGTTATTTGAATACATTTGACAACACTACTGGATATTCGTATAGCTACGGACTGGATTTAAAACTCGGACTCTCAGAAACCTATACTCTTGATATGACTCTTATTCCCGATTTTGGCCAGACAAAAACCGATGAGCTGGTTTTAAATCTCACTCCTCACGAAACGTATTATTCTGAAAATCGTCCTTTTTTTACCGAAGGTATAGAGCTGTTTAATAAGGCAGGATTGTTTTACTCCAGACGTATTGGTAAAACTCCGAATCTTTACGATTATGTTACCGAACTTGCTGATAACGACAGCATTTCAATAATCTCCAATCCTAATGTGGTTCCTTTGATAAATGCTTTTAAAATCAGCGGAAAAAATTCAGATAACCTTGCTCTTGGAATTTTCAATGCTATAACAGGCAAATCTGTTGCAAAATTACTGGTTAATGATATTACAGAAATAATTGTTACCGAGCCTGCAGCAAATTATAACTTGATTGTGCTGGATAAAACATTCGGACTTAACAATTATGTTAATTTTACTAATGCTAATCTAATTAAACCGGCAACAGACTACCTTTCTAATGTTAATGCTCTTTCACTTAAGTTGATGGATAAATCTAATGTTTTTGGAATAACTGCTTATGGTTCATACAGTTATCGTCGAAATAATAACAACAAAATTGACGACGGATTCAGATTTAATGGCAGTTTTGGAAAAATGAACGGAACATGGGTATATTATCTCTCAAGCGAAGTGGTTTCTGAAGACTATAATCCCAATGATTTGGGATATCTCACTATTTATAATCAAACAAGCACTTCTGCTACTGTTGGTTACAGGAAGTTTTCAAGATTCTGGAAATTTAATGATACTCGTAACAGCCTGAGCATTTCATATAGTACCTTAATGGACTTAAATAAATTTACAAAATCAGAAATAAAATTTTCTAATTATGCTACTACCGTTAAACATTTGTCTTTATGGAATACTCTGACTTTGCAACCTGCAGCTTCAAATGATTATTACGAACCTCGCAGTCCGGACAGATTTTATAAACGTCCGGCCATGTTTTCTGAGTATTTCTTTATGTCAACAGACTATCGAAAAAAACTTGCTTTTGATTTTAAAGCGGGAGTTTATGCCGATACTGAACAGCGACATGGTGTGTGGGCAAACTTGAGTCCGCTTACTCGATTTGGCAAAAAACTGGGCTTAAGGCTTAGTTTTTCCGGCGATTACGACCTTGCCGGTGCCGGATATTTCAAAAAAATGAATGACGATATTATCTTTAGCCGACGTGATGTTATTACTTTTTCAAGTTCTCTGAAAGTGAATTATGTTTTTAATCCTAAAATTTCTGTTTCCTGCAATGCAAGACATTATGTTTCGAATGTTGACAATTATGAATATTACAAATTAATGGGCGACGGTAGTATTATCGAGTTAAACGAACAGTTGCCTCAATATTTATATACTTTTAACATTTTTAATATTGATTTACTTTTTTCTTGGAACTTTTTGCCGGGAAGTTATCTTTCTGTAATGTGGAAAAATCAGATTTTTGAAAGAAAGTCTTTTGATGAGGCTGTTTTGCCTTCTTATTTTGAAAGTTTTAAAAACATCTGGGAAGAACCTATGGCTAATAGTTTTTCCGTGAAATTTATTTATTATCTGGATTATTATTCTCTGGTCGGAAAAAATTTAAATTAAAAAGCGGCTTCTTTTCTAAAAAGAATTTTCGAACAGAAATATGCAACAACCAATCCAAGCATTAAGTAAATAATATCTCCGCTGTTTGTTCCGAAATTGTTGATTTCTGGATTTTGTGAACCGGAAACTGTAAATGCTATTAAGGCTCCAGCATTATTGAAAAAATGTGCAAAAATGGCAGGCCATAGTGATTTTGAGTAATAAAACATATACCCGAAAATCATTCCAAGTAACAGTCGGGGAATAAAACCATAAAACTGAAAATGTATTGCAGAGAAAATAAATGAACTTAGAAATACTGCCAGATGAATGTTTTTGAAAGTTTGATTCAGCTGTTGTTGGATAACTCCTCTGAATAAGAGTTCTTCGCCAATTGCCGGAATTACGGCAACCACTATTAAAGAAAAAATAAAATCTCCTGTACTTTTACCCGAAATTACAAGCATAGTCATGTTTCGTGAGGACTCTTCCATAGCTTTCAATGAGTGTTCAAGGCTTTTTAGTGCCGATGGTAAAACAATGGATTCATTCCACATTATTATTAAATTTAAGGCAGGCATGATGGCAAACATAAATACCGGAATGATTATGTAATATAGAATTCCCGGTGTTCTGTTTATCTTCAGGTAAGACAATATCTTATTGCCAAATAAATATGCCAGAATAATGGACGGCAGTATAAAAGTTAAACTTGATGAAAGTAATTGCAAGATTTTTATAATGTTGATTTCAAATTTGTTGTCAGGTTTTAATTCTCCGATTCTATGGAATAATCCCGGCGAAAATGTTTCGGAAATGAAAAGTGATACTAACTGACTGAAAGCAAAACAACTCACAATAACGAGAATTGTTATTACCAGCTGATAATAGACATCTTTTGATTTAGCAGAGAACATATTCATTATGGTAATAAATTTCAAGTTTTGAATTTCCGTAAAGATGTGTTTCTTGTGGAATGAATTTGAATTCCGGACTTTTTACTCCTGCGTGAAATATCTTATTCCCTGTAAAAACTCTGGCTTCGTCCCAAAGGTCTTCTTCTATAAAACTTTTCAATGTTTCTGTTCCACCTTCGACCACAAGGGATTGAATTTTATGGTAATATAGGGTTTCAATTATTTGTTGAACAAGATTTTTTGAAAAATCTGCTTTAATGTATAAAATGTTGTTTTGTCTTGAATCTTTTTTTGCGTTGAAAACCCATGTTTCTGCTGAAGTATCGAAAATTTTATATTTTTTTAAATCAAGTAAACAATCTTTATCAATTGTAATTCTTACAGGATTTCTTCCATGCCAGTTTCTTGCAGTAAGTTGTGGATTGTCTTGTATTACAGTGTTTGTGCCCACAAGAAATGCATCTTCTTCTGTACGCCACTTATGAACCAGAGTTTTACAAAATTCATTTGTTATCCAGCTTGGAGCATTATTACTTTTTTTGTCGGAATCAATGTATCCGTCAAGTGTTTGAGCCCATTTAAGTATTATGTAAGGTCGTTTTTTTTGGTGAAAAGTATAGAATCTTTTGTTTAAGCTTATGCATTCTTTTTCTAAGATTCCGGCTACAACTTTTCTTCCGGCATTTGATAAAATTCTTATACCTTTTCCCTGAACGAGCTCAAAAGGGTCAACACTGCCAACATATATTTTAGGGATTTGTTCTCGTAAAATTAAGTCGGTGCAGGCCGGAGTTTTTCCAACATGAGCACAAGGCTCTAAAGAAACATAAATCTTGGAGTTCTTTAACAGCGTTTTATCTTTTACCGAATTTACGGCATTAACTTCCGCATGTGCCTCTCCGTATTTGCGATGAAATCCTTCGCCAATAATTTTACCGTTATGAACAATTACTGCTCCAACCATTGGGTTTGGAGATACCGAACCTAATCCGCTTTTTGCAAGTTCTATGCAGCGTCTGATATATTTTTCGTGAATTTCAATCTCAGACATAAGGTGTTACTTTCATTATATCGGCCAGCTGGTCGAGAGCATTTTTAAGCGGGGTTTTCAGTGCATTTCGCATTAAGAAATTTAGTTCGGCACGAACAACTATTCTTGCTGCAGTTTCATAAGCCGATAACTGTTGTAATTGTATCCACATATTAAATTTTATCGGCGAAGAAGAGCCGGAACGGTATTTAATGTTTTTATTCGGCTCGCGTGATTCTATTATGATTTCCACTTTTTGACCTTTAGCCTCGAAACTGCAGGAATTTTCATCGGCTTTCCAATTGCTTACTTCAGGCGGAATTATTGCCGAAAGATTTCTGAAATCCGAATAGAATTTAAAAATCTTTTCGTCGGAATTTTGAATTTTTACAACTTTACTAATAACTTCAAGTTCTTTCATGGCTTATTCCTTTTTCCATTTGTCGGGAGCAAATCTCCATTGATTTAATAACTCAACGTCTTTATTAGTAATATAACCTGTTTCTAGAGCTTGTTCTATTAAAATATTGTAATTACTTAAAGTAATGAGCTTTACATTCGCTGTATTAAAAGCATCAATAGCTTTTTGAAAATTATATGTAAATATTGCTACCATTCCAACAACTTCGCAACCGGCATTGCGAACAGCTTCTGCTGCACTTAAACTGCTTCCTCCCGTAGAAATAAGGTCCTCAATAATCAAAACTTTTTGTCCTGCATCAAGTTTTCCTTCTATCTGATTACCAAGACCATGGTCTTTGGCTTGCGAACGAATATATACAAATGGTTTTTCCAAAGCATCGGCAACCAGAGCCCCTTGTGCAATTCCTCCCGTAGCAACGCCGGCAATAACATCAAAATCTTTAAAATTTTCTTTTATAACTTTTACAAATGAATCTTTGATAAAAGTTCTAACTTCGGGATAGGATAAGGTTTTTCGATTGTCGCAATAAATTGGAGAAAACCAGCCAGATGCCCAGGTGAAATGGTTTGTAGGTTCTAATTTAATTGCTTTAATTTGTAAAAGTTTTTCGGCGATTTGTTTTGCTGTTTTTTCCATAATGTTATGATTAAAATTTATTACAATAATAAAATTATTCTTTTCTCCGAAATTCCAACTTCTGATTTCGGTTTTACAAAAATATATTTTTTGAACGAACTTGAAATTAAAAATTCCCTAAAAGAGTTTTTGGAAGTTGAAAATTCCTCGAACCTTAATATTTATGGAAACAAGTTTACAAATATACCAGATTATTTTTCTGAAATTTTTCATCTTGTGGAAGCTGCCGGAGGTTTTGTAATGAATAATTCCGGAGAGTTTTTGTTTATTAAAAGGTTAGGATTTTATGATTTACCAAAAGGAAAAATCGAAACTAACGAAACTCCAGAATCTACTGCCATACGCGAAGTATGTGAGGAATGCGGAATTTTTGAAAATGAAATTAAAGTTTTGGATAAACTTCCTGAAACTTACCACATATATTATTATAATCACAAATATTTTCTCAAAAAAAATCATTGGTTTTTGATGGCGTTTTCGGGAAGTCATTTATTAAAACCTCAAACCGAAGAAGATATTACCGATATAGGATGGCTGAGTTTTGATTTATATGAATTCTTTATTGAAAGAACATATCCATCTTTAAAAGAGCTGGTGGATTTTGCAATCAAAAAAATAACTCGTAGTCAAATCAATAATAGGTGAAACTTAAGATTTTATGGATTTAACCCTAAAGTCTTCATTATTTGGACGTTGAGGTGCTATACTTAGCAGTTCGCAGAATCACTGTAGCACTTGTCCAGGTGCTTTCGACAAGCCTTGTAATCTCAAAAGGCTAAACATCACTCAAAATATCTGCGATAATTTAGTGGGCTTAGTACTCTGACGGACTATTTATTTTAAGTAGTTTTTTTTGGAGTTTTGCTGAACGGTTTGATGTAGGTTGTTTGGTTTGTAATATTTACTTTCCCATTTCACCTTGCCACTTTTCCTTTTTTAAAATGTTATT
>CALJNE010000034.1 GCA_937982115.1 uncultured Bacteroidales bacterium | reverse complement strand
TTTTTTTTTTTTTTTTTTTCATTTTAATAAAAAATATTTTTATATTTGCATTAGAATTAAGCAAACCAATTATTAACTAAATTTTACGGATATGAAAAGAACTACGATTTTTGCAACTTTAATGTTGATTTCTGCAATTGTTTTCGGACAAATGACATTTGAAAAGAAAACAATTAGCATTCCGGTTAAAGACAGAGAATTAAGAAACCTTGCTAACAAAGCCATCATCTGGCAAAACGATTTCTCTAACCCATCAGAATGGACAATGGAATGGATGCAAGGCAATCCAAACGATGGACCATGGGTAATTGGTACTACAGGACCTTCTGGATACTATTCTGCAGGTATGGGGCCTATTAACTCTACGACTGCTGCAAACGGTTTTGCAATGTACGACTCAGATGGAATTGGAGTTGAACCTGGAGAACAAGACTCAAAAATTATTTACAATGGAACAATAAACTGCTCAGGACACCCAAAAGTAGCTGTAATGTTTGAATCATACTACAGAAAATTCCGCGGTACTCCTTACCTTGAAGTTAGTAACAATGGTACAACCTGGACATCATTTGAATTACACACTAATTTGAATGTAAACCAATCATCTGCTAATCCTACTATAGTTACCGTAAATATTACTGCTGTTGCAGGTAATCAACCAAATGTTTATTTAAGATTTAGATACCATGGAGAATGGGACTACGCTTGGATGGTTGATGATATTGTAATTTTCGACGCTCCCGATTACGACGTTGAATTACAACAAGTTAGATTAAACTTCTGGCCCGATTATGCTAACTATGGTTACTCAGGATTTTACGGACAAATTCCTTTAGAACAATTATCAGTTGGTGGTTTACCTATTTGGTTTGGTGGCGTTATCAAAAATCTCGGAAGCCAATCAGTAACTCCTAAACTTGATGTTACAGTTACAAATCCCGCAAATTCTCAAATTTTCTCACAAACCTATAACATGCCAAATCCATTAGCGACTGAAGGATTCGACACTATAAAACCTAATTATCAAGATGTTAATACTGCATTTGTTTGGACAAACCCACAAATCGGTGAATATAAATTTAACTTCTTAGCCGGAATTATAGGTCAAAATGATGAAAATCCTGTAAATAATACAAAAAACTACAGTGTATTTGTAACTCATAACGATTTTGCTCACGACAATGGTAATTATACAGGCCAATGGAGCACCTGTAACTATCAAGGAGGATGTGTTGATGGGGATATAATCGGTGTTGAATACAAATTTTTCCAAACAACTAAAATTAATCACCTAACATTTTGGGTTGGCAGTATGTCAACAGTTGGTTCTTCATACATCGCCAAGATAATGTTCTGGGACGAAGGCGGAAATACCTGGTCAGAACTCTCAAGTAGCGACTTTATTACAATAGAAAATAGTAATCAAGTTGGCACATGGCACAATGTAACTTTCCTCGACGAAGTATTTGTAAACGTTGAACAAGGTGGAGAAACCAATATTTTGGCAGCAATTGAATATTATCCTGGATCTGGAGGTCATTTTAGATTAGGAATCGATGGAAGTGCTCCTACAAACGGTTTTGAAACATGGATGTATTTCGCTGGCGAAGGTCAATGGTACTACTATGGTGGAACTCATGTACCTTTAATCAGATTAAATGTTGGAGAACCTTCAAATGTTGCTATTCAAAATGCAGGTTCTGTAAGTGTTTATCCAAATCCAAGCAATGGTATTATCTCTGTTGCTAATGTAGAAAATGCTAATATCGAAGTTATTAACATGATGGGACAGGTTGTTAAATCTGTTAAATCAGAATACGAAATTAGCAGTATTGATCTTTCAAACTTCTCTAATGGAACTTATTTTGTTAGAGTTATTAAAGGGAACGAAGTTTCTACTCTTAAAATTAACCTTGTTAAATAATAATTAGTTAAAGAATAATTAAAGAGGCTGACTTATAAGTTAGCCTCTTTTTTTGCAACCATTTATAATTTTTATTGTCCGTTTAATATAATTAAAAAAAATTTTTTATTTTTACATTTAATAACTTTTAACTACTATTTATATGAAAAATTTTATCGCATTTTTATTCAGCTTTTTTATAATAATTTCAGTTCTTCAATCGCAAAAAGTAGTAAAATTACAATCAAATTATAACATTACTGAAATTAAAGATGTAACTAAAGATTCTTTTAGTTTTAGTTGCAATATTGGGACAATAGAATTAACAGATGTAAAAACAGTTGATGGAAATTACGTCAGAATATCAATTCCGGAATTTTATCCGGATAATAAAACAGGGTTTCCTGAACTTCCGGTTATTTCAAAAATCATTGAAATTCCTGAAGGATCAGATATTCTGGTTAATGTAATCAGTTACAACGAACAGGTAATAAATTTGAATGAATTAGGTTTTGAATTTAAAATTTATCCTAATCAACCCTGGCTCTTTAAAAATCAAGATCCCTCCTCAGTTCAATTTGTAAAAGCCGATGAAGTATATAAAAATCATGAATTTTATCAAACAGAATTAATAAAAGTTTTTCCCGGAAGTAAAATAAGAGGTGTTCAAACAGGAAACATAATTATTTCTCCTTTTTCTTACGATATTGAAACTAACTCTCTGATAATTAAAAACAATATTCAGGCAGAAATAAAATTTAAAAATGCTGACATGGCAAATTATGAAAAATCAAAGTCTTCAAAATACTCTCCTCATTTCGAAAATATTTACAAAAAAATCTGGAATTATACTCCCCCAGCAAATAAGGACGCTTTATCCAAATATCCGATAAAATATGTGATTGTGGCAAACAGAATGTTCGAAGCAACTCTTCAACCATTTATAGAATGGAAAACTAAAAAAGGATTTAAAGTAATTGTTGGCTACACAGACGAAATTGGAACATCTGCGGCAAATATAAAATCTTTTGTGCAAAATTTGTATCTGTCAGGAACAGAAGAAGATCCTGCACCCACATATTTACTTTTGGTTGGAGATGTTGCCCAAGTAGCTACAAATCAATTAGCAAGTCATGTTTCAGATATGTATTTTGGAGAATTTGACGGCGGCGGTGATTTTATCCCAGAAATGTACATAGGTCGTTTTTCTGCAACAAATACAACACAACTTGAAACAATTATTGAAAAAACTTTAATGTTCGAACAATACACTTTTCCAAATCCGGATTACTTGGCTGAAGTTGTTCTAGTTGCAGGAGATGATGCAACCTACGGATCAACTCATGCAAATGGACAAATTAATTATGCACATAATTATTATTTTAATTCGTCGCAAGGAGTAACTGATTACACCTACTTGTATCCTCAATCAAACTCACAAGCATCAGCAATAATTTCTACCATCAGCAACGGCGTTGGTTTTGTAAATTATACAGCTCATTGCTCTTCAAGTGGCTGGGCAGGACCAAGCTTCACCACTTCAAATATACCTTCACTGGCAAATGAAGATGAATATTTTTTCAGCATAGGTAATTGTTGTCAATCTAACAAATTCGAAGAACAGGAATGCTTTGGTGAAGCTCTTTTAAGAACTTCAAAAAAAGGGGCAGTTGTACATATTGGTGGTTCTAATAACACTATGTGGAACGAAGACTTTTATTGGAGCGTAGGCATAACTGCCAACATCACGGCTAATCCTACCTACGAACAAACAACTCAAGCTGCTTACGACCATTTATTCCATTTGAATGGTGAAGAAGAATACTCAACAGCCGCACAGATAAATTTCATTGGTAATATGGCTGTTAATCAAAGCACTTCCTCACAAAAAAAATATTACTTTGAAATTTATCACGTTATGGGCGATCCGTCATTGATGCCTTATGTTGGAGTTCCTCCTCAAGTATATGCTGATTATTTGCCTACACTATCTATCGGGATGTCTTCATTACAAGTTTCTACAGAACTAGGAGCTTATGTAGCAATAAGTTTAGAAGGAGAACTCCTTGATGCAAAACTCGCAGATATTTCCGGTGTTGTAGAATTACAATTTCCTCCATTGACAAATGTTGGAACTGCAGATATTGTAATTACAAAACAATTCCGAGCTCCTCACATTTCAACTATTCAAATTATTCCCAATAACAGCCAATATGACGCAATGTTACAAACAATAATCATTCCTGAAGCGGTAATACATATCTCTAACTCTTCTGTTAGCCCACAATTCAAAATATTAAATCTCGGACAGATAAATCTTAATTCAGTTACAGTGGGATATCAATTAAATAATGAAGAACCTGTAGAAATTAACTGGACAGGAGACCTTGCATTTTTAGAATCAGAAATAGTAACATTCCCCGAAATTACTTTGCCACAAGGGGCATCAACAATTACTGCTTATGTTTCTTCACCTAACGCACAAGTAGATGAATATCCTGATAATGACACAAGAACAAAAAACATTTTAGTTTATTCCGGAAATGCACAACTTACCGAAATCACAAATCCTGCTGGATCTTTGTGTAATATTACTTCTACAATGCCCTCCGTTAAAATCAAAAATCTTGATTCATATCCGCTAACATCAGCAACAATTCATTATTCATGCAATGGAGTTGAAGACACATATAATTGGACAGGAAATCTCGAACAAAATCAAATTGCAACGATTACATTTCCCGAAAACGAATTTCCACAAGGTGAAAACACAATCACATTCAGCATTATTTCAGTTAACGGAGGCAGCAATCTTGCAAGTACAGGAACTAGTATTTCTAAAGATTTTAATGTAATTTCCAGCGGGCAACTCGTAAAAATAGACATTCTTACCGACTATTATCCAAATGAAACTTCCTGGAAATTATTTGATGCAAATCAAAATATCGTATTCTCAGATGGACCATATCCATCAACACCCAGAAACGCATTGTACAGTTATGAATTATGTTTAAACTTTGGTTGTTATACATTTACTGTTTATGATAGTTATGGAGACGGAATGAACGGTTCTACATGGTTTAATCCAGCTAAAGGAAAAATAACAATAACAAATCTATCAACAAGCGATATTATATGGGATTGGACAGCAAGCGGTAATTGGAGTTCATATACTTATGATTTCTGTTTAATTTCTTCGTCTCTGGAAAATCCAACTCTATCAAATTTTGGCATCTATCCTAACCCAAGTAGCGGAAAGGTTTTCGTTACAAACTATAAAGAAATACAAAATATTCAAGTTTATTCTATTGGTGGACAATTATTGAAAAATATAAATGTAAATTCAAATTCTGCTGTTGTTGACATAGAAAACCTGCCTGCCGGAATATATGTTTTTATGGTTGCCACAGAAAACTCTGTTAATCATACTAAAGTAATTAAACAGTAAAAATATTTCAAATAGTGATTTTAAGAGCTTGCAAATTTGCAGGCTCTTTTTTATATTTGAAAAAAAAACATGAAGCGAATTTGCCCTGTTTGTAAATCCGAATTCGATGGCAGGATAGACAAAAAATTCTGTAGCGATTATTGCAGAAATACATTCAACAATCAAAAATATCAAGACATAAACAATTATTCGCGGCGAATTAATAGAATACTAAAACAAAACCGCAAAATTCTTCACGATTTATTTTCACGAAACATTATCAAAATCAATAAAGAAAAGCTATTAAGTTACGGTTACAATTTCGACTTTTTAACCAATATTTATAAAACCAAAAACGGAAAAGAATACCATTATTGCTACGACTACGGCTACACCGAACTCGAAGACAATATTTGTCAGATTGTTCAGAAAAAAGAATACGTTGACTAAACCCCTAATTAACAACTTGTAAGATTTTTTGTTAATTTGAATATTGCAGATTATCTTTGCATAAACTTTAAACTTTAAACTAATGATAAAATTAACAGATAACTACAAAATAGAAGAAAGCATCATTTATATTATTGAAAGCAAAGATCAACTGGATAATTTGCAATTAAACAACGACGAAAAAGAATATGCATTAAAAAAACTTGAAAGCGAAAAAGATTTCGTGTTTATTAATTCATTTTTTAAATTCAATTTTATAATTTTTGTAAAGAACGAAAAGGATATTAACAGCCTTAAAGAAAATTTACGTAAAAAATCCGATAAGATTATAAAAATCCTTGATGAAGAAAAAACAGAAACGATTAATATACTGGATATTTCCCAAAAGAATTATGAACTTGTGCTTGCAGAAGCTCTTGCTTTGAATTGTTATGATTTCACAAAATATTTTAATGAAGCCGATAAAAAGAAACATTCATTAAAAGAAATTAAAATCATTTCTACAAAGGAAAATAAAGATAAGATATTTAATCTTAATGCCTTGATCGAAGGAGTTTTTCATGCAAGGGATATTGTTAATGAACCGGCTTCGTACATGACTGCAAAAAAGCTTTCGGAAACTATTGTTGAGCTGGGGAAAAAATATGGTTTCAAAACAGAAGTTCTGGATAAGGGGAAAATTGAAAGTTTGAAAATGGGAGGAATAATTGCAGTAAATCGTGGCAGTGCAGAGCCTCCTACATTTACAATCATGGAATATACTCCCGAAAATTCAATAAATGAAAAACCAATAGTTCTTGTAGGTAAAGGTTTAGTTTTTGATACCGGAGGTATAAATTTAAAACCTTCCGGATCTCTCGAAACAATGAAAAGCGACAAATCCGGTGCTGCAGCTGTAGTTGGATTGTTTTGTGCTGCGGCAAAGGCTAAATTGCCTGTAAAACTTATAGGTCTGATTCCTGCAACAGATAATCGTCCGGGAAATAATGCTTATGTACCTCAGGATGTAATTACAATGTTTGATGGAACAACTGTTGAAGTATTAAATACAGATGCCGAAGGCAGATTAATTCTGGCCGATGCTCTTGCTTATGCAAAAAAATATTCTCCCGAATTAGTAATTGATCTGGCAACACTCACAGGAGCCGCTGTCGTTGCTGTTGGCGAAAAAGTCTCTGCAATTATGGGAAATGCAAAAAATGAAATTAAAACTTTTTATAATATTGGTCTGGAACAATGGGAACGCGTTATTGAATTTCCTCTGTGGGATGATTATAAAGAGCTTATAAAATCCGAAGTAGCAGACCTGAAAAATGTAGGACCACGTTGGGGAGGAGCAATTACTGCGGCAAAATTTCTCGAACATTTTACGGATTACCCATGGATCCACCTCGATATTGCCGGACCGGCATATTCCGAAAACAGCGATAGCTATAGAGGAAACGGAGGCACCGGTTTTGGAGTGCGACTAATTTTCAATTTCTTATTAAACAGAATTTAAAACACTAATGATATATGAGTAAAAGGTTAAAAATAGGTATAACCCAGGGCGATATAAACGGAATAAGCATTGAAGTAATATTAAAAGCTTTTAATGACCCAAGATTTTACGAAGATGATATTTTTATAATTTACGGTTCACCAAAGGTTCTGGCATACTATAAGAAGAATTTTGAGTTGAATTTTCCGCATCAAACAATATCTAAAGCAGAGCAAGCTAAGCCAAAAATAATCAACATTATTAACTGCAACAGCGAAGATATCAAAGTTGAGATGGGAGAATCAACAGAAATTGCAGGTTTAGCGGCTTATCAAGCTCTCGAAAAAGCCTGTGCAGACATTAAAGATGACCAAATTGATGTTTTGGTTACTGGACCTATAAACAAAAAAAATATTCAGGCTGCAGGATTTAATTTTTCAGGACATACTGAATACCTATCTCAAAAATTCTCCAATGGAGATAACCTTATGATTTTAATGAATGATCAAATTAAAATAGGCATCATTACAAATCACGTTCCCATTGCTGAAATTCCTTCCGTTCTAACAAAAGAATTAATTTTAAAAAAGATTAAGATTTTTAATAATAGTCTTAAATCTGATTTTGGAATTTCTAAACCAAAAATTGCGATATTATCTCTTAATCCGCATTGCGGAGATGAAGGTCTTCTCGGACAGGAAGAGCAAACAATAATTATTCCTGCAATTAAGGAAGCTATTTCAAAAAACATTATGGCTTTTGGTCCCTACCCTGCCGATGGATTTTTTGGAGCAATGAAATTTAGAGATTTTGATGGAGTTCTGGCAATGTATCACGACCAGGGATTAGCTCCGTTTAAAATCATTGCATTTGAAGACGGGGTTAATTTTACCGCCGGATTATCAATAATCAGAACATCGCCTGCTCACGGAACAGCTTATGATATTGCAGGAAAAGGAATTGCTAACGAACAATCCTTCCGAAATTCTGTTTATGCTGCAAAAGATATTTATTTTAACAGAAATGCTCTTCAAATTCTTGAAATGCAGAGAGTTAACCTCGATGCACTTAAAAAAGACATCGAAGAAATTAATAAAAATGGTGAATAATGACACTGTTTACAAAACAAGAAGCTCTGAAATATCATAGTAAGGAACGTAAAGGGAAAATAGAGGTAATCCCGTCTAAAGAATTTTCAACGCAAAAAGACCTTTCGCTGGCATATACCCCCGGAGTGGCCTTACCATGCTTGGAAATAAAAAACGATAAAAGCCTCGTTTACGAATATACAGCAAAATCTAATCTGGTGGCGGTAATTACCAATGGTACGGCAGTTCTTGGTTTGGGCAATATTGGTGCTGAGGCCTCTAAACCAGTTATGGAAGGAAAAGGGCTTTTATTTAAAGTTTTTGCCGATATTGATGTTTTTGATATTGAAATAAACGAACAAGACCCTCAGAAATTTGTTGAAATTGTAAAATCACTCGAACCTACTTTCGGAGGAATAAACCTGGAAGATATAAAATCACCTGAATGCTTTTATATCGAAGATGAACTAAAGAAGCAAATGAATATTCCGGTATTTCATGACGACCAACACGGAACTGCTATAATTGCCGGAGCAGCTTTGTTAAATGCTCTTGAAATTACCGGAAAGAAAATTCAAGACGTTAAGGTTGTTTTCAGTGGTGCAGGAGCAGCAGGATTAAGTTGTGCCAAACTATTTATAAAACTTGGCGTAAACAAAAATAATCTTATAATGTGCGATTCAAAAGGTGTTATAAGAAAAGACAATGCAAGCAATCCGCACCAGCTTGAATTTGCAACTGCCCAAAACATCGAAACCTTAGGCGAAGCTATTAAAGATGCTGATGTTTTTGTCGGAGTTTCAGTTGCAAACGTGTTAAGTCCTGAAATGCTCCTGAGCATGAGAAAGAATCCTATTGTTTTTGCAATGGCAAATCCCGACCCGGAAATAAAATATGAATTAGCTATTGCTACAAGAAAAGATTTAATAATGGCTACCGGACGCAGCGATTATCCAAATCAGGTGAATAATGTGCTTGGGTTTCCGTTTATTTTTAGAGGGGCACTGGATGTAAGATCTACCAAAATAAACGAAGAAATGAAACTCGCTGCTGCACAAGCTCTGGCAAAACTTGCTCATGAACCTGTACCGGATTATGTTTGTAAAGCTTATAATAAAGACAATATCGTTTTCGGAAAAGATTATATAATTCCTAAACCTCTGGACCTAAGAGTAATTGAATATGTTGCTCCGGCAGTTGCAAAAGCAGCAATGGATTCAGGAGTCGCTACTATTAATATTTCCGACTTTGAAGAATACAAAAAAAATCTTAGAAATCGAGTTGAAAGAGTACATAAGATTTTTAATAATACAGATAATTTTGGACAATACTAATATAAAAATTGCTTTAGTTGACGCGAAAGATAATATTATAGGATATGCCGATAAAATTGAAGTACATCACCAAGGACTTCTTCACAGAGCTTTCTCTATATTTATTTTTAACAATAACATGGAGTTACTCCTTCAAAAAAGAGCTGCTTCGAAATACCACTCCCCTCTATTGTGGACAAACACTTGTTGCTCTCATTTTATCGAAGCTAAAGAATTTGTTGACTATGCCCATGAAAGGTTATTTTATGAAATGGGAATTAAGTCGGAATTAAAATATATTTTTAAATTTCACTACAGAATTCAATTTGATAATAATCTTATTGAAAACGAAATTGACCACGTATTTTTTGGAATTTACAACTCCGAACCTTCGATTAATCCTCTGGAAGCCGATGATTACAAATGGGTAAATTTTGAAAATCTCTTGACTGACATAAAACTAAATCCCCACCTATATACTTATTGGTTTAAGGAAGCTCTAAAACATTTGAGCTCTAAAAAAGTGAATGATTTCATAAAAAAACAAAACTTCTAATCCTTGTATAAAAGCACTTTCTCAATTTTTGTTCCGGAGATTCGTAAAATTTTAAATCTTACATTTCTGTTATTATCATTAATATTAATAATAGCATTTTCTTTTGGGAAGCTTCCGGTATGATGAAGAATATATCCGGCTATTGTCTCGTATTCATCAGATTCACTCAAATTAAGATCAAATTCGAGGTTTAACAAATCTACTTCTTGAGAGCCTGAAATAATATAATTTCCTTCTTTAGTTATAATAACTTTAGCATCGGGATTATCGTGTTCATCTTCAAATTCGCCGAAAATTTCTTCAATAATATCTTCAACGGTTACTAAGCCACTGGTTGCTCCAAATTCATCAACAACCACTGCAATACTTTTCTTTGATTTAAGAAGTTTTTCAAAAAGTTTACGAGCCGACATTGTTTCCGGCACAATGAAAACCTGCCTTAAAATTTCGTCAATAGAATTTGGATTTTTAAAAATATCTTTAACATTTACATAACCGGTAATTTCGTCAACAGATTCATTATAAACCAAAATATTAGAATGTCCGGTTTCAATAAATTTATCACGTACCGATTGTATGGAGGCAGATTTTGGAACGGCAACAATTTTATTTCGCGGAATAATACATTCCCTCAATTTAATTTTTGAGAAATCAAGTGCATTCTGAAATATCCGCAATTCGTTGATATTTGATTCATCATCAAGATTTTCGACATTACTATCATCTATAATTGCCTCGATATCGTGCTTGGTAAAAACTTTATTCTGAAAATTATCATCTATTTTTATTTTCAAAAACAATTTAGCAATAGCCGAAGAAATCAATACAATAAAACGTACCAGCGGTGAGAACAAATAATAAAAAAAACCTATAGGAATTGTGAATACTTTAATTGCATTGTCGCCAATTATACGAAAAATTGTTTTAGGTAAAAACTCTGCTACAACAAGAATTAAAATTGTCGAAATTACTGTTTGAATTAAAAATACATATAAATGATTATTAATTTGAGAGGCAATTATTGGTTCTAACAAAGTAGAAAAATAAATTCCGTAAATTACAAGAGCTATATTATTTCCAACAAGCATTGCTGCAATAAACTTTGCCGGATTATTAATTATAGCTTCAATAATTCGACCCTGAACTCCCGGCTCTTTGGAAGCAATTTCCAGCTTCAGACGATTTGCAGTAACATAAGCAATTTCAATTCCTGAAAAAAAAGCCGAAAAAATTATTGCCAGAATAATAACTATAATTTCCATTTATTGAATTAATTATTATTTCTACGTTGGTTATTTTTTCGTTGCTGACGTCGAACTAAAAACATTCCAATACAAATTACACTGAGCATATAAATCAACCATGCATTTGCAATACCAATTTTAGAGTGATAATACACTCCTGCAACAAGACAGAAAACAGCCATAACAATCCAGGCTATTTCAACCACAATAAAAAAATCGTTTAATTTTTTCTTATTCATCTTTAATATTTATTATTCCTCTTGGGTTAATAATTTTCCATTTTGAGAAATCTTGTAGAGCTTCGAAGCCGATTCCAAAAAGGATTTGTGTCTCGGTTGTAATTTTTACGTATTTATCGGAATAAATACTTTCCGATTTAGTGTCCCAATATAATAAATCTGTATTAACTTTTTCGTTTTTTTCGAAATTTGTAACTTCAACATTTCTGCGTGCTTCCCATAATTCTTTTTCGATATGGTATTTTGCATAATTACATTTTAATATTGCCGTTACTCGCATTTGAGGATCGAAAAATTCAACTTGAAAGCCTTTTGGATACTCGTCATACCTATTTATTCCATCCTCAATTCTTATCAATTCTTTGGCTTTGAGTCGCAGTTTTATTTTACCGCTATCACTTAAATTTGTTTCAAAATTTTCGACAACAAAAGTTGGTAATACTTGATAGTTTGTGAGTTTATTAACTGTTTCAATATCGTTTCTACATGAAATAAGAAAGTTGCCGGCAAAAATCACCGGCAACAGACCTATCAAAATCTTCGATATAGATTTTGGTTTCACTATTTTATAAATCTTACAGTTGTAGTTTCACCAATCCAACAACCAACAGTATAAGACTGACCTTCTTTAATATCATACCAGAAAGCTTCTTCCTGAGTAGGAAATCTTGACGAATATCTTCCAATCATTTCGTTAGCATCGTCAGCAACACTGGGATCAACATTTCTGGCTTTGATAAACTGGTCAACTATAACCCAGTTAACAGCTTTTTGTTCGAAAGCATTTTCGCCACATCCGGCACTGCCTGCAGCATAAGCTCTACCAATCAACATGTAAGCTTTCCCATTATTTGGATTAAAACTTATCGCCATACGAGCATATTGTCTGGTTTTAGGATAATTTTTGAAATTTGCAAAATAAAGCAATCCCAACTCATAGCATATATCAGCTTTACGAAGATTTTCCTGTTCGAGGTTTATTGCTTCCAGATAATACTGTTCTGCATTAGCACTTTCACCTCTTTTAAAATAACTTTGAGCCAAAGATAAAGCTGCATTTGCAGTTTTTTCGTTATTATACAACAGAACTGCTGCTTTAAGGTACAAATCCGAAAGTTTACATTCATCGGAACGACCTCTGTCAAGCAAAGCTATGATTTTTTTGGACATTTCAACATCAGTAGGATTTTGTTCGAATTTAGGTCCGAAAATATTTATTATAGTTGCACAGTCTGCTGCAGAACTTGTTGCAAAAAGGTCTTCAACAGTTTTTATTGCTTCCTGAATTTTTGGAATATTAGCTTCTTTGGTTTCGTTTGCAAGCTGTTCGTTTAAACCGTCAATAACCTTAGTATATAAATCTACTAACTCATCTTTTGATAATTTCTCTTGATTCAATAAAGCAAGACCGGTTTTAAAATAAATTCCAAGTACAAAAAATTCGGTGCTATTACCTGATAAAGCATAAGCTTCATCAAAAATTTTCTTAGCTTCTTCGACGGCATCGGGACGATATTTCAGAAGAGCAACACCTTTTCGTCCGAGTTGAATTTCTCTTTGACCAAAGTATTCCATACGTCTGTCGTAAACCATCAAAAGAGTATCAATATAAGCCTGTTGTCTTGCCGGATCAGTTTCGTTGGCAATAAAATATTCCATTATAGTTACACCATGAATATAAATATTTCTGGTTGCACCCGGGCAGTTTTCAAAACACCAACGCCATGCAGGCAGAGCATCATGATAGTTCTTTTGATTTACATATTCTGTGTAAATTGATAAATTCGTCCTGCAAGTTTCAGGATCACTACCGTAATTTTCCTGAGCATAAGCAACACTTGATAATACTAAAGTTAATGCTACTACCCAATATAATAATTTTAATCTCATAACAAAAAATTTATCTATTAAACTTTAATCAAACCTACTTTTCACAAACCATGTATCTCCAAGATTGAAACTTAATCCGAAAATGAAATAATTTTCGCGAATAAGACTATTCTCTAATGTCCCCCTCTGTCCAATCTGTAGAGATAAATTAAAAACTGTTTTAGAACGTTTCACCGGCAATCCTAAACCAAAAGATATGCCAAAATCATTTATTTTATATTCATTGCCGGAGAATCTAAAATAATTGCTATTAAGATAAAGGCCAGCTCTATAAATTATACTGGATGAATATACCAACGGATTTTTATTTGCTCCTGCAGGTTTATACTCAAATCCTAATGATAAATAATTATTGTTTTTAGAACTGTCGATTTCGTTAAAAAATGGAGATTTCGTCCAGTCTTGCATGGTAAAATCAGCTCCAATAAAAAACCTCTCATCAAAAAAATAACCTAACCCAAAACCTATTTTTTGAGGTAAAGTAATTTCACCTTTTTCGTCTTCTGACAAATAAATTGTATCCTGAATAGCAGAACTTCCGACAGAAAGAGAATTATATACCAAAGTAGATTTGTAAGCATTTAGTTTATTGTTATATCCATAGACGGCTCCAAGTAAAATTATGTTTTTATCGTTTAAATTAAATTTATATCCTAAACCGGACTCAAAACAAAAATCACTAATTCTTATGGAATTTTGTTCAACTACATTCAATAAGCCGCCATCGTTAGCATTAAATTTTAACCCGTTTGTTTGATAAATTTTTCCAAAATTGTAGCCAAAATTTACACCAATGCTTAAGTTTTTGGTAATCTTAAATCCATTGTTTAAGAATACCTTATTGATACCGCCAAAACCTTGAAATAAATAAGTTTTATTAACATCGAAAACTGAATCAACGGCGCCAATATTATATCCAACGTTAGTAAAAGGTATTAAACCCGATGATACTTTCCACCATTTGTTTAGCGGAAACCCAATGATAATATGAGCCAGATTAAAATCCGATTTTAACATTTTTGTTTCGGGATTTTTAACGGCAAATAATCTTGCTCCGCCATCAAATCCAAAATCAAATATGAATGTGAGGCTGTCAATATTTGCTATTGAAGCGGGATTAACAAAATCTATACTGTTTTGATAAGGCAGAGCATAAGCCAGCCCTCCCATTGCCTTATTACGACTTTGAACAGTATTGTATATATCTCCAATTCCGTAACGAGTATAAGGAGACCCTACACGTCCTTGAGCAAATATTTCGGTAACAAAGATTACCAAAAATGATGATATAAAAAGTAATTTATACATTTAATTTTAATATTTCATTTAATCCTATAGCTATTAAATCATCGCATGCAAAGATGCTAAAATTTAATAATTTATGCAAATAAATAGTATCACCTCCGGTAAAAACGACTTTTAAATCTTTATATTGTGCCGACGCAATATTTATAATGCCTTCAACTTCATTTTTAACTCCCATAAAAACACCTAAGGCCAGAGCCTCTTGAGTATTTTGACCAAAAAATGAGTTTTTGAAATCGAAAGTTAAATATTCTGTGTAATTTATAAGTGGAAGTTTTCCTGTAAATTGATTGAGAGCTTTAAATCTTAATGCTATACCAGGACTAATATTGCCTCCCAAAAATGTTTTTCCGTCAATAAGCATATCGTATTTGATTGCTGTGCCGGCATCAATAATCAAAACATTTTCACCATTAAATAATGTACTGGCTCCGCAAGCAGCAGCAAGACGATCTTTTCCTAATGTTTCCGGAGTTTTATAATTAATAAGTATTGGTAATTTTAAAAGATGTGAAAATTCAATGAATGAAGTACTTGCTTTTAAATATTCAATGAGCTTACCATCATCATTACGTACTGAACTATAAATACAACAAGCATCGTTTTTGAATTTTTGATTTTTCAACCAGTCAATTACTTGAATTTGTGAACTTGATGTATGTCGAGCAGTAATGTCGGAGTCCTTAAAAATAAAGACTTTATAGTTGGTATTGCCGGCATCTATGATAATTCTCGACATAATATCAGAAAATTTTTTTGCAAAATTAAACTTTTATAAATAAAAATTTCATTTAAAAGACATTAAGATTTGAGTAAATAGAAAAGAGAATCAGAATTTTGCGTAAAAATTACTTAATTGAAATTATTTTTAAAATCTTTGTTTACAAATAATTTTATTATATTCGCAGCCTGAAAATAATTCAAAAAATTTAGTAAAACTATTAAATTTTATAAGTAATGGCAGTTCTACAGAAGATACGTAACAGAGCAGGAATTTTTGTGGTGATTTTTGTTGGTGTAGCATTATTTTTATTTATAATTGATCCTACGACTTTTCAAGGTTTATTCATGAAACAAGACACCAGCATAGCAGAAATTAACGGTGAAAAAATTGATTATAAAGAATTTAATGAAAATTATATTTTTCATCGTAACTTTTTACTTGTAGCTCAAAGAAAAACCAATCTTGAACCGGATGAAGACGAAAGTGTGAGAGAACAAGCATGGAAAGATATTCTTAACAAGTATATCTTAGAGCCAAATTTTGAAAAAGTTGGTATCAATGTTAGTGATGAAGAACTTGAAGATTTGTTGTGGGGATCTAATATTCACTACATCATTTTACAAAACTTCACCAATCCCGAAACAGGCAGAGTTGACACTGCAAATATTAAGAACTTCTTCCAAAGAGCTTATGATGACCCAAATTATACAATAATTGCAGATTATTGGAAGGCTATCATTAAGAAAGACCGAATGAATACCAAATATAATAACATGGTAAAGCAAGGTTTTTACACTCCTAAAACCCTTGCAAAAATGGATTATTTAGAAAGAAATACAACTTATGATATCTTAGTTTTAGTTCGCAGATACAAAGAAATTGCAGACGAAAGCATAAAAATTACAGATGCCGACATAAAAGAATATTACGATAACAACAAACACATGTTCAAAGTTGATAAACGCAGCAGAGACATGGAATATGTTGTTTTCTCAATAATTCCGAGTGCAGAAGATACATTAAAAGCAAAACAGGAGATTACTGATTTATTAAATAATTTCTTGAAAGAAGAAGACGTTTTATCTTATGCAAAAAGATATTCAGAAGTTAGATTTCCTGAAAAATATTTGAATTCCAATGAACTACCGGCAGGAATATCTTCGGAATTTTTTGAAAAACCGGTTGGAACAATATCAGACATTGTTTTATCAAATAATGCTTTCTTGTTTACAAAAATTGTAGATGTAGCAGAAAAACCCGATTCTGTTAAAGCCAGTCATATTCTAATCAGGCCAAGTGAAACTGTAACATTAGAACAATGTAATGCTAAGGCAGATAGTTTGATGAAGCTCATTGAAAAAGGAGAAGATTTTGCTTTATTAGCTTTGATGAATAGCGAAGACCCGGGGTCAAAAAATGCCGGAGGCGATTTAGGTTGGTTTACAGAAGGAATGATGGTTAAAGAATTTAATGATGCTTGTTTTGAAGGTAAACCCGGCGACATTAAAAAAGTTGAAACTCAATTTGGAGTGCATATAATTAAAATTGTAGAACAAACAAAACCACACAGAAAAATCAAATTAGCCACAGTTGCAAAAGAAATTAACTTCTCCGACAAAACTTCAAATTTGTATTTTTCACAAGCAAGTCAATTTGCCTCCATGAATACAACATCTGAAAAATTTGATAAAGCTGTGGCCGAACAAAAATTAACCAAAAGAATTGCTACAAATATCAACGATATAGACAATAAACTACCCGGAATTGAAAATGCAAGAGAAATGGTTAGATGGTTATATGATGAAAACACCAAAAAAGGCGATGTATCTCATGTATTTGTTTTCCAGGATAAATATATCGTTGCTAAAGCTACAGCTATTCGTGAAAAAGGCTTTGCGAATATAGAAGATGTAAAAGACAGAATTCAACCTATCGTTTTGAAAAACAAAAAAGCTGAAATTTTGATCTCCGAACTTGAAAAAGATTTGAATTCTTTAAAAGATTTGAATACGATAGCTTCAAAATACAATATTAATGTTGACACAGTAAATAATGTAAGCTTTGCATCTTTTTCAATCCCTGGACACGGCATTGAACCTAACATAAACGCTGTTGCTTCAACTATTGGTAAAGGAAAAACTTCAAAACCAATTAAAGGTAATAATGGAGTTTATGTTATCAAAGTATTAGACGAATATGCCGCTCCCGAAAAAACAGATTTTACAGCAGAACAGTTAAATCTTATGAGAAATATGGCATCTCAAACTTACAGAATTTTTGAATCCCTTGAGAAAAGAGCTAATGTGAAAGACAATAGAGCAAGGTTCTTCTAAAAATCCAATTGGGCTGCCATAGGGCAGCCTTTTTTTTTAAAAAATATCTTTTTTTTTCTTTTTTAAAACAAAAAAAGTATTTAAGTTTGCAATGATAATTAAATGAGTTACTAACTTAAATTATACAGAAATGGCTTACGTAATTACAGAAGATTGTACTGCTTGCGGTACTTGTATTGATGAATGCCCGGTAGAGGCTATCTCAGAAGGTGATATCTACAAAATTGATCCGGATGTTTGCACAGATTGTGGTGCTTGTGCAGATGTTTGCCCTGTAGAAGCTATTCATCCGGCGTAGTAATTAAAAAAATTTAACGCTGCTTCCAGAAAATTTTGGAAGCAGTTTTTTTTAATGAAAAAGATACTTTTCATACCTTTTGATCTGTTAGCTCATTATTTGAGGTGTTTAGAAATCGCTAAAAATATATCTGCAAGCGATTTAGAAATCGTTTTTCTAAACTCAGAAAGATATTTTGATTTTGTTAGCTCCAATGGATTTAAAAAAACAAAAAATCAATGTGTCGCTTACGAAAGAGTAATTGAAAACGCAGGAAAATTTGATTTTTCGTGGATTAATGAAAAATCTGTCAAAAAAGCTGTTGATTTTTTTATAAATATACTCGAAGATGAAAAACCCGATATGGTGATAAGCGATACATACCCCGGAATAAATATTGCATGTTCATATTTAAAAATAAAACATATATCCATTGTAAATGCTTATGCTACAAATAATTATGCTTTATTAAGAGATGTCCCGCATAATCATAGAGCTAACCGTTTTCGTAAATATCTCACACAGGAAAAATGGGATAGAATAGTAAGAATTGTAGAAGAAATCACCTTAAAAAGAGTACATACCCCTTTTAAAAAGATCAGGAAAAATTTATCAATTGATTTAAAAGAGAACCTATTTGATGAGTTTACATCCGAACTAAATTTAATAGTAGATGACCCTGAAATTTTTCCACTAAAAAACCATGATAATTCTCATGTGCAATCAGGACCTGTATTGTACACTTGCAAAAAAGATGATAATGATCTGTTAAATTTTTTAAATAAAAATTCTTCTAAACCGAGTATTTTTGTTAGCACAGGCAGTAGTGGGAAAAACATCATTCCTAACATAATAAAACCCGAAGAATTGCAAGATTATAATTTAATTGTTACTGGTTGCAACGAAGAATACGAGAATAAAAATGTCTTTTACAAAAACTTTGTAAACTTTGATTTAATTGCCGAAAAAATTGATCTGGTAATTTGCCACGGAGGCAATGGTACAATGTATCAATCATTGAATGCAGGCAAAAAAATTATTGCAGTTCCATCAATATTTGAACAAGAATGGAATGTTCAGAGGTTCTCGGGTTTAAATTTATGCAAAGTTTTTTATCCGGATGATAATCCTCTGAAACTCAAAAAGCTAATTTTTGAAAGTTTTAAGGAAAATACTGCTTCTACATATAAGGACAAATACAAAAAAGTCTCCGCAAAATACGGAGACGTTATCATAGAATATTTATCAAAGTAGGTTTTATTTTAAATATTTATCAAGCCAGGATTTAAATTCCCTTTGCCACAATATACTGTTTTGAGGTTTCAAAACAAAATGTGATTCATCAGGGAAATAAAGTAATTTAGCATCTACACCGTTAAGTTTTGCAGCATTAAAAGCCTGTAAACTTTCAGTATATGGGATTCTGAAATCGTAACCGCCGGTGATAATTAATATAGGAGTATTCCATTTGTGAACGAATCTATGTGGAGAATTTTTGTAGGAATTTTGAGCTACTTTATTTTTTTCATCCCAATATGGCCCGCCAAGGTCGTGATTTACAAAGAATATTTCTTCAGTTGCAGCATATTGAGATTCGAGATTAAACATACCGCAATGTGCTATAAAAGCCTTAAACAGTTTGTTTTCATTGTGTCCGGCTAACCAGAATACAGAAAAACCGCCATAAGAAGCACCAACAGCACCTATTCTGTTTTCATCAATAAATGGTTCTGTTTTGCATTGTTCCACAGCCGAAATATAATCTTTCATATTCTGGCCGCCGTAATCTCCGGAAATTTGTTTTAGCCATTCGCTGCCAAAACCGGGAACTCCCCTTCTATTTGGAGCTATTACAACATATCCGTTTGCTGCCATCAGCTGAAAATTCCATCTGTAGGAAAAGAACTGAGAAACCGGACTTTGCGGACCTCCCTGACAATATAAAATTGCCGGATATTTTTTAGTTGCATCAAACTTTGGTGGAAGAATTAACCAAACTAGCATTTTCTTATTATCTGAAGTATTTACTAACTTAGGAACAACTTTTCCAAACTCTATTTTATCGTAGATATGCTTATTGGTAAATGTTAGTTGTTTTTCAATTCCGTCAGAAGCAACAGTGAATAATTCACTTGCCATTGACATAGACATTTTTTTACCGATAAACCTATCTCCTGCAAGTTTAATATCCTGATAATCATGATTCCCATCGGTAATTTGAATTATCTCCCTGGTTAACAAATCGAGAGCAAATATTTGATGAGTGCCTTTTATACAGGATATGAAATATATTTTGTCTTGTTTATCGTTTATGTTTGGCCAAATTACATGTTCGACACTAAAATCAAAATTTTGTGTAAAGTTTTCTTTATTACCTGTTTCTATATCGAAAACAAAAAGTTTTTCTAGATCTGATTCATAACCTGGAGTTTCCATACTGCTCCATGCAAGTTGTTTGGAATCGGGAGAAAATACAGGATACCTGTCGTACCCGGGCATTCCTTTAGAAATGTTTTTTGTGGTTTTGGTTGCTAATTCATAAAGATAAATATCAGAATCAGTACTCAGGGCATAGTCAATTCCTGTAAGTTTCTTACAAGTATAAGCCACAAATTTACCATCAGGCGACCATGCAAACTCAGACTCATCAAAGTATGGGCTCATGGGAGCATCATAAGGCTCTCCTTCCATGATATCTACAGGATTGGAAACTTTATAATCTTTATCCAGATCGGCAATAAAAATATGAGAATAACTGTAATCTGTCCAGCTGTTCCAATGTCTGTACATTAAATCCTCAGTCATAATAACATTGGCTTTGGGTAAATCAGGATAAATTTCCTGAGGAGTTTTATCAATTTTCACATCTGCAATTAGAATTATTTTATCACCTTTTGGTGAAATCTTGAACGCATTTATGCTTTTATCCCAATCCGAAACTTTTGTTCTATTTTTTCCATCCGGATCCATTATCCATAAAGCAATCGTATCTGTTTCGGTAGAAAGGTACATAATCTTTTTTCCATCAGGTGTCCATGTTGGACTTAAATATGAAAATTCTCCTCCGGTTAATCTTTTTGGCTCACCACCATTTACAGAGATAGTATAAATGTGAGTAAAGCCCTTATTTTTTTCTACATCGTAGTGAGTGATATTATACACTACTGTTTTTCTGTCGGGGCTAATCTGAAAATCGCCAATCCTGCCAAACTTCCATAGTATTTCCGGAGTAAGTATGCCATTTTGTATTTCTTCTTGCGTTAGAGAAACATCCGGCATATATTCTTCAACAACTTCAACTTGCTCCTTTTTACTTTTACAAGAGAAAATAATTAACGTAGCAAAAAACATAGGAATTAATAATCTTTTCATAATTCAAATATTTATTATTGTTGTTTTTTTATTACTTCATTTAAACCTTCAACAGCAAGATCATAATTTGGATGGATTTCCAGAACCTTTCTATAATCCATTTCAGCAAGTTTGTATTTCCCCATTTTTTCGTAAACAAAACCTCTGCTGTAAATTGCTTTTTCGGAATTTGGTCTTAACTCTATTGCTCGACTGAAGTATTTTAAAGCCTCCTCATTTTTGTTAAGAAAGTTAGCATATATATATCCCAGGTTATAAAATGCTTCGTAGTAGGCAGTATCAAGTTCGGTAGCTTTAAGATAAGATTGTTCGGTCTCAATATATTTACCGAATTCCTGCAAAGCATATCCTCTATTAAAAAAAACTTCGGCATTATCGGGAAAAAGACTTGCTGCAGTGTTAAAATATTCAAGAGCAATGGGATCTTTAAGTTTTGTGTAAACAAGTCCTAATAGAATATAGGCTTGATCGTTGTTCTTGTTATATTCCAATGCTTTTTTAAGAGCAATTGCTGCGTCTTCATAAGCTTCGGTTTCATTAAGTATTAAAGCCTTTAAAAAATATGATTCCCCGTTTTGCAGATTATTTCGTTCAAGAACAATTATTTCCTGCATTGCTTCGCGATAGAGTTGAATGTAAAAATACAAGTATGCAAGTTTTATTCTGGCCTCAACATTCGCAGGATAATAGGTCAAGCACTTTTTCAGGACTTCGTTTGCACTTTTGGAATTTCCTTTTTGCAAATAAAGATCAGATAACTTAATATAAATATCCTGACGTGTAGAATCTACTTTTAGAGCAACTTCCAAATCTCGGATTGCCTCCTTAAGATTATTTTCTTTGAGATACAACTCACTCCTTTTAACAAATAAATCCGCATTTTTGGGATTGTTTCGAATTTCTTTCGTTAGATCTTCGATTGTTAAAGTAGTATCATTAAATATGTCAGCAATATTTTTATTGCCGGAATTTTTACAAGAAGAAAAAGAAAAGATCAGAAAAAGAGAAAAAATGAAAATTAAAATAATACTTTTCTTCATGACTATTGCTTAAGTTTTTCAACGATTTTAGCTTCAATCTCGGCCCATAGTTCAGGATTATCCTGAAGTATATTTTTTACACTATCTCTGCCCTGCCCAAGTTTGGTTTCGCCATAGCTAAACCAAGAACCGGATTTTTTAATTATATCATATTCAACGCCTAAATCAATAATTTCTCCGATTTTACTGATTCCTTCACCATAGATAATATCAAATTCGGCTTTACGGAAAGGAGGAGCAAGTTTGTTCTTAACAACTTTTACTTTTACTCTGTTTCCGGTAATATCCTCTCCACCATCTTTAATCTGAGTTGTTTTACGAATATCAAGACGGATTGAGGCGTAAAACTTGAGAGCATTTCCACCTGTGGTAGTTTCGGGATTTCCGAACATCACACCGATTTTTTCTCTTAACTGATTAATAAATATGCAACAAGTTTGTGTTTTACTGATATTTGCGGTTAATTTACGTAATGCCTGCGACATAAGACGAGCCTGCAGTCCCATTTTAGAATCTCCCATTTCCCCTTCAATTTCGGCTTTGGGAGTAAGAGCTGCAACAGAGTCAATCACAATAATATCAATTGCCCCGGATCTGATAAGATTATCTGCTATTTCAAGAGCTTGTTCGCCGTGGTCGGGTTGTGAAATAATAAGGTTTTCTACATCAACACCCAACTTTTCGGCATAAAACCTGTCGAAAGCATGTTCGGCATCAATAATGGCAGCAATTCCACCATTTTTTTGAGCTTCGGCAATTGCATGTATGGCAAGAGTAGTTTTTCCGGAGGATTCAGGTCCGAAAATTTCAATTACTCTACCACGGGGATAACCTCCGATACCGAGTGCATAATCCAGTGAAATAGAACCGGATTTAATTACGGGAACCTCTTCAACAGGTTTAGAACCTAACATCATTATGGAACCTTTTCCATAATCTTTTTCGATTTTACCCATTGCAAGCTGAACTGCTTTCAGCTTTTCTTTTCTTATGTCTTCAGGATTGTTTGCCATATTTTTATTAGTTTATTTTCTTTAATATTTGATTAGTATGTGCTTTTGTCTCAACTTTTTCGAAAATTTCAACTATAACTCCGTTTTCATCTATTACATAAGTTTTTCTTAAAACGCCCATATATTTTTTGCCGTACATACTTTTTTCTCCCCAGGCTTCATAATCTTTTAAAATCTTTGCTTCTGGATCGCTTATCAAATCAAAAGGCAAAGAGTATTTTTCTTTGAATTTAACATGACTCTGAACACTGTCGGGACTAACACCAACAACATTGTATCCTTTACTCAACCACATTTCGTAATTATCTCTCAAATCACATGCTTCGGCAGTACAGCCCGGAGTATTATCTTTTGGATAAAAATATAAAATCAACTTTTTACCTTTAAAATCATCAAGACTTATTTCTTTTCCATCTTGTGTAATCCCTTTGAAATAGGGAGCTTTATCTCCCGGTTTTAATTTGTTCATAGTTAAACATTTAAAGTTCTACAAAAATAATTTTATCAATCTGTAAAACCATATTTTTAATCAAAAGTTTATTAACAAAATTCATTTTCTTTTATTATCAAAATACTCTGTTAAAATCGAACCGCATTCTTCGGCGAGAACTCCCCCTATATATTTTGTTTTTGGATGTAAGATTTTTTCGGACACATTCGTAAAACCCCGTTTAGGATCGTAAGCACCAAAAACAAGCTCCGAAACACGACTCCAGAAAATTGCACCTGCACACATAAAACAAGGTTCCAATGTAACATACAAAGTACAATCTTTTAAAAACTTTACACCAAAAGCTGAAGAGGCAGAAGTTATTGCCAACATCTCAGCATGAGCAGTTACATCCTTAAGTAATTCTGTCTGATTATGAGCCCTGGCAATTATTTTTCCATTATGAACAATTACAGCTCCCACAGGTATTTCATCAGCCTCAAATGCTTTTTTTGCTTCTATAAGAGCCTGCCTCATAAACTTTTCATGTTCCGCACTATTTTTTTCAGTCATTTTCAACACGGCTTTACTAAAACTTTCATATCAGACATTTCAAAAATAGCATATTTTACCCCCTCCTTACCAAAGCCGGATTCTTTTAACCCTCCGTAAGGCATTTGATCCATCCTGAAAGTAGGTGATTCATTTATCATTATACCACCGGCTTTAATTTTTCTGAAAGCCAGGTTCATCTCCAGAATATTGTTAGTAAATACTCCTGACTGTAACCCAAACCTTGAATCGTTAACAAGCTCAATAGCCTCATCAAAATCAACATATTTTTCGATACAAACAACAGGTCCAAAAATCTCTTCTTTTCTCACTTTCATGTCTCTGTGAGTATTAATTAAGACTGTCGGCTCAAGATAACTACCTGATCTCGTACCACCTATGAGAACTTTTGCTCCAGAATTTACTGCTTCGATAATCCAATTTTCAACTCTGATTGCATTAGTTTCATCAATCATCACAGATATATCTGTATCTGTTTCTAATGGATTTCCGGATTTTAATTTTGATGTCCGCTCCACAAACTTTTGAACAAAATTTTCATATATACTTTCGTGAACGAAAATTCTCTGTGTATGTATGCACACCTGTCCGGAATAGGCAAAAGCACCTGTAACACATTTAGCCACAGCCTCCTCAAAATCTGCAGATGGAGTTACAACTGCTGCAGCATTACCTCCAAGTTCAAGTGTGATTCTTTTCTTTCTGCAACGATTTTTCATCTCCCAGCCAACTTCCTGCGAACCCGTGAAGCTAATCTTTTTAATTCTTTCATCTTCAATTAAAGGTTTGCTAACAGTATGCGACATAGGTAAAACAGAAAATGCAGATTTTGGTAAGTCTGTTTTATTAATTATTGCTGCAAGCTCAAGTGCGGAAACCGGTGTAGCACTTGCAGGCTTTAAAATTATCGGACATCCTGCAGCAATGGCAGGAGCCACCTTGTGAGCTACAAGATTTAATGGAAAATTAAATGGAGTGATTCCGGCAACTGTTCCCACAGGAAAAAGTTTTACCACAGCCTCCTTACGTAAATCTGTAAACCAATCCAAAGCTAAAATCTCCGACTGAATTCTCTTTGCTTCTTCGGCTGCTATAAGAAATGTTTGGGAGGCTCTTTCGGCTTCAATTAAAGCATATTTAAGTGGTTTTCCGGCTTCCATGGCAATAATTTCAGCCATAGTTCTTCGATTTTCAAAAAGAGCATCGGAAATCTGTTTCAGAATTTTGTATCTTGCCCCCGATGATAATTCAGCCATCTCATTCTCAACATCAACAGCCTTTTGAATACATTCCTCTAAAATTTTTTCATCAGCCATACAAACTTCGGCAAAATATTCGCCGGTATATTTTTCTTTTACTTTTAGAACATCCTTAGTTTGAATAAAATCTCCGGCAGCATAAACATCATAATGTTTCATAGTCAAAAAATTTTTACCAAAAATAAACATTTAGGGGAAAAATTCAAAAGAAAAAGCCGGTTCGGGGAGGCTCGAACTCCCGACCCCATGATTAAGAGTCACGTGCTCTACCAACTGAGCTACGAACCGGAAAGATTTTTTTATTGTTCGGGCTGCAAAATTAAAAAATATTTATAAAAACAAAAAATATTTTTTGGGGAGAGAATTTTTGGAGGTACTCTCTACAGTCCGCAGATTTTCTTTATTTCGTTTAGTTTGTTTAGGGCTTCGAGGGGGGTTAGGCGGTCTATATCGAGATTTTTTATTTCTTTTCGGATTTGTGATAGTACGGGATCTTCGAGCTGAAAGATGCTTAGCTGATAGCCTTCGCGATGTTGGGCAATTTTTTCAACCGGTTTACTGAGCTCGTTTTTTACATTGAAATCTTTTGTTTTGCCCTCGAGTTGTTCGAGTATTTTACGGGCTCTGTAAACTATTGACTTTGGCATTCCGGCCATTTGAGCTACGTGAATACCAAAACTGTGTTCGCTGCCTCCGGGTTTAAGTTTTCGCAGGAAGATAATCTTTTCCTTTGATTCCTGAACAGAAACATTATAATTTTTTATTCGTGGAAAATATTTTTCCATTTCGTTGAGTTCGTGATAATGGGTAGCAAAAAGTGTTTTAGCTTTTGCTGTGGGATGTTCGTGAATATATTCTGCAATTGACCAGGCTATGCTGATTCCGTCATAAGTACTGGTTCCTCTGCCAATTTCGTCGAGTAAAATAAGGCTTCGTTGGGAGATGTTATTCATTATGCTTGCTGCCTCAATCATTTCGACCATAAAAGTAGATTCTCCCATGGAGATATTATCGGAGGCACCAACTCTTGTGAAGACTTTGTCAACAATGCCTATTGAAGCAGATTCGGCCGGGACAAAACTTCCTATTTGTGCCAGAATGCAAATCAAAGCTGTTTGACGCAGCAAAGCCGATTTTCCTGACATATTCGGCCCCGTGAGCATCATAATTTGTTGAGTTTGGTCGTCAAGATATACAGAATTGCTCACATATACTTCTCCAGGTGGCAATTGTTTCTCTATCACGGGATGTCGTCCTTCCTTAATGTCAATGACCAGAGATTCGTTTATTTCAGGCTTAACGTAATTATTTTCGACAGCTGATTTTGCAAATGATAACAAACAATCAAGTTTTGCAATAAGATTTGCATTCTGTTGAAGTTTGGTGATGTAATTCGAGGCAAATTCGAGTATTTCGTTATACAGCTGAAGTTCGAGACTTTGAATTTTTTCTTCGGCTCCAAGAATTTTTTCTTCGTATTCTTTCAGTTCCTCGTTGATATATCTTTCTGCCGAAACAAGAGTTTGTTTACGAATCCATGTTTCGGGAACCTTATCTTTGTGTGTATTCCTTACTTCAAAATAATATCCAAATACATTATTAAAACCAATTTTAAGACTGGTAATGCCGGTGCGTTCGCTCTCTAATTTTTCGAGATTTTCGAGATAATCTTTACCTCCGAATGCAAGTTTACGAAGTTCGTCAAGTTCTTGATTATAATTTTCAGCGATGAAATTACCTTTACTTAAAATTGCAGGAGTTTCGGGATTGATGGATTGAGTAATTTTTAAAACAAGTTCTTCGCAGCCGTAGAGTTTTTCTCCAAAAACCTGCAAATTTGGATTTTCTGTATTTGATAAAATATTCTTTACGGGGGCAATAGCTTCGAGAGAATTTTTGATAGCGAGAAGTTCTCGCGGGTTAATTCTCAGGACTGCAATTTTGGAAGCCAACCTTTCGAGATCGCTAATAAAGCTGAGTTTTTCGTAAAGAAAATCTCGTAAATCGCTATCAGAGGCTATTGCTTCGACGACATTAAGCCTTTCGTTGATTTTTTCAACAGATTTTAAAGGCAGGCTAATCCATCTGCGAAGTAATCGGCCGCCCATTGGAGTAACGGTATTATCAATAACATCCAGCAGGCTTTTACCTTTCTCATGGAGAGGATAAATAAGTTCGAGGTTTCGAATTGTAAATTTATCCAGCCACATATAGTTATCTTCATCAACCCTTGCAATGCCTGTAATGTGATCCCGAACGGTATGGCTGGTATGATCAAGATATTCGAGAATTGCTCCAGCAGCAATAATTGCGCTATCGAGATTTTCGATTCCGAAACCTTTTAAAGACGTGATTTTAAAATGGTTTGTAAGTTTATCGAAAGCGTGGTCGTAAGTAAAAACCCAGTCATCAAATCCAAAGTTAATTTTAAAATCAGAGAAATTCTCTAAAAAATATTGCTTTTTGCTTTTTTCAAAAATGACTTCTTTAGGCTTAAAACTTTGCATCAGTTTATCAATGTACTGCAAATTGCCTTGAGATACGAGAAACTCTCCGGTAGAATGGTCGAGAAAAGCTACCCCAATAATGTTGAGTTTACCGTGATAAACGGCTGCCAAAAAGTTATTTTGTTTATTTTCGAGGACATTATCATTTGTAGATATTCCGGGAGTAACAACTTCGGTAATACCGCGTTTAACGATTTTTTTTGCAAGTTTAGGGTCTTCGAGTTGTTCGCAAATTGCAACACGTTCCCCTGCTCTAACAAGTTTAGGTAGATAAGTATCAAGTGCGTGATGCGGAAAACCTGCCAGATCAATATAAGCTGCTGACCCGTTTGCTCTTTTTGTTAGAGTAATTCCAAGGATACGAGCTGTTTTTACAGCATCTTCCTCAAAAGTTTCGTAGAAATCGCCTACTCGAAACAACAAAATTGCATCGGGATGTTTTGCTTTGATGCTATAATATTGTTTCATTAAAGGTGTTTCGGTTGCTGTCATTTATGAATAAATATTTTTGGTAAAAATACTAAATAAGATTAAAATTTACTTAAAAAAGTCATTCGTAATTTTCCGAACAAAAAAGTTTCGGGTTTAGACTTGTAAAAAGTTTAATGTTTAAAATGCCTAAATCCGGTGAATACCATAGCAATATTGTTTTTATTGCAAAAATCAATACTATCTTGATCTCGGATTGAACCTCCGGGCTGAATCACGGCATTTATACCTTCTTTGGATGCTATTTCAATAGAATCGCTGAATGGGAAAAAAGCATCAGAGGCCATAACTGCACCATTAAGGTCAAATCCGAATGACTTAGCTTTTTCGATAGCTTGTTTTAGAGCATCAACTCTGGAAGTTTGACCTGTTCCGCTGGCGAGTAATTGCTTATTTTTTGCCAAAACAATTGCATTACTTTTTGTATGTTTTACAAGTTTATTTGCAAAAATTAAATCTTCGATTTGTTCTTTTGCAGGCTTAAGATTTGTCACAAATTTAAAGTCTTCTTGAGTTTCGACTTTTGTATCCCGATCTTGCAGTAGAAATCCGTTTAAAGAACTTCTTAAAGTTTTATTTGGGAGATCGGTTGATTTTTGGAGCAGAATAATTCTGTTTTTCTTTTGTTTGAGAATTTCGAGAGCTTCGGGAGTATAATCCGGAGCAATAAGAATTTCAAAAAAGATTTTATTTATTTCTTCGGCTGTTTGATTATCTATAATCTTATTACAAACAATAATACCTCCAAAAGCAGATACGGGATCCGCTGCTAAAGCGTCTTTCCAGGCTTCAGTGAGATTTTCGCGAGAAGCAAATCCGCATGCATTATTATGTTTAATAATCGCAAGACTTGTTTCTTTAAAGTCAGATATTAAATTTACTGCAGCATCAATATCGAGAATATTGTTGTAGGAGATTTCCTTTCCATTCAACTGCTCGAACATTTCGGAAAATTCTCCAAAAAATACAGCTTCTTGATGCGGATTTTCGCCGTATCTTAATATTTGCGGCTTATGAGAAGAAATTTTCAAAAACGAATTATTGTATTTATCAAACCAATTAAATATAGCAGAATCATAATGAGAACTCACGGCAAAGGCTTCCATGGCAAATTTACGGCGGGTTTCCATATCTGTTTCGCATTTGTTTTCTTCAAGGATTCCGGCCAACTCATGATATTGACCTCTATGAGAGATAATCAATACGTCGTTATAATTTTTTGCTGCTGCTCTGATCAATGAAATTCCTCCAATATCAATTTTTTCAATTATCTCTGATTCGTCTTTTGTTGATTTTACAGTCTCCTCAAAAGGATATAAATCAACTATTACGAGGTCAATTTCAGGGATTTCATATCTATTTAGTTGTTCTTGATGAACTTGTTTATCCCTAATTGCCAGAATTCCACCGTAAACTTTAGGATGCAAGGTTTTAACTCGTCCGTCGAGTATAGAAGGATACCCCGTTAAGTTTTCTATGCTTTCCACAGGAATTCCCAAATTATCAATAAAATCCTTGGTGCCACCTGTTGAATAAATCTTTACACCATAGTTATTCAAACTCTTAACAATTACATCCAGTCCGTCTTTATAAAAAACAGAAATTAACGCTGATTTTATTCTTTTTCTCATAATAGTTTTTTGCCTCAAAATTATAAAAAGAATTTTCTATTAAAATAATTGTTGATATAATTTGATATCTAATTACTTTTTAAGTTTTATAGGTTGTTTAATTATGTTTTTATCAACATAAGTTAAAAAAATCGCTTGTCATTTATGCCTAAATTCATTTTATGCTTTTGACACGACATATTGTAAATTATGGTTTGGAATTATTTTTTCAGTTTTCCAAAAAATTTACTTTCATGATTATAATTTTTTTTCTTGAGTTGCAATGAGTTGTAAATTTCGTATCATACACTTTTTACTATTACTATTTCACTAATTCATAACAAAATTATTTTTAATATGAACGCATAATTAAAATCCTAACAAACTACACTCACAAATATTCTCTTTTCCTCTTGTCCGTTAGGTTGCAGAAATTTGTCAACACATCTTCATAATAATTTATTATTCTACAAATGCCCATTTTTATTTGAACTATATTCAACAACCTTATTTTCAATCTGAACCACAAAAATCATATAAGCTCACATCGCAGCACCACTTTCCTCTTTTACCTTTTCACTTTCACCTTTTACCTAATTTTTAACAACAAAATTTTGAATAAGAACCAATAATTAATCTTTTGAGTTATCTTAGTTGGCTTTTGGACAAAATGAATTTTTAGC
>CALJNE010000033.1 GCA_937982115.1 uncultured Bacteroidales bacterium | reverse complement strand
GCCAACATTCCAGAGGATTATTTTGTCAGGATAAACTTTTAACTGAGTATGCGGTCCGATATAATCCCTGTGAATTACTGCATTGATTATTGCCTCTCTTAACGCTTCTTCCGGATATTCAAGTTCTTCTTTCCGATAAATTCCTTCAAATCTTATTTCTGAAATAAGATATTTTGTTCGCAGTAATTCCATTGTCTTTTCAACCTGCTCAAAGAGGTTTCCTTCAATATCATCAGAACTTATAATATCTGTATCAGTTAAGAATTTACCGACTTTTATATAGGCGCTTGTCCAGAATTTCTTTGGATTTTTCCCGAACAGTAAAAGCCCAGCCCTCGTAATTTTGCCATTCTCAACCAAATTCAATTTCTCAAGCACCTTGAACGGCTCATTTTCATCTTTCACAAATGGAATTCTTTTTACCGCAATTCGCTTGAATTTTTCAATGGTTTCGCGGTTTAGGTCCTCAACTGTGGCACCTTCCTCAACATACTCTTCCCAGTCCTTTCCTGATTTTGAAACCAGAAACCTTGTGAGGTCTTTGCCTTTTAATTCCTGAATGGTACTACCACTTCTCACATAAAACCTGCCGTGATAAGAAATTGGTGCAAAGGAATGTTCAACCTCTATGGCAATTACTTCTTTGCCTTTTTTCTTTTCTAATTTCACATTCGGAATGATGCCGAGAATATCCCTGAATTTATTAGGCAAATCTTCAAGTAGTTTTTTAGAATCTTTTACGCCAACAGGATTGCCATTATTATCAACTCCAATGAGCAATCTTCCACCATCAGTATTTGCAAACGCACAAATCCATTTCAAATACTCATCCCGCCAGGAGGACTTGAATTCGGTTGTCTGGGTTTCTTTCATTCCCACCAAATCAATGGCTTAATGAGTTTATAATCCAAATCTCTTGTATTAATCCTTGTTCCGTCCTCAAACTCCACTTCGCCATCGCTGATTTTTTTAATCCATTTGCCGGTCAAGTTAGACAAGGTTTCGGCTATGTCAATATTGTCATAGAGTTTTGATAAATCCACTTTGACTTTATTATTTTTATAATCAATCTCCAATGCTTTAAGCATTTTTTCGTCTTTTTATTTTCTATTTGATAAAAATTTCTTTAAAAATTTTTTCAAGTTTTTGATCGATACTTTGAGGTAATTGCCTATGAGGAATTTTTAAATGTTTTAATACTATCCCAAACCTTTTAAAGCCGCTGTCACTTCTTAATTCCACCCATTCAATACCCAAACTATCAAGCTGTCTTTTATTAGTTTCTGACAGTTTATCAGCCACAAATACCTTGCTATCCCTGGCTATTACAGCATCTGCGCTTTCAGGATTACCACGACCCATTAACTTAACTTCACATTTATATTGATTTATGCCTTCAACTAAATAAAAATCTACTTCTCTCTCAAAATCTATATCCTCTACTATTTTGCTTCCAATTTTTACAGCATAATTTTTATCTGATACATCATATAATTTACAAAGTGTTTGCATTAATGGTTTTTCTACTCTTTTACCTGCCGTACTCCAAAGCCCCCCTCTTAATTCTGCTCGTTTCACCGCAAGTGTATTTATTACTATCAAACTTTCACTGACATTTAGATCAACGCTCACTCCCTTAAATTTTATAGTTAAGGTAAGATCGAGATCATGTTCTGTTTCCACAAGGTTTTTAATTGTTTCATACAAAGAATCGTAATGCTCATTTGATGCATCAATGACTATTTCTTTCGTTGAAGAATTAAACATATTATGAATTGTTTTTTTATTTAAACCAGCATTTATAGCAATGTCTCTCGCTGGCAATGACGGATTAAGAAATTCATTTTTATACCAGTCGACTGTTATATTTTTGCTTTTTAATTTTGCGTCAACGATCTTTTTAAAAAAATCTACCGCAAATTGTAAAAACTCAGCGTTAATTAAAGTAACTATTTCAATTCTGTAGTCCTCACCTTTCAATAATTTTTTAATAATATTTTTCGCTACTTGCTCTGTTATGGTCATGTTTTTGCTTTTGATAAATTGATAAATTCATTAAGACCAAGAAATTTTGGTCTATCCATTTGATTAAATAAATTACCAACTTTATTTAATTCTTCTTTAATTCTGTTTATATATTTATTTTCTTTTTCTGTTAAGAAAAAATTGCGGTTTAAATTTAGTGCTGCCCTTCCGAGCGTTCCGCTGCCAGCAAACGGATCAAATATTAAATCTCCCACAAATGAATAGAATTTAATAACTCTATTGCAGAGCTCTAACGGGAAAACCGCAGTATGTATTTTGTCGAATGTTGGATCTATACGCCATACATTTGTAGTTTCGTAGCTTTCCGTAACTTTGCTTTTTTTAACTTTATCCCAACTATATTGTTTAATGTTCCAATCAATCAATTTATCTGTTTTTTTACGGTAAACCATTAACATTTCGGTTACAGCGTTGGGTTTATAAGCTAGTGGTTTTCTATGTTGTAAAAATCCGGCGTTCCTATTCTTTACGCTTGCTTCCGGTTTTACCCATACAATATCATCTATAAATTCCCAACCCATTTTTACTAATAATGGATGGACATCATAGGGTATGGGGTATCTTTTGCTAGCATGTTGTCGGCTTATTCTAGGAATAATAATTGGTGATGTATTAAGAATAAAAAATCTACCCTCTTTCGTTATTCGATGAACTTCTTTAAAGACTTGCTCTAAAAAACTTAAGTACTCATCATAGCTTTGGTAAATTGAATAATCTCTAGCATTATAATAAGGGGGAGATGTAAAAGTTAAATGGACCGATTCATCTGGAACATATTTAATTATTTCTTGAACGTCTCCATGAACTACAGTATTTCTCAAAAATTCTGGAAATTCATCATGTTTGTAATGGCTTTTCGAGTGGTATTGCGATCCATTCAATTCCTTACTTATTACTTCTCTTATTAACTCATTAGGGTGGTCTAGTAATTTTTTTAATTCATTTTTAACAGTCATTTTATAACGGAATACGAATAATCCCCTTATTGCTTGCATTACAACTTTAGGATCTTTGTCTTTTATAAGATTAATTAAAACGGGAATCGCTTTTTCATTTCTAAGTCTACCTATAGCCGAAACAGCCTCTCTTCTAACGGATGTGCTCTCGTCATTATTGGCATGTTTAACAAATGTAGGCAAAAGATCAATATCTTCAAGCTTTGCTAAATTCTTTATTGAAAGAACTCTAATATTCTCGTTTGAATGATTAAGTAAACTTAATAATGGCTCTTTACTATAACCGTTTTCTAATCTGCCAAGTTTTTCTAAAACGTAAATAACAGTCCCATCGCTTTGATTTTGTATAAAGGATAAAAAAGACTCGGGGTTGTTTTTTAACCTATCGATCAATTCTCCGTTTATCTGTTGACTTAAAATTGCTCTATTCATAAATTTTACCTTAATATAATATCACAAACCTTTTCATAGATATTGTTGTGAAATGGCGTTGAATTGAAATAGATTTAGCCACTTTCAGTAAAATATCTGCTAAAAAAAGAATAAAGTTTATCAAAAAGTTCATCTCTGAATGAAGGATATTTTTCTAATGCTTTTTCTATATCGGCT
>CALJNE010000032.1 GCA_937982115.1 uncultured Bacteroidales bacterium | reverse complement strand
AAATTGAAATTTAGTTTTTTCATATTCATGTTTTTTTTAATTTCATACAATAGTTAGACTAACAAAGGTCAAAAAAGTTTAATTGCATTGGCTATAACGTTTTCGGGCTTTGCGTTCGGGCGGATTTCGGAGTACAAAACTTCATACGAAGTACCAGACTTCAAATTTACGAAAAACTGTCATACGAAGCACTACACCTGCCATTGAGCCAAACCGCTGTTAGCGGCAGGCATTATTATTATACTTTATGTCAGTAATTTCTAACTTCAACCATGTCCAGTCCTGATTTTCCAATTTCCATGTCGCTGTCATTTGAGATGGTACTTTTATTCCTTCAAAAGATTTGTAGCCTAAAACATCTAACACCCACTCGTATCTTTTGGCATCAGGTTCATTCCCATAAAATCGTAATGCAGAGAACTTTATAAAATCTCCTTTGTTGTTGAAATAAAAAGTACCACTTCCCGAAGTTCCTTTGTAGGTCATTGTTGCCTTTGCTGTGTTCTCGTCTATTTGCTCCCAAGTAATGTATGAACTCAACGCCAATGAAGGAAACCAAACCATTTCACCAAGATAACGTTGCAACGTGCCTTCATCTAATTTTTCGCCACGTTCATTAACAATATTGAATAAGGAATTGATTTTTATCAACATTTCACCCTTACCATCATCAAACTTATCTCGTCCTTGAAAATACAACAAACTATTCATTTTAACATCTACTGACCAAATAAATGCAGGTTTGCTAATAGTTGTATATTGAATTGCTTTTGCAGTCAACCAATTGTCTTGATCTGGTTTCATTTTCATTTCAGCGATTTGAGTGACTTTACCGTAACTAATAAAAGGTTTTCCTAATGTACCTGAATTTCTCAACCATCTTTTTACAGGCTCGGGCAAATTTTTTAAATCACTTTCAGTTAAAATCCTATTTTCTATGCTTAAATTTTTATTAAGCAACTGTGCTGTTTCGTGTTGAATGATTTTCTGAAAGTTATAATAGCCAAATGAAACTACTGAAACAGCCAAAATGATAATATTCGGAAGAGTCCCAAACTTTGCGTCTTTCCAAAATAATATAATAAGTACTTGTGAAAGTATTACTGCAATAAATCCTATAAGCCAAGAATATTTGAAATTCAATAAGTATAATACACCGTAAGTTAGAAATAGGATTGTTGCAGCCAACCAAACAACTCCTAATGGCTTTGAAATCGGAGTTGTCAATTCCTTGACTTCTTTTAACTCAAACCCTTTCAAAAAGCCAAGAATGTGAATCAGTCCATGTAGGAAAACAATAATTCCAAATAAATATTTCATGTTAGATTTTTTAAACAATAACGTCTTTAATGCTTCGTCTGTAAGAATATGGCATTTTGCCGGCATATCCGAATCTTATTAAGAGTAACGGATGTTTATTTTCTATTCTCAAAGCTTTTGCAAGTTTATGTCTCACTTCTATTTCTTCACAGGGCATGTTAAGATGAGCGTGGCAAATTCCCACTTTAGTGGCGGTTAGTCCAAAACGCTGAAAAGCACGTCCTACATTTATCCATGAAGTAATATCGTTTTTCTCGCATACAAATATGGCAATACCTGCTGTGTTTTGTAAGATGTCATTTAATCGTTTAGCTTCGCTTTTGGCAGTCACAAAATTCTTCATTACAAAATTACCGATAAACCTACCCATGTTAGGCAGTTCCATTGCGGCAGTCCAAAGACCATCTTTTTTATTTTCCGCTTCATGTTTAGAGTATCTAAACCAGCTTGTAAGTTCATTTACGAATTTTTTATTTTGAAATTGCAGATTATTACCTTCAATGATAAGCGGAATAACATTTTCAAAATTTACTTTGCCGTTCAAAAGAATAATAGAAACACCTTCAAAATTAAATGATGTTCTTAGTATATCAAGTTCGGTTTCATTTACATTTATATCCGAATATTTAATTCTGGTAACTTGTCTTATCGGAATAAAATCAAATAACTCATCTCCGATAAGTTTGTCTGTTACATGTGTTTTTAGTTTAACTGTTATTCCGTTGTCGCTATTGGTTGGATATTCAATTTCACAGTCATAACCCTTTTGTGATGCTGCAATTACAAGATTTTCTAAAGCACAACCTAAACTAATATACAAAGCGTGATTGTCACCATCTACTACAGGTAAAGCTCTTGTAAAATCAGGATGAATAATAACGCCATCTTGAATGTTTTCAAATTTCCAAGGTTGAGTATTATGTCCTGATGGTGCTTTTGTAGCAAATTCAACTAAAAAATTAAAATCTTTTGTATTCACCTTTTCTCCTTATTATGTTATTGTAATGTCTAATATGCTTGCCGCTAACAACTTTTTTGACGCAATAATATAATAATATTGTATTTACTACGTTTATTAACTATGCAAATTAGTATACTATTACGAATATGTGCACATAACCTTTTATGAACTATTTAGATCATTTTAAAAAGCTCCTCAATATTAAAAGGTATAGCTACCGCACTATCAGAGCCTATTCGAATGCCTTGAAAGTGTTTTAATAAATTTCCCAGAAAACAAAGTCATTAGTGTGTTATATGTGCTCCTCGGTTGAAAGGATTACGATTCATTTCCAAGAAAGCAAAATATATAAATGAACTTGAAAGTGCATATATTAAAAAATATTTTTGTGTATAATTCTATCTTATAATTTATAATTTTATTGACTTAAAGAGGATTATATGTTTCAATATATACAATTTTTAGCCACAGCTGTTTTGGTATTTGGTGTTAGGTTTGGTACAGTGAATTTTTTAAATGCACAAATTTTTTACGATGATTTCG
>CALJNE010000031.1 GCA_937982115.1 uncultured Bacteroidales bacterium | reverse complement strand
TTTTAAAAATTATAAAATTTCTATCTTAGAAATTGGTTATGGTACTGGATTAAACGCATTACTAACTTATCTGCACAACAAAGACCTGAATAATGAAATTATCTATCACGGGATAGATAATAATATTATTTTTAAGGTTAGTTTTGATAAAATCTTTTCACTATTCTCAATCCCTGGTGAGGAAATTGAAATGTTTTATTTATCCGGAACGCAGGATGTTTTTGTTAGTGATAAGTTTTTGCTACAAAAAGAATTAATTGACTTTAATGTGTTTTTTCCTGCAAAAAAATATGATATTATTTATTTTGATGCTTTTTCTCCTGAAGTACAACCGGATATGTGGAGTTATGATAATTTACAAAAAATCATAAATTCACTAAATCAAGGTGGTCTTTTTGTTACATATTGTGTTCAGGGAAAAATAAAACAAACATTGAGAGATTTGGGTATGAATGTAAAACGATATCCCGGACCGCCGGGAAAAAGACATGTTTTACGTGCAACCAAAATTTGAAAAATTTAATCTAATGTTCTAAAAAATTTTTACTTTTGAGAGTTCTTTTATTTAGTATTAACCTTTAAAAAATTTTTTATGAGAGTTCTTCGCTATTTTGTGCTTTTATTATTGTTCTCATGCTTGTTCTGCCTAAATCAAGTTATGAGTCAAACAGTTAACCGTTTGTGGGTTGACGGCAGAATTTATCTTAAGATTAAGGACAATGCTACTTTAAATGTAGCAAACGACAAAGGAGTAATCAATCCACGAGATGTTTATTTTCTTCGCAATTTAGTTGATAAATATGGAATAACAGAAATGGTTATGCCATTTATGACAGCTAAAAGTGCAACAATTCAAAGAACATTCAGATTGCATTTCGAAAATATTTACGAGGTGGAAAATCTGATAAAAGAATTAAATCGTCATCCTGATATTGAATATGCAGAGCCTGCACCATTGTTTTTTATTTCTTTGACTCCGAACGATACTTATTATAATACAAACCTGAGTGGAGGTCTTTTATATGGTTCAGCTAATTCATCCTGGCATTTGAACTTAATTAATGCTTCAGCTGCCTGGGATGTAACAACAGGTGATCCAAATATAGTAGTTGCTGTTCTTGATAATGCTATCTGGATTGATCATCCCGATCTTCAAAATAAAGTTGTTCATGCCGTTGACCTTGGAAATGGCGATAATGATCCAAATCCTCCGCAAGCAACATATATATGGTCTCATGGTACTCACTCCGCAGGTTTAATTGCAGCCGAAACTAACAATGGCATTGGAGTAGCTTCTATTGGATATAATGTAAGTTTAATGGCTATTAAGTTGGGAGATGATGCAAGCGACGGACAGGCAATGGCAGCCGGTTATGAAGGAATTATCTATGCAGCTGATCATGGAGCTAACGTAATAAATATGTCCTGGGGTTCTCCTCAATTTTTTCAAACAATGCAAAACATCGTAAACTACGCTTATAATAAGGGTTGTGTAATGGTTGGAGCTGCCGGTAATAATGGTAATGGTATGGAAACCCAAATTAATCCTGATATTCCTGTTAACTACGTTGGATATCCTGCGGCTCTTAATCATGTAATTGCGGTTGGATCTTGTAATGTTGATAACAAAAAATCTGATTTTTCGAATTATGGAACATGGATTGATGTTTTAGCTCCGGGAGGTTATGCTACTAATGGTTTTATGGGTATTGGAGCTTTTTCGGTATTGAGTACTACTGCTTCTCCTGCCGGAACTGTAATTCAGTCATTATCAGGTCAAGGTGGCGGAGCTGCTACATTCGGAGTTTCAGGGAATTATGATATTATGCAAGGAACATCTATGGCTGCTCCAATCACTTCAGGTCTTTGTGCTTTAATGCTTTCAGCTAATCCTAATCTCACTCCTGAAGAATTAACGGCTATTCTAAAATCTACTTGTGTAAATGTTAATGCTCAAAATCCTAATTTTATTGACAGCATTGGTGCAGGTAGAATAGACGCTGCTGCAGCCGTAACTGCTGCTGCTGCTGCTGTTTCTCCTCTGGTGGCTAATTTTATGGCTGATAATGTTGTAATAAGTACAGAAGGAGTTGTGAATTTTACAGACCTATCTGTTGGAAATCCAACTTCCTGGTCGTGGACATTTGAAGGAGGAACGCCAAGTACCAGTAATTCGCAAAATCCTCAAAATATACAATACAACGAACCCGGAGTTTATTCTGTAACTCTTACAGTTAGTGATGGTACTAATGAAGATACAGAAATTAAAACAGCCTTTATAATTGTCGGACAAAGCGGTAGCCTGGCTGAAAGCGGATGGATTGAACAAAATACTAGATTTTCTTCTCCATATAGAGGTGTATTTCATACAAAAATTGTTGATCCAAATACTGTATGGATTCTTACTTATGATGGAACCGGGGGTAGTATAACCCGTGATTTTGCTAGAACTACAGATGGCGGGATTAACTGGATTCCCGGTACAATAGATATTCCTACAAATTATGCTCCCGGTGATATTTCTGCCGTAAGTGCATTAAAAGCATGGATTGCTGTATATGATGTTAATGGTGGCGGTAGAATCTACAAAACCGAAGATGGCGGGCAAATATGGATTCATCAGGAATCGGCTTTATTTAACAACTCTGCCAGTTTTCCCAATGTAATTCATATGTTTAATGAAAATGAAGGATATTGTCAGGGCGACCCGATTAATGGTGAATTTGAAATTTATGTTACTTCTAATGGTGGTGATACGTGGACTTTAGTTAATGGAAATAATATCCCAAATCCTCAATCCGGAGAAATGGGATGGACAGGTGTTGCTGATGCTGTCGGGAATACAGTGTGGTTTGGAACAAATAAAGGTAGAATTTATAAATCAACAGATAAGGGAAATACCTGGCAAGTTTATAATACAGGACAGGCTAATGTAAGTCGTTTGTCTTTTGCTGATGAAAATAATGGGGTGGCTATTTGTGCAGTTTATAACCAACAAACCGGACAATTGCAAAGCTGGAAAATGATTAAAACAGATAATGGCGGCCAAACCTGGACAGAAATTCCTGTTGCGAGTGCTTATTTGTCTGATGTTTCTGCTGTTCCCGGTACTCCTGGAATGTATGTGGGAGTAAAAATTGCTCAAGTTCCAGAACAAAACTTCTCTGCTTACAGTTTGGATTACGGTACAACATGGACAATGATTGATGATTCAATTCAGTACACAAATGTTCAAATGTACAATGCTAATGTAGGATGGGCAGGTGGTTTTAACTGGGATCAAAATACAGGAGGTATTTATAAATGGGTTGGATTACCTTCTTCAGATGATCCTTATTTTGTTTCTTCTCCTGTACTCGATGTAATCTCTCTCGAAAATTATGTTTACAATATCAATGCGGTTGATCCAAATAATCTCCCTCTCACAATAACAGCTCCCGAAAAACCTTCGTGGTTAAATATTGTTGATAATGGTAATGGCTCCGCGGTATTATCAGGAGTTGCTCCAACAATCTCGGGAATTTCAGAAACTTATGATGTAACTCTTAGAGCTTCGAATGGAATGTATCATGCTGAACAGCAATTTACTATCACTGTTCATACAAATAACACAGCTCCTTATTTTGAAAATGAAGAAACAATCATAAATCATGTTCAATATATCCCATTTGAGTATGCAATTATTGCACATGATGATGACAACGACCAAATCACATTAACTGCAGCAACTTTGCCTTCATGGGCTAGTTTTGTTGATAACGGAGATGGAACAGGTTTGATTACCGGAACCCCAACTTCTACAAGCTCGCTGGGCTACCAATTTGTTATTAAAGCCGCAGACCAACTTTTCGAAACTACTTACACTTTCAGAGTAAAAGTAACTGCTAATGGAGCTCCATATTTTGTTAGTCAACCGGTTACATCTGCAACTCAGAATTTAAATTATGTTTATAATATTGTTGCGGAAGATCCCGAAAATGAAACATTAACTATTACAGCAACTGTCCTTCCTGAATGGCTTACTCTTGTTGATAATGGCGATGGCACCGCAATTCTTTCAGGTATTCCGGCCGATGCTCATGCTCAAGGTTATGCCGTAACTTTAAATGTTACAGATTCTCACAATTCTGCAGAGCAATCTTTTGTGATAGATGTTACTCCTAATTTAATTGATGATCTTGGTTACGGAGTTGTAAAAATTTATCCTAACCCTGCTTCTGATGTCTTAATCGTTACTAATTCTCAAAACTGTAAATACGAAATTTCCGATATTACAGGTAGAGTTTTAAAACTAGGGTTTATTTACGAACCTGAACAAAAAATAGACATTTCTGAATTATCTCAGGCTCAATTTATTATTAAAATAGCAAATGAACAAAAAGTTCTAGTTGTTAAAGTTATGAAGATGTAATTAGTTTGCTGGTATAATTTTACACCCCAAAAGTATTATAGTTTTTGAATTATTGAAAAAAAAATACAATAATAGACGCAAAAGCTGTAATTTTGGGGTGTAATTTTTTTGTATGAACTATTATGATTTAGTTGGTTTTATTGGAATAGCCTTTGGAATATTGGCTTTCTTCTCTGTGGGGCGAAAGCAAAGATTACTTTTATTCTTGTTATCCTCAGTTTTATTGTTGATTTATACTGTGTTAAATCCGAAATGGCCTTTTATTGCCGTATTTGTTTTATTTACGGCATATATTATTTATGAAATTTTCAAAATTAGATCAGGTACTTTACGGATTAAACTTGTTGAGGTTAATAGGGACGATTCTTATATTCAAGAGTTTTTATCAAGCTATAAAAAAGATATTTATAATATTTTCCCTTTTTTCAATCAGGAAAATGCTCAAAAATGTTTTTTGATTTTTAGAGATCTCGATTTGATTGGTATAATAGCTGGAAAGATTACGGAAAAGGATTTTGAAATTGAAGTTGATTATCTAAAACCCGGTTTTAGAGATTATGAAATTGGTGAATACATGTTTAAAATTAATCCGGGATATTTTAAAAAATTTGGTATTAACAGCTTAATTACCAAATCTTACCATAAAAATCACACCAAATACCTTAAAAAAATGGGATTTGAAGAAACCTATATTGATGGGCAAATGTTTTTTGTTAAAAAAATTGATTAACAAAGCAGCTAATTTACTGCTTTTTACGTTATAAATTAAAATAAAATATTATCATTTTTGATATGAAGAGACGGATTTTTAAAATAATATTTACGCTTATTTTTTCCGCGATTGTTTTAGATAGTTACAATCAGGTTAATTTTCCTGATCCACCTGAATTTTTGTCAGCCTCGGTTTTACCGGAATCAAATCCTACTACTGTTAGAATTACTTGGAACCCATCTGATTCAGCAAGTGTTACCGGTTATATTATTTACAAAGTTGTAGGAGGAGTAACTCAAACCATTGGCGAAGTGAACGGAAGATTGACCACTGTTTTTGATTACACACAATCTCAAGCTGATAATGCTCCCGAAAGTTTTAGATTAGCTTCTTTTGATGCCAATTACTTTAAAAGCATGATTACAGATCCGCATAAAACCATAAATCTGAGAGTAGAATTTGATAAATGTAAACTGTCTGCTAAATTAACATGGACTGCTTATGAAGGTTGGACCCAGCCAGTTACAAAATACAAAATTTATCGTCGAACCTCTGATGGTACATATTCTGTTGTAGGTAGTACGGATTCAAATAATAGGTCATTTGAAAATGTTGAATTATTTCCAAATACTCAGTATTTTTATTATATTGAAGCTGTTAGTAGTTCAGGTATTACTGCTACTTCAAATTCTGTGAGCATAACAACAGAATCATATTTGCCTCCCGATTATTTATATGCTCATTTTGCTACTGTAGAAAATTCAGAAATTAAGGTGAAATTTTTAATTTCCGGAAATACTGCCGATGTATCTGAATTTATAATTCAACGCACAGCTGACCCTGATGGAAATTGGAGCAATATTCGTTCTTTTCTAAACTCCGGACAACGCGAAATAATTTTTACCGATATTAATGCAGATCCGTCAAAACAAATTTATTATTATCGAATAGTTTCTGTAACACCTTGTGGAAATGTTAGTCTTGTTTCCAATTATGCTTCAAATATTTTGTTGCGTGCCGAAAATACCGGCTTAGAACATCAAATTTCATGGTCTCAATACAGAGACTGGCAAAATGGAGTTCAAAACTATAAAATATATCGTGATTTCGATGGAACACCGGTAGAAGTTGCCACAAATAATCCGGGTGATTTAAGTTTTAATTACGACATTAGTTGGTATGTTAGTTATTGCCAAGATAAAAAGATACATGTTTCCAATAAATATTGCTATTACGTAGAAGCAATTGAAAATTTAGGTCATCCGATTACTACAAACGCAGGGGTAAGCCGTTCTAATATTGAATGCGTATTTCATGAACCTGTTGTTTGGATGCCAAATGCTTTTAACAGAAATTCATACAATTCTAAAAATGCCGTTTTTCGACCAATCATTTCTTTTGCACAAGTAGAGCCTTATGAATTTATTATTTTTGACAAATGGGGTAACGAAATTTATAAAACAACTCAAACTTTCGATGGGTGGAACGGATTTTTAAATTACGATCCAGCTCCTTCTCAATATTACATCTATTACCTCAGATATTACGACTACAAAAATAAAGAGCATATCGTAACCGGAAAATTCTTTTTATTTGCCGACTAATAAAAACTAAAAAAATATCTAAATTTATTTCTTATTTATTTATAATTTTATCGTAGTTTTATGCTAATTATTTAAAACTATTGCAATGGGTTTATCAGCTGAAGAAAAACAGTATTTCGAGGAACAATTTGATAAATTGATTAAAGCCACAAAGTATATTCAGGGCGAGGATGATATTTTAATGATACGTAAGGCTTATGATTTAGCAAATGAAGCCCACGCAAACATGAGAAGAAAATCAGGCGAACCATATTTCACCCATCCTCTGGCAGTAGCTTTTATCGTTGCCGAAGAAATCGGGTTAGGACCCAAATCTGTGGTTGGAGCTCTTTTGCATGATGTAGTTGAAGATACAGACTATACTTTGAGTGATATCGAAAGAATGTTTGATAATACAATTGCCAATATAGTTGATGGATTAACAAAAATTTCAGATGTTCTCGATAAGGATTCTTCTACTCAAGTAGAGAATTTTCGTAAAATGTTGATAACAATGTCGCAGGATATTCGGGTTATTTTTATCAAGCTAGCCGATAGATTGCACAATATGCGAACTCTTGATTCTATGCCCGAATATAAACAGGTGAAAATTGTTAGTGAAACTGTTTATCTGTATGCTCCGCTTGCCCATCGTCTTGGTCTATATTCTGTTAAAACAGAACTGGAAGATCTTGCTCTAAAATATCAACATCCTCTGATATATCGAGAAATTTCCCGCAAATTCAAGGAAACCGAAGAGGAACGTAATAAATACATTGAAGAAATTATTACACCAATCAAGAATTTGCTTGAAAGCGAAGGAATATCCTGTACTATTAAAGGTCGTACAAAATCAATATATTCCATCTGGAACAAAATGCAAACAAAAAATGTCCCCTTTGAAGAAATATATGATTTGTTTGCAATCAGAATTGTATTTGATCATCAGGATGATCTCCCCGATTCAAAAGCCAGAGCAACTTGCTATCAGATTATGGCTTTGATAACGGATATTTATCCTCACCATGAACAAAGAGTACGCGACTGGATAAAGAAACCTAAATCGAATGGTTACGAAGCTCTTCATGTTACTGTGATGGGACCGAGAGGTAAATGGGTCGAAATACAAATCCGTAGCCGTAAGATGGATGATATTGCAGAACGCGGATTTGCATCACATTGGAAATACAAAACCCGAGAAAGCGGCGAAGATCATAGTCTGGATTTGATAATTGCTAACCTCAACGAGCTTTTGAATTCGAAAGACGGCAATTTGATGAGCTTTCTCGATGACCTTAAAATAAACTTGTTTAGCTCCGAAGTTTATGTATTTACTCCTAAAGGAGAAATAAAGACAATGCCAAAATCTGCAACTGCATTAGATCTGGCTTATGATATTCACACACAGGTAGGACACCATGCCATTGCAGCTAAAGTTAATCATAAATTGCAACCGCTGTCTTATGTTCTAAATTCTGGCGATCAAGTAGAAATTTTAACATCTGAAAAGCAATATCCTAAAAGAGAATGGCTCGATTTTGTTAGAACTCCAAAAGCTAAATCACGGATTAAAAGTGCTCTTAAAGAAGAAAGAAGACTTAACATTGAAAAAGGGATGGATATGTTTTTTAAAAAAATCCGTGAATTAAACCTAAAACTTGATTTTAAACAATTTAACGAATTACGTGAAAAATACAATGTGCCAAATAAAGAAGAATTTTACTACAAAATTGGGGTAGGGCAGATTCTGATTGATGATATCGAAAAACAACTCGAAGGAAGAAAAAGTTTCTTTGCAAGATATTGGAAGGTTACTTTAAGAAAACCCAAAACAAGCAAAGAGCAAACAAAAAATTCAATGACAATTGAAACATTGGATAATAAGAAAATTACACTTGCTCAATGTTGTAATCCTATCCCCGGAGACGAAGTCGCCGGTGTTGTAAATCCTAATAATTCAATTATTATACATAAAAAGTCTTGTAATGTTCTTATAAATTTTGCTTCAAAATTTGGCGATAGAATTATTTCCGTTAAATGGTCGGTAACAAAAAAATTATCATTTTTGGTAAAATTGAAAGTTGAAGGTGTTGATAGCATGGGAATTGTTCATAAAATTACCAGTGTAATTTCCAAAGAGGCCAATGTAAACATGAAAGCAATTAATATTGATACTAAAGATGAGCTTTTCTTCGGAGAAATTCAGCTTTATATTCATGATGTTGAAGATTTAGAAGCTTTAATAAAGCAGATAAAAAAAATTAAAGGAGTTAATAATGTAACAAGAGTTGATAATGATGAAAATGACTAAAAATGAAATAATTTCGCTTCTCAAACTTTTAGAAGATCCTGATAAAAAAGTTTTTGAAGCTGTTAAGGAAAAAATAATGCAGGATAGTGAGTTCTTTAAGATTTATTTGGAAAACTATCATTCACTTTCCAATAATCTACTTGCAATACAACGATCAGAAGAAATCCTCGACGAAATCTTTCTTCAGAAGTTTTATGAAGATTTAAAAAATTTCCTAACGGATGAAAATTCTCATCTTAGTCAGGGAGCATTTTTATTCGAGACCTATTTTAACAGAGATCTGGATAAAAATCAAATAGAAGCTTATTTTGATGAAGTTTTGCGAGCTGTTTGGATGGAAATAAATGATAATCTAACAGCTTTTGAAAAAATAAATGTGCTAAACGAAGTGATTTTTAATAAGCTAAAATTTAAAAAGACACCATTGCTCTCGAATCAGTTAGAATTGTTTAACGTAGCAACTTGTTTGAGCCATAAAAAACTTAGTCCTGTAACTGCTGCAATGTTGTATTTAATGCTTTGCGAACAACTCGAAATGCCTTTTTATCCTTTAAACTTCCCTTCATTATCAATTATCGGGTTCTACAGTAAAGAATTTGAAATTATTCCGAATACTGATGATGTACATAAAGGAATTATGTATTGTATTTTTCCATATATGGATGCTCAACCAATTGGAATTCCTAATGTAAAAAAAATGCTTAAAGATTTGGATCCTGATTATGATGTTGATAAATTAAATGTGATGCCTTATAAGGATTATTTGCTGGAATATTTTAGACTGCGAATAGATTTTTTAAAAAAGAATGAAATTGATAATTTCGCAACCAAAAATTCAGGTCGAGTCATAAAGTTCTATGAGCAGAATTATAATGTTAAAAATTATTAGAGAATAATATGAAAATTGTAATTGCAGGAGCGGGTGATGTGGGAAAATATTTGGCTAAAATGCTAAATAAGGAAGATCATGATTTAATTGTTATTGATAAGAATATTAAGGCCTTATCAGAAATTTATCAATTAAATGATTTGTTAACAATTCAAGGAGATTGTACCTCTTTTAGTGTTCTTAAAGATGCTTCAATTGAACAATGTGATTTATTCATTTCTCTTACAAATAATCAGGATACAAATATTTTGTCTTGTATTTATGCTCATAAGATGGGGGCAGGTAAAACAATTGCCAGAGTTGACAGCATGGAATATCTTAACCCAATACACAAAGTTAGTTTAATAAAGTTTGGAATTGATAAAATAATTTATCCTGAATATATTGCAGCAAAAGAAGTTGTTGGTGTGATTAAGCAAACCGGTACTACCGAAGTGTCTGAATTTTCAGGAGGCAAGCTTGCATTATATGTTTTAAGGCTTGATCAGGATTCTCCTGTATTGAACCGACAAATAAAGGAATTGAAAGATTTTTCCATTGGCGAAAACTTTAGAATTGTTGCAATAACTCGAGAAGATCAAACTATTATTCCTCGCGGGGACGATGTACTTAAGGAAAATGATTTAGTTTACATTATTACTAATCAAAAAGGGGTTAAAGAATTAATAAATATTAGCGGTAAAACTAAACTTGATAACAATAATGTTATTTTTCTCGGTGCCAGCAGAATAGGAGTAAAAGCTGCCAAAATGATTGAGAGCCAGCTTAAAGTTACTATGATTGAAAAGGATGAGGAAAAAATACAAAACATTGTTAATGAGTTTTCTAAAACTACTATATTAAATGGGGATGGCAAAGATGTTAATATCCTGCTTGAAGCCGGTATCGAAAAAGCAGATGTTTTCGTTGCAGTTACAGGTGATTCCGAAACAAATATTTTAACATGTATTCTTGCCAAAAAATTTGGTGTACCTCGGACCATTGCTGAGGTGGAAAATATGGATTATATCGAAATAGCAAATAAAATGGGCATTAATTCTATTGTCAATAAAAAACTTAGTGCGGCAAGCACAATTTACACAATGACAATGGGAGCTGAAATCTCTTCTATAAAATGCCTTACCGGTACTGATGCCGAAGTTCTGGAATTTGTCGTCTCTGATGATGCTTTAGTTACAAAAGCCAGAATAAAAGATTTAGATCTGCCCGAAGGTGTTATTATCGGGGGAATTGTGCGTGGAAATAAAACTATTATCGCTGTTGGTGATACGCAAATTAAACCTAAAGATAAGGTTGTCCTTTTTGCCTTACCTTCTGCAATTTTCAAAATAGCTTATTATTTTTAAATCAATTCCTGAACATTGGCATATTTTGCTTATTAGTGTTCTTTAATTTTACTATTAGCATTACTTCGTGAGATCCTGATGTGTGATGCCTTAATGAAGATAAAACCATATCATAAGAATAATAGAGTCCAAAAATGTCGTAGTAGTATCCTAATCCTAAATTCAGTCCATCGTTGTGCTTATAATTTAAAATCCCATGAATTTTTTCGGCATAATTATAGCTCATAGATAATTCTGCAGCAATAGGCGAACTATGAGAATAAGAAATGTAAACGCCCGGAATAAAGCTGTGTAAATTACTGTAAAATTTGTACTGCCCACTGAAAATTATGTGACGACTCATTCTTATTTCTGCATTATCGTTTTCTGCAAAAGGTCTAAAACTGCTTTTTAATATCTGATCAATAGCCAAACCAAATTTAAAATCGTCATTATGAACGTAAATACCGGCATTTGATTCCGGTCGCCATTTTTTATCACTCACAAAGTTAAAAGCAGGATCACTTTCATCTCTGTATGTTAATCCTTCATTATCCAGACGATATTGAACAATCAAAGCAGATAACCCGAACGAAAGATTCAAATTGTCCATCGGTATAATAAAAGAGTAACCTAAATTTACTGTAAAACGAGTGCCGGGAAAAGTTTTGTCGTTAATCAAAAATCCTCCGATGGAATTACTCGAATTTATTGGCATTGCATACGACAGAAAAGAAGTTTTGGGTGCATTTTCAAATCCAACCCATTGTTGACGATGCAAAAGTTTTATTGTTGGAGATTCAAAACTCCCCATAACCGCCGGATTAAAGAAATCCATGTTAAGATGTCGCAGCGATAACTGCGGAATCTGTTGTGCCTTTATCGAAATTGCAATAATTAACGGAATAAGTATTATTATCTTTTTCATGATATTATCTTATTATTGTTACACTGCCTTTATATGTCTTTGAACCGTCAGATGTTGTTATTAAATAATAATAGGTAGCATCCGGAACATTTTTTTCGTTGTATTTGCCATCCCAACTCACAGAATTATCTTCCGATTCAAAAACCAAATTTCCGTTGCGATTAAAGATTTTTACCGAACAACCGGTACAGCCGTCAATTATCCAGTAATCATTAAGATTGTCTCCATTTGGCGAAAAACTGTTATAAATATGTAATTCTTCGGTAATTTCTTCGTTTATTTTTGCTGCTGTAAAGTATGTTTTATCAGAACTTACAAAGTTTTGAATAAAAGCATTGTTTTCTGAATTAAATCCGGAGTTATCAACTTTAATCCATTTTGGCGAAGGACTTGATTGCCATGCTGAAAGAACATCAAAATTACCATCTGAATTTTCGTATTTTATTAATATCTCAGCATTTGATTGTCCTTGTAACCTGCGGATTGAGTGAAAAAAGTTTTCGTTTATATATTCGATATCTTCATTTTTTAGGGAAGAATACATTCCGTAAAAGTCGGGACTATTGTTTATAAAACCAACTTCGAAATTGTTTAACTCAGCAAAACTTGTATTAATATAAACAGGGCGATAAACAGGATTCAGTAAATCGGCTCCCAAAGGGAACTCATAGGTTTGGGTTGAAAGCATTTTGCGGTTCAGGCTGCCATTTAGAGATGTTGATATAAAACCATTATTTCGCTGAATTGCAGATGTTGATTCATTGTTGATTGTAATTGATTTTTCTACAGCAGCAAGTTCGGAATCATACAGGTTTAATGTGCCGTTTATACTAAGGTCATTGAATAAAGTTTTAATACCTGTTCCAACCAGGAACAAATTATAAAAACTGCTTGAATTTGTTCCTCCGATATTTTGATTTGTCCCATTTAGAAATACAGTTCCCTGTTGGGGCAGATAACTAGCATTATTTATCCAATTACCCGCAAGGTAGATATAACCATTATTTTTAATTTCTCCCGAATTTGTGATGTTTTCTCTTATTGCCAGAATTGCAGTATCATTGCTTGAAGAATTTAAGTTTATAATTCCTGAATTTGCAATACTTCCATTAACATCCAACTTAATTTGATTATTCAGGTTTAATTTTATATTGTTTACCTTCAGTAATTGTGCATCTAATTGTGGATTGATGCATATTAACAAAGGTAATAGCAGAATTATTTTTTTCATGGCCTGTCTTTATTTGAAGTTTAGAATGACTTGTTCATTATTATCACTCTTTATTTTCATATTTTCATTTGGTATAGGCATAAAGCCTTTATTAGCTGGAAGTCCGTAAAGTGTCGGATGAACATATTTGCCTTTGTATCTGCCTGTTTTGTAAGGTTCAGGATTTTTAAGTTCAGGATTATTTCTCATGTATAAGTCGTTACGTTCAGCAAACACTGTCCAGGAAACTTTTGCACCGGCTTCGCCGCCTGCAATAGTAAAACTGTTACCGGAGATTTCATTTTTAATGTATAAGTTTGGCATAGCTTTGCCGATTGGAGTTAGTTGATAAGAAAAATTGATATTTATATCGTTGAAGTATTCCGGGAGTGAAACAACAGCTTCTCCGTTTGTGTCAAAAATTGCTGTACCGCGATACATATTGAGAACTTCGTTGGATTCAATACAATAGTGAACCAGGAATTTGTTTTCGGGATCTTTTGGATGGTCTATTCTAAAAGATTTTGAACCTCCTGCCCAAAAATTTCCACCAACATCGAGATTACTGAAAATTCCTCCATCGTCAAAGCTATACACACCATAACTTAAAGTAAGATTTGTGGATTGTCCGGCAATACCTGTAACACCAATACCTACTACACCTATACCAGGGGTTGTAGTGGCGGAATTTGACCCCCAAACACCATATCCATCTGCTCTGGTGCTTTCTCCAACCACACCGTTATAACCTCGTCCTAAAACACCGTGTCCGCCGGTAGTTCTGAGGTTTTGTCCGTAAACTGCAGCTTCTGCCGTCGCTGTTTGTGTTATTTCTCCTCTAATGGCAAAAGAGTTGGCGGTGGATTGTCCGAAAATTGCCGAACTGTTTAGGTTTGATGCAGTAGTCGCCTGTATTGCTGCGTATGGAGTTGCAGAAGATGTATTGGCAGCAGATATTGCAACACCATTTGAGTTATGGACAATCTGTATTGCAGGGTTATTGTTAATTGAAGAATTAACTCTCACAGGAGCATTTGCAACTGTATTAATAACCGAACTTGTTGCAGGATCATTACAAGCATAAGCCTCTTGTAAAGAAATACAAGTAGGTCCTCCGCCTGAAGGTGTTTGCCAGGTAGCATTACCATTAGCATCAGAGGTTAAAACTTTTCCAGCTCCAGGTGTGCCTGCTCCTGAAAAACGTACAGACCCCGCAACATGTAGTTGTGCTGTTGGAGAATTTGTTCCAATACCTACATTGCCATTTGAAGCAACACGCAATCTTTCAATACTGTTTGTTCTCACAATAAAAGGTTGATTTGTGTTTGTTCCAATAAAATTATTTTCGTCTGTATCGCTATTACCTGAGATAAGCCATGTTCCACTACTGCCACCTCCTGAGATTGTTTGCCAAGTAGCATATCCATCGGCATCAGAGGTTAAAACTTTTCCTGCTCCCGGAACTCCTGCACCTGTAAAACGCAAACTTCCTGAAACTTCGAGTTGTGCCGTTGGATTACTTGTTCCAATACCTACATTTCCATTAGTCGTTATTCTGAGTTTTTCACTGTTATTCGTACGAAATACCAATGGTTGATTATCTGTTGTTCCAATAAAACTTCCTGAATTTGTGTTTGAATTTCCGGATGTTAACCATACCGAATTGGACGAAGTTATTGTTGATGGCTGATTTGTTGTTATTACAAGATTTCCTTCATTATTGAAGTTATTGGTCAAAATTGACCATTCACTACCTGATGAACTCTGGATTATTCTGCACAAGGAAATCCATTGACTAACTGAAGATTTATAAAAAATGAAACAAGCCGAATCTGTATCATAAACCAACAATCCGTCTGCAGGACTTTGTATTGCCAACCTTTGCTGTGCAGTCAAGCGTGGGATCAACAAACCTTTTGAGGTTGAATAAATGTCGAGAATACTCGAAGGATGCGGGGTTACATTGTCTGATGGATCTGAAATCCCAACGTTGTTTTGTGAAAATAGAAAATTTAAACCCCAAAAAATCAATAATCCAAAAAGAATTGTTAACTTTTTCATAGTTTTAAAATTTATATAATACTAATTTGTTTTAATGCCATGAATTGACACAAATTTAAAAATAATTTTTTAAATAAAAATATTTTTCTTTTTTTTTTTTATTCTGCAGGAAAGAATTGAAAAAAAGATTATTTATTTTTATAAATATTCGTTTGTCATATTATTGATTTATTTCAATAAATCTAAATTTAATGGCACAGAGTTTTTCCAATTCCTGCCCACTCTCGTACATATCTTCGTCATCTTTTTCGTATTGCCAGATAAATTCAATATTTTGAAAATCTTTAAGATTTTTTAACATCAGATACAAATATCTGGCAGATCCTGTATTGAAATAATCTAATTGAAAATCAATTGTAAGATGATTGTTTTGTTTGTAAATATTATTTATCTCTTCTTCGAGCTTTGTAAAGAAAACAGGCGGATTTTCAGGAGCAATTATTCCTACTATCTTAACTGTTTTGTTTTCATCGTCGTAAACTACCGACGGGAGTTTGTCTTCTTTTTTAAATATTGTTATCATAGTTAAAAACTAAAATTAAACTTGATTTTATAATATCAGATTCTTCGTTTAATTCTTCAAGAATTATTGGATTTCCGGATTTAATTCTACAGATAATAAGTCCGTTTCCGGTGGACTTTTTTTTAGTTTGAGAAATAATATTCTGTATCTTGATATCTTTGAGTTCTTCAATCGAAAAGGAATTTATTTTCTGAATATGGTTTTTTAGTTTTAAATAATTTTCGATACTAAATTTATGTGTAAAGACAATCTTAATTGTTTTATTTTTTAAAATCTGAATTATTAAGTCTTCGTTATCATTATGAATACAATTATTTTGAACAATTTCAAGTATGCAAACAGTGATTTTCTTCCTGATTGACTTTTGAATGTCCTCAATACTTAATAACTCAGATATTATCGAATTTAGCTGGCTATAGTTAGTTTTATTGATTATTATTTCAGTAATCTTTTTCATTGAAGAAAACTAATTGGTTTAGGAATAGTAATTTGTTTTATGGAGTCAAGTGCAAAAACATCTGTCATACCTGAAATGTAGTCCGTTACAATCTGCTTGTAATCAGTATTTTCCTTATAAAAATGATACATATCTTGAATATATCCTCCAAAGTTTTTATCAAGTTCTATGCAGCTTTCGGAGTATTTTTCAAAATTAAAATCATATTTTTGCAAAAGATTAAACAAGTAATCAAAAAGATTATTGATTATTCTGTCGCAAAAAATGTCATAACGTTTTAATTCTGGATGGGCATAAATATACTTGTAGTTAAAATGTTTAAGTTTGGTTACAATATCAAAAGTAAAATCAGAGAATCCTATTTTTTCGGATTCTTTGGAATTTTCAATTATATCCAGGATTAATTTATTTATGATTTGTCCATTACGGTCGCCAAGAAATTTTTTTACATCTTCAGGAATGTCTTTATAAGAAATGAAGGCGGCAACAATGGCATCTTCGAGATCTCTACCGAGATAAGCGATTTTATCGGCAAATCTTGTAATAACACCTTCGTATGAAGAAGCCACAACATTTCGATTTCTAACATGGTCAAGGTTTTTGACTTTATTGTCAGGGAATAAATATTGTTCGTCTTTTTCGCCATTATGACAAATAATCCCGTCTTTAACTCCGTAACATAAGTTCAGACCTTGTCCTTTGTTTGCCAGATATTCAACCTGACGGTATGAATTAATTTCGTGAATAAAAGCATTATTTCCTCCCAATAATTGATTCAGAGCTTTTTCGCCTGCATGGCCAAAAGGAGTATGACCCAAATCATGTCCCAATCCGATGGCATAAGCCATATCGGGATCGAGATCGGCTCCGTATTTGTTAAGACCTTTACAAATTGTTGCAGCTATCGTGGCAACATGTAAAACATGTTCAATTCTTGTACAGATATGATCATTTTCCGGAGCAAAGAAAACTTGAGTTTTATTTTTCAACCTCCTGAAAGCCGTAGCATGAATAATTGCTGTTTGATCTCTGAAATAATCTCCTCTTATATCAGGATTTCTGGCAATTTTTCTTTTAGTATATTCTTCGGTTTTTAATGGATTTTTCATTTTTAATGTTTTAAATATTTATCATAAATATTCATTGGGTTATAATTTTTCAGATATTCAAAAACATCATCAATTTGACTTGTAACGTAATACAATTGTTTATATTCAGAAATTGCAAAGTGTTCGGTGAAGAATAATTCAAAAAAATCAATCAGTTTATCAAAAAAATTGTTGTAATTAAAAATAATAATCGGTTTATTGTGATATTTCAATTGTTTTAGTGTAATTATTTCCGAAAGTTCTTCAAGAGTTCCGAAACCTCCGGGCAAGGCTACAAATGCATCTGAGTTTTGACGCATAAATTCTTTTCTTTCTTTCATGTCCGGAGTAATGATTAATCTTTGATATTGATCATCAACAATATTGGTTTTATTTAGTTTTTCCGGAACAACGCCTGTTATTTGTCCGCCGTTTTCAAAAACAGCTTTCATTAGTCGTCCCATTATTCCGATTGATCCTCCTCCATGAATAAGGTTGTAATTTTCAGATGCAAGTCTTTCACCAAATCTTATGGACATTTCATAATAATCCGTTTTCAAATCTTCACTTGAACTGCAAAATACACAAATAGTCTTTTTCATTTTAATCTTTTTTGTAAATTTATGAAAACAATCGGATTCTGCAAAATATATTAATAAAATAGGTATCTTAAAAAAAAAGATTGAATCAAATTATAAATTCGATGAAATCAGGTTTTGAAATAGTTATATAATTATTCAAATCAAAATTTCTTCATAACATTCTGATATTTATTTTGTTGTATGACTTATTGCAATAAAATTTATAAATAACTAATTTTATGAACTGATAATTACATGTTTACAAACATGAAAAAATTTTTTTAAAAAAAATGTAAAAATATTTGTTGGAAGTTATTAAAATGCTATTTTTATGCAATGAATTTGAATTACGGGAGATAAGGAAAATAAAATAAATTTTAATTGAATATCAGGCAATTATAATTTATTGTTTTCTTTTGATGTGTTGGAAAATGATATTATAATAAAAAAAAGATAAAAAACAAGAGAAAAAAATTTTTTTGAAAAGAAAAAAAGATAGAAGTTTGCTGGACTGAAACTAAGACAAAAAGTACTTTAAAAATATATAGTGTAATGGTGAATAGAAGTGTTGAAATATGGGAAAAGTGTCTCCAGATAATAAGGGACAATGTTTCGAAGCATAGTTTCCGTACCTGGTTTGAACCCATAGTACCATTGGATTTTAAGAATAACACTCTAACGATTCAGGTTCCAAGTACATTTTTTTATGAATTTTTGGAAGAACAATTTCTTGATTTATTGAAAAAAACACTACATAAGGTAATTGGTTCTGATGCAAAATTAGAGTATCATGTATTGTTGGAAAGCTCTTCGGATCGTCCTCAAGCAATAAAACTACCGGGCGGAGACAGACCAAATCTGGTTAATAAACCAATACAGATGCCAATGAATTTAGATCCGGAGGCTATTGTAAATCCATTTATTATTCCTGGAATAAAAAAATTAAATGTTGACCCACATCTTAATATTGATTATAATTTTGATAATTTCGTTGAAGGAGAATGTAATAGATTAGCCAGATCAGCCGGATATGCTGTTGCACAAAATCCCGGAGGTACAGCTTTCAACCCTCTTTTTGTTTATGGAGGTTCCGGGCTTGGTAAAACACATCTCGCTCATGCAATTGGTATTGAAGTAAAAAAATTACATCCCGAAAAAGTAGTTCTCTATGTTGATGCAAATAAATTTTTAACTCAATACATGGAGGCTACAAGAAATAACAATAGAAATGATTTCATCCATTTCTATCAAATGATTGATGTTTTGATTGTTGATGATGTTCAATATTTCTCAAAGAAAGAAGGAACTCAGGAAGTTTTCTTCCATATCTTTAATCATCTTCATCAACACGGTAAACAGCTTATTCTTACTTCTGATAAACCACCTGTTGAACTTAACGGAATGGAGCAAAGACTACTCAGCAGGTTTAAATGGGGACTTTCTGCCGAACTGACTGAACCGGATTTTGACACAAGAATCAGAATACTCAAAAAGAAAACTTATAAAGATGGTATAGTAATTAAAGAAGAAATACTTGAATATATTGCTTCTCATATTACCAATAACATTAGAGAACTCGAAGGAGCTTTAGTTTCTCTGCTCGCACAGGCAACTTTAAACAAAAAGGAAATTACAATTGAGCTTGCCAAAGATATGATTGATAAGCTCGTAAAAAGCACCCGCAGAGAAATCTCCATCGAATATATTCAAAAAGTTGTTTGTAATTATTTCCAATTACCTGTTGAAGTATTATCGTCAAAAACTCGTAAAAGAGAAATTGTTCAGGCTCGTCAGATTGCAATGTATTTTGCAAAAAATATGACCAAAGCTTCCTTAGCTTCAATAGGTGCTACAATTGGAGGAAAAGACCATGCTACTGTTTTGCACGCCTGTAAAACCGTAAATAATCTTTTGGAAACCGACAAACGGTTTAAGGAAGACTTAATGGAGATTGAGAAACGTTTGAAAATGTAATTTCTGAATCTCCAACACTTTTTTTATGATTTGGATAATTCTTAGCACATTATCATCTACCGGCATTTTTGTCATTTTTAAGCTCATTGACAGAGCTAAGGCTAATCTTTTAAATGTTATAATAATAAATTATTTAGTTGCTTCGTTGTTTGGATTTTTTCTTAAAGGGAATTTCCCGATAAAAGAAATAGTTTCATCAGAATGGTTTTTTGCCGGTATTTTAATTGGAATTTTGTTCATAGTAATGTTTTTTATTATAGGATTGAGCTCAATTAAAGTTGGAATAAGTATCACTACTGTAGCGAGTAAAATGTCGGTGATTATTCCAATTCTTTTTGCTATAATCGCCTATTCAGAACCTCTGGGATTTGTAAAGGTTTTTGCTATTTTTCTTGCATTCATTGCTGTCTTTCTAACAGTTTTTAGAAAAACAAATGAAAGTAATAAACTAAATTTGTCATACCTGTTTTTGCCGATAATTCTTTTTATCGGAATGGGAATGGTTGATTCTCTTGTAATTTTTTCAAAAGAAAAATATGTAAATGATGAGGCTGCTGCATTATTCACTGCAACTTTGTTCGGTTTTTCATTTCTGTCGGGTTTAGTTGCCGGAATTTTTAATCCAAAAAGTTTTCTTAATTTCAGATATTCTAAGAATTGGATTTTGGGCATTAGTCTGGGTATAGTAAATTTTGGCTCTATATATTTGATTTTAAGAGCTTTAAATTCAGGAATATTTAACAATTCCATTGTTTATGGGATTGTTAATATAGGAATTGTTACACTATCAGTCATAATCGGAACATTATTCTTTAAAGAAAAGCTTACAAAATTGAATTACATTGGAATTTCACTGTCTATAATTTCAATTTTTTTACTAAGTATTGCTGAATCAGTATGATTGATTGTTACAAATCAATAAAACATCCGGCTCAAGGTATTTATTCCGAAAAAGGGAGCAAATTTTTGGCTTTTGCATTTCCGGTAAGTACTGAAGAAGAAGTAAAAAATCACCTCGAGACACTCAAGAAAGAATATTTTGATGCAAAACATCATGTTTATGCTTTTATTATTGGTGCCGAAGGTCTGATTTACAGAGCCTCAGATGATGGCGAACCTCACAACAGCAGCGGATTACCGGTATTAAATCAAATAAAATCTTTTGGAATTTCTGATGTTCTGATTGTTGTAGTTCGATATTTCGGAGGTACAAAACTCGGCATACCCGGTTTGATAAATGCTTATAAATCTGCTGCTTATGATGCATTATCGAAGTGTGAAATAATTGAAAAATTTGTTTATTGCAATTTGAAAGTTATTTCAGATTATGACAACTTGAATTTTGTAATGAAGTTAATAAAGGATTATAATTGTAAAATTATTAAACAGGAATTTATTGAGGATTGTCGGTTAGTATTTGAAATTAGATTATCTTTGGCAGATGAAATAATTTCTAAATTAAAAACGAATCATAAAATTTCGGTTTTAAAAGAATAATGTGCAAGTGGTGTATTAAGAAATATTTTAAGCTTACAGGATGGAAATACAATGAATTTCCTGATGTAAAAAAAGCTGTGGTTTTAATGGCACCACATACTAGTATCTGGGATTTTGTTTTAGGAAAGTTATATTTGAATCTCTTTGAAAAGAGGGCTAAAGTTTTTATTAAAAAAGAAGCATTCTGGTGGCCTTTGGGTTATTTTCTGAAAAGATGGGGAGGAATTCCTGTAGATAGAGGTAAAAGAACAGGATTGACAGAAAAGGCAATAGAAATGTTTAATCAAAATAGTGAATTTTTATTGATTATTACTCCGGAAGGAACAAGAAAGAAAACAAAATATTGGAAAAAAGGTTTTATAAGAATAGCCAGAGGAGCAAATGTGCCTGTTGTACTTGGATTCCTGGATAAAAAAACAAAAACTCTGGGTTTTCTGGATTTTGTTGAGATTGAAGGCACAGACGAAGAAATTATGGAAAGAGTAAAAAGAAAATATACCGGATTAACCGGATTAAGAAAAAATAAATTTGAAACAGGTTATGAGCAAAATTAAAGTTACATTATTTCAAATGGATACAATTTGGGAAAATCCCGAATTAAATTTAAAAGAGATTAACAGACAAATCCTTCTTAATCATGGAGCTGATTTGTTTATTTTGCCCGAAATGTTTAACACGGGATTTACTCAAAACGTCGAACAGTTTGCTGAAGATGAAAATGGATACACACTTACAGCAATTAAAGAGATGGCGAGAATCTCAGAGGCTGCAATATGTGGTTCAATGTTATATAAAGAGGGCGATAAATATTATAATGCTTTTGTATTTGTTAAGCCCGACGGTCAAATTATAAAGTACTATAAAAGACACATATTTCGGATTGGTATGGAGTCCGAAAAACTTACTCAAGGAAAAGAGCGAGTCGTAATTAATTATCTTGGAGTAAGATTATTACTGCAAATTTGTTATGATTTGCGTTTTCCTGTATGGAACAGAAATTCCGAAGATTACGATGCAATAATTAACGTTGCTAACTGGCCTGCAGTACGTCGCGATACATTCGATACATTATTAAAAGCCAGAGCAATAGAAAATTTATGTTTTGTTTTAGCCGTTAATCGAATTGGAGTTGATGCTAATGATGTAAGTTATAATGGTGGTACTCAGGTATTTGATTACAAGGGTGAGTTGATTGCAAAAGTTGAGGATAATGTTTCAGACTGCATAAAGGTTGAAATTGAAACCAAAGATATTGAAGAGTATAAAAAAGTTTTCCCAGCTCATCTTGATAGAGATAATTTTCAGCTTTTAATTAACGGATATTTTCATTAATATTTATTGGTAAATCTATTACCAGAATTTTGGTAAACTTTCGATTTTAAGTTTTACCGGAATGTGATATGTAAAGTATGCTTCTATAGTGCCACTCTGGTATCTGAATAAGCGATTTGTGGCAAAATCAACAGAAAATCCCATACTCATATCTTTGTATCGCAATCCAATCATATTTACGATATCACCTGAAGTCCTTATAGATAAACCGTACCAATAATTTTTTTCATAAATTAGTCTTGCATTGATATCTAATTGCGAAGGAGCTTTAAAACTTGTTTTGAAAAGCAAGCCTGGTTCAATATCGAGGTTTTCGGCAATGTCGTTAAATCTATAGGAACCAAAAAGAATATAGTGAGGGATAAGTTTTTTAATTACTATATCTTGATTTCTAACTTTTACATTTAATGGGATTAATTGATTTACAGAGAATCCTACATTATATATTTCGTTAAAAAGATAAAGCCCGAAATCTGCTTGAGGAAAGAATCTTGATTGTCGTCCCATATACAAAGAGGGGTCGTCATAGTCGAGAGCAATTATTTCGCGATAATCATAACTCATCCACGAAGATTGGAATGACAATCCCATTGATAGTAAAGTTTCGTCGTAAACCGGCAAAATGTAGGAATAGCTTAATTTTAATCCAAATTGTCTTTCGTGTGCAAATTTGTCTAAAAACATGCTTAGCCCCAATCCCATACTGTAATCTTCAAAAAGTTGGTGAGCACTTATAAACTGACTACTTGGAGCATTATCAAATCCAATCCATTGCTCTCTCACGGATAGCTGAACCGGTAAATTTTCTTCTGTTCCGGTGCAGGCAGGATTAATTAAAAATTTATTAAACATAAACTGACTGTGCATAGGTATTTGTTGGCAATAAGCGAGTAAAAAACCGTGCATGAAAAAATATGTAAAAATTAGCTTTTTCATCAATTTAAAATTATCTGATTAAACTAATAGTTCCTTTAAACTGAACTTGATTGTCAATCTCCAGAATATACAAATAACCTCCGGTTGGCAGGTCTCTGCCTTTGTATTTGCCATTCCATGCATTTGATGGGTTTCTGTAGCCTTCACCTGAACCTGAGTAAGAAAACACTTCATCTCCCCAACGGGTATAGATTTTAATTTTAACAATCTCGTAGTTTTCAAGAGCTTTTATGTCCCAATAATCATTTTGATTATCACCGTTTGGAGTTATAACCGTTGGGATAACTAAATCGGCATAAGGTCTGAAATGAACTTTTATAATCATGGTGTCAGCCTCAGGGCAGAAGCCATCATCGAAAGAATAAATTATCATGAACTCTCCAAAACTTGAAATTGCCGGGTCGAAAATGCCATTTTCATTAATGCCGATACCTTCCCAAACCCCGCCATCTTGAACTCTGTTTATTGTAACAGGAAGCCCATCATGATATATTGAATCTTCGTACCAGATATGGGTATCGAAAAACGGGTGAATAGTAAAACTAACAGTATCAATATCTCCACAATCCTGAAGGAAAGCATAAATAATTTCATAATCTCCCGGAGAAAGTTCGCTCATATCAATTACTCCTGTAAGGGGATTTACGCCTTCACCAATCCATAATCCGCCCGGAGGTGTACCGGTTAATTGTACTATTGTATCTCTAAGACATAGGTTAGGAGAGGATGTAATATTTGCGAATATTTTTTCGTAAACGAAAATTTGTTTTTGAACAGTATCTCCACACTCGCCGAGAATAGTGTATTCTATTGTAATCATTCCCGGTTCTGTTATTGAAGGCAGGAATGTTCCATCAGGTTCAACATTTGTTCCTGTCCAAAAACCGCCAAAAGGTTCAGCTGTAAGATAAACAGTATCAATATTGTTGCAATAAAAATAAGGTGTTGTAATTTCAGCTTCTATTTTGCCTATTACAACCAAATCAATACTATCAATCCCACCACAAAAATCAGTAGATTCATAATAAACTCTGTGTATTCCAATTCCTGCAAGGGATGGATTAAAAACTCCCAGACTATCATTAATAATTCCAAAACCTGACCAGATGCCTCCCGGTGTAGCAGCTTCTAATTGGGTTGAATCATTAAAAATACAAAGTATTCCGGGAAAAGAAATTGTGGGGTCAAAAGCCTGAACAATATCAAGAATAATTTCATCATAATCACCGCATTGACCTTCGATGGTGTAAGAAATAAGATGCTGACCTCCACCAGCTTGATTTAAGTTAAAAATTCCTGTAATCGGGTCAATAAAGTCTCCTCCCCAAATACCTCCATCTTGAGCAGCAATAATTTGAACAGACTCATCGGCAGAACACAATAATCCGGGATTGCTTATGCTTGCATCAGCACGTGGTAGTACAGTTATTTCTATTTGCAGACATTCGCTTTCTCCACACATATTTTCAGTTCTGGCAAAAAATACAGTTGTAGAATCGGGAACAGTGATGAAAATAATGTTTCCTGTATTTACAACATCGCCACCGCATGAATCTGCGTACCAGAATACTTGGTCATCGGTTAAATTCTCAACAGCAAGAGTTATAAGTTCTTCATAATCAGAGCATACTGTTGTTATATCTGCACTAATCAAAGTGGGAGTTGTCGGATAAGGCATTACAGTAACTGTAACCGATTGGCAAGCAGAAACGCCACAAGCATTTTCGTATCTGCCGTAATATGTAGTTGTATTTCCCGGAGAAGGGACTGATGTGGGATTACCCGTTGCAACTAACCCTGTCCCGCACTCTTCTGTGTACCAAAATACCTGGTCAACAGGTTCACCAAGAAGTCTGAGAATTATTGTTCCATTATCATCAGGACAAATGCTCGTTCTACTAGCAGTAGCTAAAAACGGGTCATCAGGAATTCCGGGGTCAACGTGCAGGGACTGGGAATAGCAATTTGTAGTATTACAATCTCCAGCATACCTTGCAAAAATTTGTGGAGTGGCAGGAAAATTTACCTCTACAGTGAGAGTATTGCCTGTTCCAAGCAAAGTTCCATTACAAGATCCGGAGAACCATTCAAGAACTGCTCCGCTGCCCTGTACACCTCCATTTGCGGTGAATGTAACTAAGGTGTCGGTATTTGCACAAATTGCATCTGGTGAAAAAGTTAATAATGTTGGAGCTTGTGATAATGTTTTAAGATTTAAAGTAACGTTGTTGGATGTTAGGCTGCTGCAATCGTTGGTAACTATGCAATAATAAGTATCTGCACTATTTGCAGTAAAACTTGAGCTTTCTGCTCCTGATATTATACCCGAAGAATTATACCATTGATAACTTATCGGTTGAGTGCCGGTAACATCTATTGAATAAATAATTTCTTCTCCCGGACATATTTCTGAGTTTGCTGGCAGGGGTTGAGATATAATCTGGATAGGCGTGCAATATTTTACCTTTGAAGTAATTGCACTCGTTCTATTTATGATTAAACTGTGACTTCCCCATAAAATCTGATAAGTTGGAGGTGGATAAAAAGTCGTAGTTCCAAAAGAATCTGAGGCAATAGCAACTACTTCGTCCGGTGTAGAAACAATATATTTAGCATAGTCCATATTCGTTCCACCGGCCTTTTCTATGTTTATTAAAGTTCCATCACTGTCCCATTCAGAAAAGAAAATTTTCTGGTTAGTGTTATTGGTTAATGTATTTCCCTCAAAAACACACTCACTTGAGTAATTTCCAATTAAATAGAATCCTGAGTTTTTGCCTGCTATTGATATCCCTGATGAACCTCCCTGATTGTCGGGTCTTAATCCTGTCTTTTTAGCCCATACAAAATTTAAATCATTGTCTAATTTTGCAATTAGAGTATTATTATTACCAAACTCAGAATTTAAAGTTGTACTTCCAAAATTTATATTATCGCTTAAATTTCCTGTAATGTAAAGAGAATTATCTGATAAATCACATGCTAAATCTGTAAATCTTACATCATTGGAGGCGGAGTATGAAACAGCGTTAATTATATTGCCTGAATTATCCAATTTGACAATGTAAGGATTTGTAGAACCTACTCCACCAGAGGCAATAAGATTAAAAGTATTGAAATTTATACTTCCATTAAATACTCCGACAATGAAAATATTTCCGTTTTGGTCAATTTCGAGACCATTAATTTCGCACCAGTTTGAGCTTTCGCCTTGTCTTACCCAGTTTAAGTCGCCATCAAGGTTATATGATGCAATAAATACATCATTTGAACCTGTTGCTATTAAAGTAGTTTGAAGCACACCTTCTCCAAAAACTGTTGTGCCGGAGAATTTTCCTGTAACAATAATTGAATTATTCTTATCGTAAAGAATTTTTTCAGCATATATTGAATTGGTACTGCTGTTAATTGTTTTCACCCAAGTAAAATTTCCATCGTTGTCGTATTTTGCAATAAAAATATCATGTCCGTATAAAGAACTAATCCCAGTTCCAAAACCGGTGCAATCTCCTGTTTGCGGGCATCCGAACTTGCAAGTTTGAGTAAAGTCTCCTATGATATAAATATCCCCTGAATTATCAGATGTTACTCCGGTAATTTTTGAATCACCGTCTGTTCCGCCAATTCTGTTTACCCAGGATATTTCTCCATTGGAATTATATTTAGCAAAATACCCGTGTGATAAAAATGATGGATTTTGAAAACCGCTTATTGTTACATCATCAAATCCTACTGTTGAATTCAAAGTGCAATAATAATAACCTGCATTTATTATGCTATTGTTATTGTCGAAACAAATACTAAGTGAATAAACTCCGTTATTATTATCATTTCTAATTCCTGCCCTGACCCATAATACTTCTTGTGATATTACTTCAAAGAAAGCTGCAAATAAAACTAAAAAAGTTAAAAGAAATTTCATGTTCAATCTTTTTTTACACTTAACTTCCAGTATATTTATTTTGCAAATTTATTAAAATTTTGTTAAAATAAATAGATTGTCTTACTTTTATTTACTAATGCTGTAAAAATAAATTTTGAAGTATTTGGTTTCTTGAATTAATTGGAAATTATTTTCTGCAAATTCTTTAATTATGTTCGAATATTCCGATGGATTGTAATTATTGTTAATTGTTATAAGATTGACTTTATCTATGATAATGTAGGTTTTATCTCTATTCAGTAGTTTTTCTAAATCGGATTTAACTCTTTGTCCTTGTCCCACAAATTCATTTGTAATTAACCAGTCGAGTGAGAAAGGATTCTTTGTGTAAAATGCCGGATAAAAAGCTGCATTATGAGGATAAACAATTGTGTTATTTTTTGCTGAAGGGAGTGAGTCAATTATCTTTTTCAATTCGCTGTAATATTCAATTAAATTTTTATTTGTTTTGATTTTTCCAAATTGAGAGGAAACTTTATATAAGCCCGCTTCAAGCATCTGTGCAGGATTATCCCGGTAATTAAATTTACGTTGGCTGATAAAACCACTGAATAAAATTATTAAACTTAAAAACAAAGTTAATGCAGGGAAAGATTTAGGGATATTACTTTTTGAAAGAATAATAATATTAACAGAATTCATTACAACAGTAATAAACAGTGGTCCTGACGAAAAAACAGGAGTGTTGTCACCAAGCGAAATTGCTGAAATCCACGAAATTAAAATTATCGAAAAACTGAAATAAAATAATTTCGTTTGTTGTGGAAAACATACTCCGTTATAAATGCTAATTGCTATTGCTGAAAAAAATAATTCGAAAGGCAGAGAATAAATATTTTGTTCTTTTGCAAGAAAATATTTTATAACTAAAAGAAATGTTATCGCAAGATAAATTACTGGTAAATATTTACTTAATGTGTTTTTGTTAAAGGTTCTTTTAAAAGTGAAATCCTTTCTAAAATATATAAGAATGCTGACGGCTATTGTAAAAATATTTAAAGGTGTTGACCACGAAACGAAAAATCTTTTTACAAATTGTAGAATTGCAGTTTCAAAAAATTCCGTTCTTCCCGACATTTGCAGGATGAAATCTTTTAGAGCATTATGATAAATTAGTAGCCCAAAATATAGAATAAACGGTAATCCTCCGCTTAATAAAATAAGAAAAGCCGAAATTATTTTCTTTCTAAATTCATACAAAGTGTAAAGGAATGCAATTAAAGTTGCCATTGCAAAAGTCTGCCGCGAAAGAGCTGCTAATGAAATCGAAATAAGGGCAAAAATGTAATGAATCTTTTTAGTAGCTATCGAAAATAAATACAAAGAAATAACTGACCAAAAAACCGCATCAATGGTTGTCCAAGAAAATAGGTTGTAGTTTAAAATAGAAATTGTGTAAGCAGAAATGATTAAAGCTATAAAATACGTAGTTTTATTTATTGATAAATCTGATTTTTTAACAATTTGATTATAAAATAATAATGAACATAAAACAGCTATTACGAAAAATTGAAAAAGAACTAAATATCTTGCAGCTACAAAAATGGGAGCCGGAATTAAATAATTCAAAGAATGAAAATAACCGCTGCCAACCGGACGAATTGAAATAAAATCTTTGTGCGGAATTTCACTATTGACAATTCTGAATGATTGTGCGAGAATTACTCCTTCGTCAGTGGGATTAAAACCTTCGTTATAGACATAATCCGTAAAATAAAATAATCCACCGAAACAGATAGCCATTAATAAAATGATAGAGAATTTCTTTTTGAACATAGCTGTTAAAAATCAATTTTTCTAAATATTAACAAATGTATATTATTTTTGTGATAGATAAATTATGCTTCAAAAAATTAAATCATAATTTTTGTTTTAATGAAAAATTTTATAAATCACTTAAACAACATAGAAACCGAGATTTACGAACTAATTCTCAATGGACAACCAATCAAAGCGGAGCATGCTTTATATCTGTATGAAAAATCATCACCTGCTGTATGTATGATTTTTGCCTCTGAAAAACGAAAACAATTATATGGGAACAAAGTCTTTTATAATAAAAATATCCACGTAGAAGTTACCAATATTTGCACAAAGAAATGTAAATTTTGTTCGTTTTACAGGGAGGAAGGAGATAAAGATTCCTGGGAGTTAAGCGAAGAAGAAGTTTTAAATTCGATTAACGAGAAAATAGGAGAGGGCATTACCGAAGTTCATTTTACAGGAGGTCTTAATCCTCGACGAAATTTAAAATTTTTCACAAATTTATTCAGGAAAATCAGAACTATGTTTCCAAACATACATATTAAAGCTTTCACTGCAGTAGAAATAGAATTTTTTTCACAAATGGAAGGAATTAGTTATGAAAAAGTATTGAATGAATTAAAAAGTAGTGGAATGAATTCTTTGGCAGGTGGAGGAGCCGAAATTTTAAATGACGAGATAAGAAAAAAAATCTGTCCGGGAAAAACAAGTTCGGAAAAATGGCTTGAAATTCATCAAACAGCTCATAACTTAGGAATAAAATCAAATTGCACAATGCTTTACGGTCATGTTGAAACTTATGCAGACAGAATCAATCACATGCAAAAACTAATTGATTTACAATCTAAAACAGGTGGATTTAATTGTTTTATTCCATTGAAATACAAAATTTACGGAAACAATATCGGAATAAACAACGAGGTCTCACTTTTTGAAGAGCTGAAGAATTATGCAGTATCAAGGTTGTTTATACAAAATATACTTCATTTAAAAGCATATTGGCCTATGTCCGGAATAGATAATGCCATACTTGCCGTTAATTTTGGAGCCGACGATATTGACGGAACTATTTTTGAAAGCACAAAAATATATTCTATGGCAGGAGCTGTAAGTAAACCCGTGATGACAGAATCACAAATTCGGGAAAAAATTTTATCTGCCGGCTTTGAACCTATTGAGAGAGATTCTGAATATAACATTAAAAATTAAAACTATATCTTTTTTTTTCGATTATTTCCATCAAATCTTTTTCATAGAGGTCTATAATATCAGCCCATTCGTAAAGTTTATGGTATTTTTTTAATTCTTGTTCAGGTATCAAATAATTTTTTAGAAATTTCTCATTGTAAAATTCAATAATTTTTTTTGCGATGTTTTCAGGATTTCGTTTTTCAATAAAATCTCCATTATAACCTGGAGTTATAATGCTTTCGTTATTACTTACCTTTGTTGCAAGTACATATTGCCCGCATGCCAGAGCCTCAAGAGTGGCAATACTCATACCCTCGTTCAATGATGGTAAAACAGACAACCATGCTGAACGATAATGATACAACATTTCATTTTTATCAACCCAGGATTTGAATTCTATAAAACTTTCGAGATTATTTTTTGCGACATACTTTTCCATTTTACCCCTTAACTTACCATCACCGAGAATAATCACTTTAAAATCTTTAATTTCATTTTTGAATAGATTTATTGACTGCAAAAAAGTCATTGGGTCTTTCTGTTTTACCAGTCTACCTGTAAAAAGAATTGTAAATTGTTTTTTTCTTAAACTGTAGTCTGGGGAAAAAATACTGCTATCCCAGCCATTATATATGATTTTATTTTTAAAACTATATCTGCCCAGAAAAGCATCAATGTTTTTTTTCATTTCCTCTGATTGTACGTAATTTCTTTCACTTGCAATGCAGATAGTTTTAATCCATTGATAAGTAAAAGCATGATACCACATCATCTGTTCCGGGGCAAACCATGGAATATCGTGCCCATGAGAAATAATTACATAAGGCAATTTAAACTTTAATTTAAGCGAATAGGCTACTTCACCACCCGGCAAAGCAAAATTTGCAAAACATAAATCATATTTTTCTGAAATTAAATGTTTTTTTAAGAAAGATTTAGCTTTGAACATCCAGGAGAGCATCTCAAAAACATTTGATTCATAAACCTTTTTTCTCCGGGATTTTAATCTAATTATTCGCAAATTTTCTAAAGAAGAATCTTCCGGTTCGCCTTCAAACCATGTTGAAACAACAGTGATTTGATGCCCTTTTTTTGCCAGACCTTCAGCAATCTTTTGAGTAATCACACCAGCACCGCCACCCAAAGGAGGATACTCGTAATTAAGAATGATTAAACGCATTGAAAAAATTTTTCACAAACTTATATAAAAAATAAATTATTATTTGCCGCTACAAGTAAAAATGTTAAGACTGCATTCTTTATAATTTATAATTAACGTAATATGTTGGATACTTAGATTTTAGGAAAACAGAAAAAAAAGTCAAAGTTTATGAATACCAACAAAAGCAGGATTATTAAGTATCGTTAAACTTATCTTGGCATTTAATCTTGCCGGTAGTCCTGAATAACTGTTTGTAATATCTAAAACTCTATCGGATATAAAACTGTTTATTTTTATTGCAAAAAATCTTGTTATTAAAAAAACAATTAGAGTTACCGTACAGTGGAATACTTTATTACAATCGCCTGCTGTTCAAATCGGATTAAAAAAGTATGTATTTTATTTAATATCATCTTTAAGCTTGGACTCTTGAATATACTAATCGCATAAATCATAAATCAAAATTTTGTGTTTTTATATTTTTTATTATTTTCAGAATTCTTAATTTTTAGTAAATTTAGATAAACTATCAAAAAATATAAATAAAGAAATAGAAACAATTGTTGATACATCATTTTTTTGTGAAAACATTTTTTTAAAAAAAAATATATAACTTGCATACGAAAAAGTAATAATAAATGATACTTCTGAAATCTGGAAAAAAATTCTTGATGAAGGCACAGAATATTCGCTAGAAACAAGAATTGACGATAGCAATAGTGCAAAACAAATGCAAAAGTATTATAACTTTAGAAGTATAAATTTATTATTTAGTATGAAAACCAGAAAAGTCTATATTGATTGTTTAGGTAATATGTCTTTATCTTTTAACCGATGATTTAAAGAAATATTTAATGCCAGAATTAGTAAATATACCAATAGAAAGAGATTCCTATTATCATATATACAATAGGGGAATTAATTAATGGATGTCGCTTATTTTATCAACCGGAGAATTATCAGTATTTTATTAAATTATATGAAAAATACATTTGGTCTGTGGCAGACACTTTGGCTTATTGTCTAATGGGCAATCATTTTCATTTATTAGTAAGGATAAAGGAAGAAAATGAAATAAATATTGAAGACTTGGCAGTTCCACGAAGAATAATTAAACAGGAAATATTACAATCTGGTGATTAAAGTTCCTCATTTGTATTTCTCAGATTTGTTTAATTCTTATGCACAGGCTATAAATAAGCAAGAAAGTCGATAAGGTTCTTTATTCGCAAGTTATCTGGCGGAGGTTTATCTGGAGAATTTTTACTAAGATGGAATTAACTTATGCACATTTTATCAAATATTCATCAAAAATTAATTATTCCGAAGTGGTTAAACGAAAGTGGAAACGAACTTTATGGTATTATCTTCCGGAATTTAATTTGCCATATTAACAATTAAATGTAGAAATTTCAAAAATTTCGCTAATTTTGTTGGGAATAATTTTTGATAACAATAATTTTTTTTGAATTAAGTTATTTTATAAAAAACAGTATGATGAAAAAATTTTCCTTAGCAGTTATTTTTGTTTTTTCGTGCTTATTTATTTTTTCTCAGGTTGGGAGAGTTAAAAACGATACTTTAATAAATTATGTTGATATCAATAAAAATAAACAAGGACGTTGGGAAAAGTATTATGACAATGGGCAGTTGAGATATAAAGGTTTTTTTATAGATGATAAACCCACAGGTGTTTTTACATATTATCATCCAAATGGAAAGATTAAATCTATATTAAATTATGATGAAAAAGGATTTGCCACAGTTGAACAATATTGGGAAAACGGAAATCTAGCAGCAAAAGGATTTTATAATGATAAAAACCAACGAATCAATATCTGGTACTTGTATTTTGAAGATGGAGTTTTATCATCAATTATAAATTATAAGGACGGAGTTGTTGATGGTCCTGTTACGATTTGTTATCCCGGAACAGGGAAGCCTGCTCTGGAATGTAATTATAAAGACGGCAAACTACATGGAAAATATAGAAAAATCTTTCCAAACGGAAAAACTCATGAAGAAGGTCAATATATTGACGACTATCGTGAAGGGCACTGGAAAGTCTATGACCCTACAGGATTTTTGGAAGAAGAAGGTCCTTATGTTAAAAGCAAACGACATGGAGATTGGATTGTTTATAAAGACAGAAAAACTCCTGATACCGTTACTTATACTTTGGATAGACCGGAAAATTATGATGAAATTGTAAAAGAATGGCAGGAACGTGAAAAATGGGCAAAAGAAAATCAGCATCTTTTTAAGCAGCCTGAAGATTATTTAGATAATCCACTTGAATTTTTTAAACCTTCCAATGATCCTCGTACACAATTGGATGGAGGTTTTCCAAAATAATATGGTTTAAAATGGCTGAAAAACGTGTTTTATTGGGAATGAGCGGTGGGACAGACAGTTCCGTTGCTGCTATTTTATTAAAACAACAAGGTTTTGAAGTAGTGGGAATGACCTTCAGATCTTATGATTCCATCTCAAAAGCTTGTATGGAAAAAGAAACCGGTTGCTGCAGTGTGGACTCGATCTTTGAAGCAAAAAAACTTGCTAATGATCTTGGATTTGAACACCATATACTCGATATACGTGATTACTTCTCTGACACCATTATTAATAATTTTATTAATGAATATATTTCCGGAAATACACCTAATCCTTGTGTTCTGTGTAATAAACTGATTAAGTGGGGAAGGATGATTGAAGAAGCCGATAAACTTAATTGTGATTATCTTGCCACAGGACACTATGCCAGAATTTTATCATCAAACGGAAGATATTATATCAGCAAAGGAGTTGATCAAACTAAGGATCAATCTTATTTTTTATGGGCAATCCCTCAGGAATATCTTTCAATGACAATTTTTCCACTTGGAAATTTTACGAAAAATGAAGTAAGAAAAATTGCTGCTGATAATGGTTACACTAAAATTGCAATTAAAAGAGAAAGTCAGGAAATATGTTTTATTCCTGATGATGACTATCGAAGATTTTTGAGAGAAGCAATACCGGATATTGATAATAAAATTGGAGAAGGAAATTTTGTTGACAAAAACGGTAAAATACTCGGAAAACATAAAGGATATCCATTTTATACAATTGGACAGAGAAAAGGACTGAATATAGCTCTGGGACAACCGGCCTATGTGCTGAACATTGATGCCAAAACTAATACTATAACACTTGGTCAAGCAAACGATTTACTTAAAAATGAAGTTATAATACAAAATATTAACTTCATGAAGTATGAAAAAATTCCTGAAGGCTTACAAGCAATTTGTAAAATCAGATATAATAATAAAGGCGAAAAATGTAGAGTATTTCAGGACGGAGATAAAGTTAAAATTGTTTTTGAAAATCCGGTTTCTGCAGTAACTCCCGGACAATCAGCCGTAATCTATGAAAATGATGACCTCGTTTGTGGTGGAATTATCACAAATTTTTAGTATCTTTGGATAATGAATTCAAAGAATTTATACATATCATCAATTTTTACAACAATAGTCGTATTGATACTATTGCTTTTTATTTCTTGTTCTAAAGAAGATATACAACCGACAGCTATTTTTCTAGGTAAAGAATATTTTCCTTTACGTCAAGGTGATTACATCGTTTACGAAATTACTAAAATAAATATTGATAAGCCATCCAATATTTATGATACTGTTGTTTATCTTCTGAAAGAAATTATTGATATTCCCATCATTGATAATGAAGAAGATACTGCCTATAGAATTGAAAGATATGTTTTTAATCCTGTTTCCGATAATTGGGAAATACAATCGGTTTGGCAGGCAAAACAAACAAATAATGCTGCTCACAAAGTTGAAGAAAACTTAAGGTTTGTAAAAATTCGATTTCCTGTTCGTAAAAATCTACAATGGGATGGAAATATTTTTAACGAGCTGGACTCAAAAACTTATAAAATTTCTGACTTGAATGTTCCTTTTCAAGTCAATCAAATGTCTTTTGATTCTTGTTTGTTTGTGCTACAGGATTCTTCTTCATCCCTTATTCATAAAAATTATGCAGTAGAAATTTATGCATATAAAATAGGACTTGTCTATAAAGAAGAAACCTACATAAATTCTCAAGAAGTAATTTTTGATGTCCCTATCGAACAAAGAATAACAACAGGAACAATTTTCAAACAAAAAATCTTAGAATACCATGTATCACTCTAAATTCTTATATTCATTTTTATCCTTCGTTTCATGCTTATTATTTATAAATATTTCCTATTCACAAACCGATATCAAATATCTTTCCGGAGAGATTGATGTAGTTGATAATCAAATAAAACTAATACTCGAAATTAAAAATAAACAAGGCGAGCCTGATATATATATGTATATTCCGGAGCAGTTTGTTTATGCTATGAAATCAGATGAAGTTTTTTTCAAAGATTTAGATACTATTTATGCAAGATTTAGAAAAATTTCCGGAAATTTTAGTTTAAAATTCGATAAGGAAGATAACAATTTTAAAGGAAAGTGGACACAAGGAAATCAAAAATTCGATGCAAGTTTTTCTCAGGTAGAATCTGATGAAGTTGCTTATCTTCAACGTCCCCAAACTCCTCAAGAACCATTTGATTATGTGATAAAGGAGTATGAAATAGAAAATATTAAAGCAGGTGTTAAACTTTTCGGCACTCTAACATTACCGACAGAAAATTCAGGAAAAAAATATCCGCTTGTAATTTTAGTAACAGGTTCCGGACCTCAGGATAGAAATGAGGAGATCGCAGGACATAAACCTTTCTGGATTATTGCTGATTATCTTACTAAAAACGGTATAGCCGTTTTTCGTTACGATGACAGAGGCGTTGGCAAATCTACCGGAAATTTTAGTTCAGCAACAAGTTTAGATTTTATGTTTGATGCTGTAAGTGTTTTAAAATTCTTTCAAAATCATCCCGATATTGATAAAAACATGATTGGAATTGCCGGGCATAGCGAAGGCGGACTCATAGCTGTTATGGCTGCTGCAAAATATCAAAAAGATGTAAAATTTATAATCTCTCTGGCTGGTCCGGCTATACCCATGCAAGAACTACTTGCTAAGCAAGCAATCGAAATTTATAAAACCGAAGCTTATCCCGACGAAGACATTATTCTGCTTTCAAAAATGCAAAAAGAACTTTTTAAACACGCTTTAAGAGCTAAAGATATTGTCGAACTGAGAAAATTAGTAACAGATACTTATAACAATTATGCAAGCTACTTTCCTGAAGAAAAAATCTCTAAGTATAAACTTAATAATCAAGGTATAAATTTATCTGTAATGCAACTTTCCGGGGCATGGATGAAATATTTCCTGAGTATTGATCCTGCTAAAGATATTAAGAAAATATCCTGTCCGGTTTTAGTTTTAAATGGAGAAAAAGACCTACAGGTGGATGCTGATTTGAACATTCAGGCTTTCTCCAAACTTTTAAATCCTAATAAATGCAAAATTATACGAATTCATAAACTTTCGGGATTGAATCATCTTTTTCAGAATTGTAACAGGTGCACTATAGATGAATATTTTTTTATTCAAGAATCAATCTCGCCACAAGTTCTATCTCTGATGAAAGAATTTGTTTTTGAAGTGCAAGAATCAAAAATGAAATAAAAACAGGTTTTGATTATTGTGGCAAAATTTTATTTTTCAAAAATTATTTTGCCTGCAAATAATAATTTAAGTATTTCGACGTTTTTATTTTGAAATTAAAACAATATGCCTATGCCCGAAAACTACTCCGTTCTTTATTACAACATTAACACAGATGCAGAAGGAAATAAAACTGAGGTTTTATACGATGTTCAGGAAATAATTGAATTAGATACAATTCTCAAAAATCTACCTGAATTCGAACCTTCAGAGACATCTTTAAAGAAAATTTTAAGTACCATTTAATCTTGTTTACAGTGTGTGATGTCTGTAGTCTTTTTATAAGGCTGCAGACATTATTTTTTTATTAAATCAAGTACCCCGTTAATAAATGTCAGTGGGTGAGGAGGACAACCGGGAACATATAAATCCGGTTTCAGTTTATCAATGATTTCTCTTCTAAGTGCAGGACTTTCTTTAAATATACCTCCCGAAATAGCACAGGCTCCTACCATTATTACAATTTTAGGTTCAGGGATTGCTTCATAAGTTAATCTAACAGCATCCAAACTATTTTCTGTGATAGGACCGGTAATAACCAATCCATCTGCATGTCGAGGTGAGGCTACAAATTCAATCCCATAACGACCCATATCAAAGTTTACGTTTCCTGAAGCATTTAACTCTAATTCACAACCGTTACAACTACCTGCCGAAACTAATCTTAGTTTAAGAGATCTGCCAATAATGGATAAAACTTCTTTTCTTATTAACTCAGGATTAACTCTGACTTCCGAATTGATGCCTTCAATAATATTTAGACCTTCAATAGTATTAGAAGAAATTTTGTATTGATTCGTAAACTTAATTTTTTTTACAGGACAATTTTTTTCGCACTCCAAACAAAAAATACAACTTCCCAGAGATATGCTTAATGGATTAATTTCGATTGCTTTGCTTGGACAAATTTCCTTACAAATATTGCAATTATTTTTGCAAGTGATTTCGAGAATTTCCGGTTTACGAATTTGAATTTTAAAAAAATATTTCCAGAGCCCCTTTTCTGCCGGATAAAACACTTTTAGTCCTAACTATTATGCCTGGAAATATTAGACTTAAAACTATAATTGAAAAAAAATATTAACATATTAAATAAAATTTAAAACAGTTAAAATAATCATTACAATTATTAAAATGAACGGATATAGAATATAATGCTGAGTCTGTCCGGTCTGAATTATTGCTAATTTTTCAAAAACTTTACTCATTCTATTTTTTAATGGAGAAAATACTTTTACTTCGTAAAAACTTCTATTGTGGCTGTGATAATGACACCTAGCCGGAAAATATTCTCTGGTTTTTATCGGATTATATGTTGTTTCTAAACCTAATCCCTTTTCCATGCCATGGATATAATTTTCGGCATAAGACGAAGCTGTGTATTGAGTTTTTGAAGCTTCGCCGGAATAAGCACCTCCCCAAGTGATTGTTTCTGAAACTGTTTTGCCCTTAAAAGATAATTTCTTTATTAATAGCACTAAAACCGTTATTATAACTAACATACCCACAGCAAAACTAATGGAGTTTAATGATTCTTTTGATGGACAAATCGTTTCTTTTAAGTTTGCTGAATTTTCGGTGATTACACTATATACAGGATTTACAACTAATCCGGGGGCAAATCCGATTATCAAAATAAGAGCTAAACTTAAAAATAGAGGAATTAAGCTAAGTGTCGAAACTTCATTTGCATGCTCAACTTCTTTGCTACGCGGATTTCCTAAAAATGCTATTCCAAAAGCCTTAGTGAAACAAAAAATAGCCATCCCGCCAATTGCTGAAAGACCAAGTAATGCAAACAAAAATAAAAGTTTTATCAACAGATCTGAATTAATTATTCCTTCAATAAACCCATTATAAATTAAAAATTCCGACACAAATCCGTTAAAAGGTGGTAATCCACATATTGATAAAGCAGCAATCAGGAAAATAAATGCAGTTACAGGCATTTTTTTTATCAAACCTCCCATACTGTCAATATTCATTAGATGTGTTTTTTGGCAAACCGACCCGGCACTGAAAAATAAGAGAGATTTAAATAAAGAATGATTTAAAACATGCAAAAGTCCTCCTGTAAATCCTAATGCTGCAAGTGTTTGATTTTCGGTTGCAAGCCCTATTACTCCGGTTCCAATACCGATGCCAATAATTCCTATGTTCTCGATACTATGATAGGCAAGCAATCTTTTTAAATTGTGCTGTACTATTGCCATGCTTACGCCTGAAATTCCTGATATTATTGAAATTAATAAAATTATAATTCCTATTAGCAATAAATCTTGTTGTAAGCAAAAAACAACTCGTAAAATACCATAAATCCCCATTTTTATCATTACTCCCGACATTAATGCCGATACATGGGATGGTGCTGCAGGATGTGCATGTGGTAATCAGGTGTGAAATGACATAAAGCCCGCCTTAAAACCAAACCCGGCAAAAAAATTAAGAATAAACCAATATTTTTATGATATGCAAAATATATATTTAAGTCTGATAAGGACCAACCTCTTGTGTAAGAATGAAGAATAATAAAACCAATCATCAATAAAATAACTGCCAGGTGCATCTGTATAAAGTAATTTATCCCGGCTTTTGATGTTAGCTTTTTCTCCGATTCAAACATCACAAGTATAAACGAACTTAAAGACATCAACTCCCAAACCACCAAAAAAGCTATTGTATTTTGTACAAGTGTTAACACTATCATTGACCAATACAAAATAAAAAATGAAAAATAATGTAGGGAGAGTTCTATCCTTGATTTATTTTTATACATTTTAAGATATCGCATGGAATAAATTGCGGAAACAATGCCGGTAATATTAATTACAAGTATAAAATAAGATGATAGTTTGTCTATTTTCAAAATAATATCCTTTCCCCATAGACCCATGCCTGATTCAAAAGATATGCCTTTCCCGTAAAACAAGTTCTCAATGGAAAAATATGAACTTATTGAAAATAACAAAACAAACAATAATAAGTTAAAAAATGGAAGTATTTTTTTCGGAAAAATAAAGTAAAGTGCTGAAAAGCAAATGATTAACAATAGTAACATAATCTTTTGTTTTTTTCTGCAAAAGTATTTTTTTTAAGAATAACTAAAAGATATTTTTATTTCTAATTAATATTAGTAACTCAAAATTGAACTTTTGTACTCCGGATTGGTTTAAATGATTTAAATCATAAAAGTCCAAACTGTCGTTCTGGATTATTATTTTATTAAAATCAATGTGTTCACCATAGTTACTAATCCAAGTGTCATAATTTTCTTTTTTTGTATATTTAGAATAATATTCTTTTGTTACGGGTACTTCTATAAGTAGAAATTTATTATTATTTTGTTTTAATAAATTTATTATTTTGATGAAATATTTTTTTTGTTTTTCGTTAACCTCGAGATTTTTTTCTTGAAGTTCACGGTTGTTTGAATAAAAGCAATTCCTTCTTTCAACATAACCAAAACCAACATATTTGTCATTTTTATTCTTGGTTTGCTCTTGGGGAAAATTTTTGAAAATATTTTTGAATACAGAATAAAACAGTGTATTATATACTTTTACATGATTTAAGCTTAGTGCCATTTTTAAATAATTAATATCATTTTCGTCATTAGAAATTATGTCTATGCAGATTCTATTCCATCCACCGTAAAAGGACCCGGATATACTTCGTAAATTACCAATTTGGGTTTTAGGTTGCTAAGATATTTTTTTAGTAAATAATATGTTTGAACGGGAGACTGAGAACTTGATCCCAAATTAAAAGTTTTTAACCCGTAACTTTCAAAAATTCTCGGACCAAATCCTCGATAACAATGTGATGATCCAATAAAAAGTATATCAATGTTTTCAATCGTTTTTGCTTCTTTTAATCTTTCTTTGGTAAATCCACTGCTTCCGAAATTGTATTTCAAATTCTTAAGGTATTTGGCAGGGACAATTTCTCCCCAAATTATAAGCAAAAATAAATAAAACACTACTTAAAAAATGATAAATGCAACAAAGTGTTTTAAAAAATGATATATTTCTTTTTTTTCATACATAGTTTAAAATTGAAAATATATAAAAGGAGTTTCTTTTGTCTGCATATACATGCCAATCAAAAACAATATAAAAGAGTAAAATCCCCATCTTAAAAATCTGTGTTTAATATTATGTGTCCATTCTATTCCATATTTTCCTTTCCTTCCAATCCATTCTATACTTATGAAAAATGTCAGAATAATGAGAATCAAATTTATGTCAATTGAAATGGGGATACGAAATTCAGTAAATAAAGATTTTGAAAATATTCGGGAAATCATTTTTAAAGCGTGATTCAAATTTTCTGCTCTAAAAAATATCCAGGCAAAACAAGTAATTAAAAAAGTCGCAAACATTTTTAATATTTCATAAATTCCAATAAGATTAAAACTTGGACTTATGATTTCTATATTTTTTCTATTTCTTTTGCTAATTAACAATGGTATAAAAAACATGGCATTTATAAAACCCCAAACTAAGAATGTTCAGTTTGCTCCGTGCCAAAAATCACTGACAAGAAAAATAATTAGGGTGTTGCGAAGTGATTTTGCAGTGCCGTTTTTGCTGCCGCCTAAAGGGATATAAACATAATCTCTAAACCATGTCGAAAGTGATATATGCCATCTTCTCCAGAATTCTGCAATGTCTCGAGAAAAATACGGAAATGCAAAATTTTGCATGAGGCTAATCCCGAATAACTTTGCTAATCCAATAGCAATATCACTATACCCGGAGAAATCTCCGTAAATTTGAAATGCGAAAAAAAACGCTCCAAGTGCTAAGGCACTTCCCTGCATATTATCTGAATTGCCGAAAATATAATTTACAAATTTTGCACAGTTGTCATCAATTATAATCTTCTTGAAAAATCCCCAAAGAATCTGCCGCATACCGTCTATTGCTTTGTCATAAGAAAAAAATCTTTTATCATAAAATTGAGGCAATAGATTAGTTGTTCTTTCAATAGGTCCTGCTACAAGCTGAGGGAAAAAACTAACGTAAGCCGCAAATGCAATGAAATCTTTTGTGGGTTGTAGTTTGCAGCGATAACCATCTATAGAGTAGCTCATAGTTTGGAATGTGTAAAAACTGATGCCAACCGGTAATAAAATATTTAATGTCTTTACATTAAAAGTGTAGCCTAAAATAGAAAAAGCTTCAACAAAATTCTCCACAAAAAAATTATAATATTTAAAAAATCCCAAAAAACCTAAATTTACAATACACTCAATAACAACAGTTGTTTTCGTTTTTGGGAATTTTTTTCTTTTCCTAATTTTATGCCAACAATAAAGTCAATAAGAGTGCTGAAAATAATTAAGCTTAAAAACCTTACATCTCACCACCCGTAGAAAACATAACTGCTGAGTACGATTAAAATATTTTGTGTCTTTAAATATTTTGCTGTTACAAAATAATAAAGAATACTATAGGTAAAAATATTGCAAAATCAATAGAATTAAAAAGCATATAATAGAATAAATATTTATTTCGCAAAAATAAAAGTTTCTATTTTGAAATAAGTTTTATATTTACTTGTTAAAATTAAAATTTATGATTGAAATAAAAATTCCTGGACAAACTGATTATTTTATACAAAACTTAGTTTTGGACTATAATGGTACTCTTGCCGTTGACGGAATACTTATAAGTGGCGTAGGCGAACTCTTAAAAGAATTATCCGAAAAAGTAAAAATTCACGTTATCACAGCTGATACTTTTAGACGAGCCTCAGAATTTTTAAATGGGTTGCCTGTTAATCTGCTTGTTTTGGATTCGGGAAATCAAGATTTGCAAAAACTGGAGTATGTCAATAAACTCGGATCAAACTCTGTGATTGCTATTGGAAATGGATATAATGATTCAATGATGTTAAAAGAAGCAGCATTAGGAATTGTCGTTGTTCAGGGAGAGGGAGCTTCGGTTAAAGCAATTATGAATGCAGATATTGTTACTAATAATATAATAGATGCACTTAATTTATTATTAAATCCGCTTAGAATCACTTCTAGTTTTAGAAAATAAATGATAAAAACTATATTTTATTAGTTTAAGGCTACATTTTATAATGCAAAAAGTTTTAATATTTAAACCCAGAAACGACTCTCAACTTTTAGATTTTAAACATTTGATACTGGAGCATATTTGATTGTATAGGATAGAGATGTAATTCTTAAACTTTCTTTAGCTCTTATACGTAGAGAATTGTTTAATGGAATTTGGCAAAATTCTAAAACATTTTATATGGCAGTTTATTTTTATAATGAGTAATTTGGGTTTAATAAAAGATATTATGACACCTTTTATCCTGAAGTGCACCTAGGATTTGTAAATGTTCGTACTAAGATGACCGGATTTGGTATTACAGGCAATGCAGATGTAACAAAATTTGCTCTTGCTCTCGTTGCAGGTTATAAGGTTAACGATAACATTTAATTAGCCCTTAAATACGAAACTCTATTTTTTTGATAATACTAATGCTAATTTCATAGGTTTAAATTTTATTTACTTTATCAGTAATTAATCTAATCTGAAAATTTATTTATCTTGATGGGCTTCTAAAAATTGGCAGCCATTTTTGTAATTATTTCATTATAAATTTTTTAAATGACAAAAAATGAATTACATTTGAAAAAAATTTTTTATGAAGCCGAATGTTAAATTAAATCCCGACAAACTATTTTATACAATTGGCGAAGTTGCTGCAATGTTTAATGTCAAAACCTCTCTTATAAGATATTGGGAAAGTGAATTTGATATCATAAAACCCAAAAAGAACAAAAAGGGCAATCGTTTATTTACTCCTAAAGATGTTGAGAATTTTTATCTTATCTGGCATTTGGTAAAAGAGCGAGGAATGACTTTAGCCGGAGCAAAAAAGAAATTAAAAGAAAATAAAGAGGAAACCGAACATAATTTTGAAATAGTTCGACGGCTGAAAGATGTTCGGGAATTGCTTGTTGAATTGAGAGACCAAATAGATAATGAGTAATATGAAAGTTGCGGATATTATTTCGTTATTCGAAGACATTGCCCCAATTAAATTACAGGATAATTTCGATAACAGCGGTTTAAATGTAGGTAACCCTCAAACCAAAATTACAGGAGTGCTTCTTTGTCTTGATATAATACCCGAAGTTGTTGAAGAAGCAATATCAGAAAATTGTAATTTGATAATTTCTCATCATCCTCTTATTTTTAGCGGATTGAAGTCAATAACAGGAAAAAACTATATAGAAAAGTCTATTATTCTGGCAATAAAAAATGATATAAACATTTTATGTTTACACACTAACATTGATTCTGTGACGGAAGGAGTGAGCGGAAAAATTGCGGATAAATTACTTCTAAGTAACAGACAAGTTTTAGTTCCTAAAGAAAATAGCCTGAAGAAATTGGTAGTATTTGTACCCGAATCTCACGCAGAAGTTGTAAGAAAAGCAATTTTTAATGCTGGAGCAGGACATATAGGAAATTATGACTGCTGTTCGTACAATGTTAATGGTTTTGGTAGTTTCAGAGCAGGGGTGGAGGCAAATCCTTTTGTAGGCGAAAAAGGTAAAATTCATTACGAACCCGAAATACGTGTTGAAACAATTTTTCCGGAATATCTGCAAAATAAAATAATAATGGCAATGTTATCCTCTCATCCTTATGAAGAGGTAGCTTATGATATTTATAAGCTCGATAACAATTGGAATAATGTTGGATTAGGTATAGTTGGAGAATTATCCCGGGAATTAAATGAAAAAGATTTTCTTTTATATGTTAAAGAAAAATTGAATGTTAAATATTTACGACATTCTTTATTTACAAATAGAATCGTTAAAAAAATAGCTGTTTGCGGAGGCAGCGGGGCTTCTTTTATCAGGCATGCACAACTTACGGGAGTTGATGCTTATATTACCGGCGACATAAAATATCATGATTATTTTTTAATCGAAAAACAATTACTTTTAGTGGATATTGGACATTATGAAAGCGAAATTTTTATTCTTGAAAAATTTTATGATGAAATTATGAAAAAAAATCCTAATTTTGCAGTCCGTTTTACAAAAATAAATACGAATCCGATAAATACTTTTTAAGATGACAGGTAAAGATAAAAAAGTTGAAAATGTAAGTCAGAGTGTAGTAGAAAAATTAAAGACTCTGTATAAGTTACAATTGATTGATATAGAAATAGATAGAATTAAAACTCTTCGTGGAGAATTGCCTCTTGAGGTGCGTGATTTGGAAGATGAAGTTGCCGGATTAGAAACCAGAATACAAAAATTAAAAGCAGAAATCGAAAGCCTGCATTCTCAAATTAAAACTCGAGAAATTGCAAAAAAAAATGCGGAAACATTAGTTAAAAAATATACCGAGCAACAAAACAATGTTAGAAATAACCGTGAGTATGATGCTCTGACCAAAGAAATTGAATTCCAGAATCTCGAAATTGAGTTATGCAATAAAAAGATAAAAGATTTCAAAGCTCAAATCGAACAAAAAGAAATTCTGCTCAAAGAATCAGCCGAAAGGCTTGAAGAAAAGAAGAAGGATTTACAAGCAAAAAAAGAAGAATTAGAAACAATTATTGCCGAAACAAAAGCTGAAGAAGAAAAATTATTGGCACAACGGGAAGAAGTTTCAGTTCTGATAGAACAGCGCTTATTGTATGCATATAATAGAATTAGGAATAATGTAAGAAATAAATTAGCCGTTGTTCCAATTCAAAGAGATGCTTGCGGTGGCTGTTATAATAAAATTCCACCGCAGCGACAGCTTGATATTAAATCCAGTCGCAAAATAATACCTTGTGAATACTGTGGCAGAATACTTGTTGATTCGGATATTATGGAAAAATAGTAATATATTTGTAATATTCAAAAATTGAGAATATTTTCCTCATCATTTTTTTTGTTTTTTTAACGTTAACTTAAAAGAAATTGATGTATTTTTACAAAAAAATTAAATTAAATGTTTATGAAAAAATTGTATTTTTTAATTGCATTTGTTTGTCTCGGAATTTTAGGCTATTCTCAGACAACTGTTGACTTTGAAACAGTCGAAAATTGGGTAAAAGACCCAAGTGTTGCTTTTACCGCTTATGGCACACATGCTTATCAAGGTCCCGGAATTTATTTTCAAGGTAGCAATGTTCTAAGAGAAACTGCCGGCGATCAGGATGGTTATCCAAAAACTTTCGGAGAGTATGCATTTAGAATCAGAAATGTGGCAAATGCATCTTTAACCATTCAAATAGCAGCAGGTGGAGTTTCTAATTTTGAATTTAAAGTTCGTCGTTGGGATGGTGACCCTATGCCGAATTTCGTTGTGGAATATTCCGAAAACGGAACAGATTGGACTGCTTTGCCATCCATTGATGGAACATTATTGCAAACAAGCGATTGGTACACTTATTCTGCATCAATAAATAGTGCCGCAGTAGATTTGCAAATTAGAATCAGAAATACAGGTACTACTGAAAGAATAATGGTAGATAATTTTACTTGGTATCCTGTATCAGGAGGAACACCAACATTAAACGTTTCTGCTCCCGTAAATAATCTCGAAGTAAATGAAGATAATGTTAATATTGTATTTTCTACAACAAACTTTAATTTAGGTACAGATGGTAAATTGGAAATTGTTCTAAACGGAGGGGCTCCTGTTTATACCACAACTTCTCCTTATAATCTTACCGGACTCGTAGAAGGATCTAACACAATCAATATGCAGCTTGTTGATATGAGTAATCAAGCTCTTGATCCGGCAGTAGTTGTTACAAGAATTGTTAACTTCGTCGTTCTGAGTACCGATCCCGAATTAACCATAATTTCTCCTGCAAACGGAGCTAATGTATATTCGCAGGATGTTGCTATTAATTTTGCTGTTACAAACTTTATTTTAGGAACTGACGGAAAAATTAAATACACTGTTGACGGCGGTGCGGCAGAGTATCATTTAATTAACAATCCTATTTTATTAACAGGACTTTCTTACGCCTCACATACTGTTGAACTTCAATTGGTAAATATGTCAAATAATCCTCTTACTCCTGATGTTAGTGCCTCTGTAACATTTACTTGTGTTGAGCCTGCTCCGGGAGGTATGGAAACATTTGATAACTGCAATGCAACTGCTTCTTATGCCGATGGAAGTTTTGTCGGAAATAATGACATTGTTTGGAATTACTTTCATTCAAGAAATGAGGGCGATTATCCAATCAACGGTAAAGGTTTGATGTTACGTAGAGGTAGCGACAGTAAATTGCAATCAGCTCCAATTTCAGGAGGTATTGGCAGTTTTCAACTAAAAATGCGTAAAGCATTTACAGGATCTACTCCTCGTCAATTGGAATTATATATTAATGGAAATCTTATTGCTACCTCTCAGGAATTTGGTGCATTCACAGGTGCTGATGAAACTATTTATACTTTCTCCGTTCAGGATATCAATATTCCCGGTGATTTTGTTATGATGATAAAACCTGTTAGCACTACTGAAACAAATCGTCAAGTTACTATTGATGATATTTCATGGACAGGATACTTAGGAACAGATCCTTTTATATCAATTACAGCACCTGCTAATGGTTCTACATTAAGTTCTCAAGATGTTAACATTGTGTTTAATGTTGTCAATTTTAATCTCGGTACCGACGGAAAAGTTAAATATCAGGTAAATGGTGATGCAGCTCAGTTTACTACAAGTTCACCAATTTCTTTAACAGGATTGGCAGAAGGTAACTACACAGTAACTCTTCAGCTTGTTGATATGTCTGATCAACCACTTAATCCGGATGTTACTGCTTCTGTAAGTTTTACAATTGCCTTGCCAACAATAACAACAATTTATGAAATTCAATATACTGAAGATCCAAACGGAAATTCTCCTTTAGTAAATCAAATTGTTACAACTCGTGGTGTTGTTTCAGCTGTTTACGGCGATAAATTCTGGTTGCAAGATGGTTACGGACCTTGGAATGGTATTTATGTGTATTATACTGTAACTCCAGGACCGCAAATTGGAGATTCTGTAATAGTTAATGGTAAAGTTGTTGAGTATTTCAATCTAACTGAAATTAGTCCTGTTTATTCATTAGAAATATTGAGTTCCGGTAATCCTGTTGCTAATCCTACAGTTTTACAAACCGGTTCTGTTGGTCAGGAACAACACGAAAGTACTCTTGTAAGAGTAACAGGTGTTTGCACTAATCCAAATGCAGGTTATGGAATGTTTGTTTTAAACGATGGCAGTGGCGAAATTCTTGTTGACGATGTTCTTTATTCTTATCCAACTCCTACTGCAAATAATTCTTACACTGTTACAGGTATATTGTATTATTCCTACAGCGAATGGAAAATTTTACCGAGAAGTGCTGATGATATTGTTAATAACGGACCTTCTACTTCTCCAATGTTAACAGTTAATTCTCCTGCTAACAATTCCACCGTTTATGTTGACAATTTGAATGTTGAATTTACTGTAACTAATTTCACCTTAGGAACCGACGGTAAAGTTGCCTGGTCGCTTGATGGTGGTGAAACTTCTTATGTTACTGCCAGTCCGATTTTATTAACCGGTCTCACTGCAGGTCCTCATTCGCTGAGATTGGAACTTGTTGATATGTCTAATAATCCTCTTGCTAATCCTGTTCTTGTAATTCTTAATTTTACTGTTGATTTATCAGGTCCAACATATACTGATATATACGATATTCAATATACTACAAATACAAATGGTAATTCTCCATTAAACGGACAAAATGTTTGGATTCGTGGTGTTGTATCTGCAAATTTCAACGGAACTCCTTATCATAAAGGTTATTATGTTCAACAAGGCGGAGGTGAATGGAAGAGTATTTATGTTTATGATTTAACTAATTCTCCTGCTATTGGTGATTCTGTTGTAATTGCAGGTAAAGTTAACGAAAACTTTGGAATGACCGAAATCAAAGATATTACTTATTTTTCGGTTGTTGCTCCAGATGGTATTGTTGCTGCTCCAGTGCTTGTTCCAACAGGTGAAGTAAGTGCTGAAAAATATGAAGCTTGTCTTGTAAAAGTTGAAAATGCTACTTGTATCGAAGCTAATATGGCTTATGGTCAGTGGAGAGTAAACGATGGCAGCGGAGATTTATTATGTAAAGATAATGGGGCTTTCAGTTTCGATGAACAATTAAATGCTGTTTATAACATAATTGGTGTAATGCATTATTCTTATGGTGCTTATACCTTGAATTACCGTCGTGAAAGCGACGTTGTGGTGGTTAGCTCTGTTCAGGATAATTTTGCTGAAAAATTATCAGTTTATCCAAATCCTGCTTCGGATATTATTAATGTTAACTTACCTGATGGTATTGACAGAGTAACTGTTATGGAGATTTCCGGTAAAGTTATTATTGATAATACCTACGACTCTGAAAATGTTTCTATTAACATCAGCAAATTATCTGCAGGTATGTATTTTGTTAAAGTTATAAAAGATGACCAATATGCAATTATTAAATTTGTTAAAGAATAATTTGTAAAAAATAAAAATAAAAAGGCTGTCAATTTTGACAGCCTTTTTTTGTTGAGTTAAAAAAATCTTTCCAATATAAATATTCTTTAAATTCTTCTGGAGTCCCTAAATGTACATAATAATCACATAAAATATATTTTACTATATATTTATTTTCAATCAAATATTCAACAAAATGGTCGAGGCTTGGTGATGTCCTGGTATCAATATTTAATATGTTTCCAAAAATTTTCCCGTCTCTGAAAAATACCATCCCGCCAAAACCATAAGTATTCTGTACAAACTTTTTGAAATGTATTTCTCTCACATTTTCGTCATTATCTATAGTGAATGATGTATGGGCATTTTCTTGCTTTGATTGCAACAGACTCGGAATAAAACCAAAAATTACAATGTCTGCATTTTTTGACACAGATAATAATTTATTAATATCAAATAGAGCATAGCAATCATTAGAGCTTAAAATCGTATTTTGCAGTTTTTTCAGATAGTTCACTGCTTTTTTTATGCTTTCGGTTTGTGAAGATGTTTCTTCTCCGATATTGTAAAAATTTATGTTTTTATCTAAATGTTTTATTGTATTATTATTAACAATACAACAAGATTTATCTGAATTGTATTTTTTTAATACGAACTTATAAAGTGGCATTTTGTCAATTTCAATGAAAGACTTGTTTTCGTTGAATAATTCTTTCATTCTTTCTCCTTTTCCGCACATCATTAAACAAGTTGTCAGTGAATTATTCCGGTTTTCAGTCCGAAAAATTTTCTGCCATCTTATTGTGTCTTCAAATTGTTCCGGTATTCCACAATGTATAAAATTCTTTACAGGATATTTCAGTACTTTAAGATTATCGGAAATTAATTTATTGAATGCGACACTGGGAAAAAATTCTTCCGCAGCCTTTATCTCGTGCTTTATAATGTGATTTATGGAATTATTTAAAATTTCTCCTGTTTTAAAATAGAAAACTCCAATGCTTAAATCTTCATTCATCCAATCAGAGGTAAAACTTTGCTTTTCTCGAATTTCAACTACTTTATTATCTGAACATTTACAAAATGCTGAGAAATTATTTTTATATAAGTGAGGATGAAATCCAGAGTGTGTAAAAATTATACCATCGGGATTTTCAAAATGAATAAAATCTATCAAATTTTCAAAGTTCCAATCCCAGACAATATCGTTGTATGCGACAAAATAAGCTTCGTCTGGTTTTATGAAGTCTTTTATTGAATGAATTGACCAGGCTGGCCCTAAAAAGTGTTCTTTGATTGGTATAATATTGATATTGGTATTCAACTCATTTTTATAATTATAAAATTCAGACTCTGAGCAGATTACATAAACATTTGTTTTATTTTCAAACTTATCAATTACGTGATTTATCATTTTTTTGTTCAAAATCTCAATAAATGCCTTATGGACATTATATCCGGCGTTTAAAAATCTTTTGCCCTTACCTGCTGACGGTATAATAAGATTAAATTTCATTTAGCAAAAATTTAATTCTATCTTCAAGTTTATCGAGTCCTTCGGCAATAAAAACAGACCATCCGGAAATGTAGTCTGCTCCTAAACCTGAACATATTTTTGCATTCTCCGGATTTATACCACCGTCAATTTCTATTTTAATTGAAAATTGTTCTTGATTTGCAAAAATCTTTAGCTGTGATATTTTTTCAAAAATAACGGGATTGAATTTTTGTCCTCCTTTTCCTGCAGGAACAGCCATCAACAATACATTGTTTATATTTAATGTTTTTAAAGTATTAAGAATATAATCAGTAATTTTTTTTGAGTTTTCAATAACAATTCCCGGCAAAACATCAGCCGACCTTATGATATTTAATGCTTTGATAAAATCTATTTCATCATCAAAACTTTCTCGATAAATATAAATGACTTTAGTTTTTGGAGATAAATATTTTTGAATCAAAGAAGAATCATCTTTACTGGATAAATGCGGATTAAAAGCCATTATGTGAACGTGAATATTTATATCATCAAAGTTTTGCAAGAATTGAAATTTGTTTTGAGCACAAATATTTCTTCCAGTAAAATCTTCTGAGGAAACATCAATGTGAAAATTCCTTATGCCGCTGTTGTATACTCTTTTAGCTAATCCGTTGATAAAGTCATCGTCCGGGACCTCTATCATCGAAGCTAAAAGTAATGCTTTATTATTTGATTTTTGCTTGTATTCAACTTGTGGAAAGCATTTTTCAACAATATGTGTAATTAACCACTGAGGTAAATCACACACCGGATTGTAGAAAAATTCATAATCAAACTCACTTAACTGATGTGTATTTATAATATTACGGTGTTTTTCGAGGAGATTTTGGAGTTCTATCTCTATTTTTTCTTTTTCATCTTTATTGAGTCTTGAAAGGATTTCCCTTTTTGTTGCAAACGCTTTTTTTCTTTCGTCCTGATTATTACCGAAATTAGATTTTAGCTCATAGGGAAGATTTTCTGTAAAAACATTCAGATATTTTCCGGCAAAATTTATTCTTATGCAATTATTTTTTACAAATTCTCTAATGTCATTATCATTAGTATAAGATGTCCCGTGCAGAACATTTCCGGCAAAGTTGTTGATTGAGCATATTTCTGCAATTTCTTTCGACTTTTGAAATTCGGAATTTTCTCCTGGACTGTGATGTTTTGTTCCCAATGCAGGACCAAGCAAATATAATGGGTTTTTATATGGTTCGGATTTTTGGATTTCTTTTAAAATATACGCCCATTGTTCAGGAGTTAAATTACAGTTCTCTCCTCCGGTAATTTCAATATCTGCCGGATAAGTTAATTTATTTAAACAATTCAGAATATATTCAGTGATATTATTAAGGTTTGTATTCAACAGATGTTCAAAATCAATGCAAACAGATGTAATCAATCCATTTTTAGTGATTTCCGTAATAAAATCGTTTTCACTGAAAACAGTTTCATTATCAAAATGTTTTATGTGGTCAATTCCGATATTCCAGAGTAATTTTGAATTTATTTCATCAGTTTGCAAATGCGATAAAACGGTATTAAATAAACTTTCCGCAAATTTCGAAGGGTCGTCTAATTTTAAGTAGCCTAAGTTTTTATCAAGTGCATTTCGACTTACTTGAAGTCCAATCGGAATTTTTTTGTGGGAGGCAAATTTTAAATATGTTTTAGAGTCAATATGTTCAGTAAAATCATAAAGACTAAGAAAACTTATTGCGGAATTATTCACAAAATTCAATGCAAGATAAAGGTCTGAGAAATAGGAGGGTAGAAAACTTAGTAATTTTTTCAAATTTATATTTTCAAAAATTTCAATTTCTCCGTATAGTCTCAGGAAATATTCAAGTAATATTTTTTTTGTGTGTGTATTTGTTTTCTGAAATTCTTCTGCAAAATTTTCTTTGTCGCACAAAATGCCTGTGTAAACTCCGTCTTTAAATTTTAAACCGCAAAAATCTTCCGGAATATTGTAACTTGAAGATTCAAACTCTTTCGCGGGTTTGAAGATTTTGTGAAAATTTTGATTTGGTAATATTTTAAAGTCAAAGTCTGAATTATATATTAATAGGTATTGCCTTGAATACTTAACATTAAAATTTTTCGTGAAAAATCTAATCAAAAAGGCTTCTTCCTCGCTGTTGAATGTTTTATATAAAATGCAGCAAGGTCTTTCCTGCAGATGATTTATGTAATAAATTGGATTTTTGTTGTTATTAATGAGTATATTCGTAAAATTATAAGCTTTAGAATAAAAATCGGTTGGTGCAATTAGTATTGGTTGTGTTGATGGATTGAAACCTTTTTTTGTGAATTTAACACGTCTTTTAACTGATTTTTCAGCAAATGTTCTGTAAGCAATGTATTGCTCAGTAGTAAAATTTGATTTTACGCAAACTAGAATACTTTTGTTATCGGCAATTAAGTTAAAGTGAATATAGTTTTTAACTTCAATTGAATAGCTGTATTGAATATCAGAATAATATAGATTTTTAAAATTTTTATAAACTATTTTGCAATCAATTCCTGTTAGTTTCTCTTTGAGTAATTCATAAAAACTTTTTTTTCTGATTTCTTCGGCAATTCCCCACATATAAGCAGCTTCATTGTCGAAGTCAAGAATTGCATTAAAAATTTCTTCCAAGATTTCTTCCGCTTGTTTATCTCTTAACTCAGATAATGAAAAGTAATCTTTTACAGGATTTTCAACATAAAAATCGGGTTTTTGAAGTATGTGAAATAATTCAGACTTTTTGATTTGAAAAGGATTTAAATAATCATTGTTATTGATTATAAAATCAATTCGGGATAAATTTTCTTTTAAGTAATGTGAAAATGATGGTTTATCAATTAAATAATAATAATCTCTAACATCTTGTGGATTGCGGTATGAATTGCTGCGGGAGATTTTTCTTTTTATGAGTTCTTCGTCGTCAGCATATAAAAGAATGTTAAGGTCAATGTGATTGTGAATTTCGGGATGGTGAGTATAATGTCCTTCGACTATTATCACCATATTTTGTTTTAGCTCAAAAGTTTCCTTTCCGGTACATCTTCCATTATCATTACGGCTGTATAAATTTTCGAGTTTAATAATATTACCAGGAATGAAATTTTGTGAAAGCTTATTCAAAAACTCCGCTGCTTTTTCAAGGTTCATGTGGAGATTGGATTCATAAGGAAATTCCGATTCATGAGTTTTGAAAATATAGAATTCTTTTTCTCGCTTAGTCCTTTCGATTAGAGTCCAATCCATTTGATAAATGAAGCATGGAATTTCTAAACCTGAAAGTTTTTTACAGATATTTTTTGCCAAACAGGTTTTTCCCGAAGCTGTCGGTCCGTCAATACCTATAACAAAATAAGCCTTTTCAAATTTTATATTTTTGATTATTTCCTCAATCAATTTTCAAAAATTAAAAAACAAAATTAAAAAAACTCAGTAAAATCCCCTGAGTTTTTATTTTCTTTTACGACTTTGATTTATTCAATTTCAACAAGAGCAATAATGTCATCTTTATTCACAAAGTCACCGTGTTCTACCAATACCTCTTTGATGCGACCGTTAACGTCGGAAACAATTTCCTGATAATTATGGTATGATTCCAGATAGCATAATCTTTTACCAATATTCACCGTATCACCTTCTTTTATGTAATTAGGTTCCATTTCAAGTGTTAGGTCTAGATAGAGTTTTCCCATATAGGGAGCTCTAATTTCTTTAATTTTGGGATTGTTTGCAGCAGGAGTTAGCGGTTTTTGTAATTTAGTGTTTTGTTTTGTTTTTAGGGTATTAAGTTCTTCTTCAAATCTTTGTTTTGCTATTCCGCTCTTGTAATCTCTATATTGACGGTCATGCATAGCAAATTCAAACAATTCTTCATCATTTTCTCCAAATTCCCAACCGTTTTGAATCATTTCCTGACGATATTTATCTAATTCATCGGGATAAGCATCTTGAGGATTACCTTCGTAAAATTCTTTATTTTCTTTTTTAGCAAGTTCAATAATTTCATCAGCAAGAGGTCCGGGAAGTTTGCCTGCTTTACCGAGAATCATATCCCAACTGTTTTTGTCAATCATTTCCCAGCGTTTTTTGCCTTGTAACAAAAGCATTACGTTAACAAGTGCAATGTTTTTTACATATTGGCTGAAAGGAGTTACCAGTGGCGGATAACCAAGTTTTGGCCAAACAAATTGTACTTCTTCGAAAAGCATTACAAGGAGTTCGTCAATTGTGAGAGGTTCTTTTCCTGTTGAAATTAAGGTTTGATTTATTCCTTGATGAACATTTTCGAGATCGGCCATCATACTTCCCATCATTCCGCCTGGTAATCCGCAACCAATAAGCAATGATGACATTTCTCTGTTTTTGGGATTTATCCAATATCCGAGAAAATCATCAATAAATTCCTGATTTAGTGTTCTGGCTTGCATGTATGCCTTCATATTAATTTCGGGAACAATAAAACCGGCATCTTTCAACATAGCCTGAATGGTTATAATATCAGGATGAACAGTTCCCCATGACAGCGGTTCCATAGCAACGTCAATGTAATCGGCTCCCGCTTTTGCAACTTCCAGCATTGAAGCAACCGAAAAGCCCGGTCCGGAGTGCCCATGATACTGAACTATTACATTCGGATAGTTTGCTTTTATTTCTTTTACAAGCTTGCCTAAACTTACAGGACGACCAATTCCAGCCATATCTTTTAGGCAAATTTCATCTGCTCCGAATGCCATTATCTGGTCAACTATTTCCATGTAATAGTTTACGGAATGAATCTCGGAATGAGTTATACTTAATGTTCCTTGTGAAATCATTCCTGCTTCTTTGGCATATTTAACCGAAAGTTCGAGATTTCGCGGATCGTTTAGCCCACAGAACGACCTTGCGATATCCACACCTTGAGCTTTTTTAACTTTATACATTAACCGACGAACATCAGCAGGAACAGGATACATTCTAATTCCGTTAAGTGCTCTTTCGAGCATGTGAGTTTGAATTCCTGACTCGTTAAAAGGTTTTGTCCATTCTTTAACTACCTGATTCGGATTTTCGCCAAAAAGTAAGTTTACTTGCTCAAATGCTCCGCCATTGGTCTCTATTCTGGAGAAGCATCTCATATCAATAATTACAGGGGCAATCTTTTTTAATTGATCAAGTCGAGGTACATATTTTCCGCTAGACTGCCACATGTCTCTGTAAACTAAACTAAATTTTATCTCTTTTGCCATAAAAAATTAAAATTTCAAATTTTTTTAAAAATATATTTTTTTAAAATATTGAACAAAAAAAATCACGTTTATGCTTTGATAAACGTGATTAAATTATTGAATATTATACCAACGTCGGTTTATTCAGTAACAACTAATTTTTGAACGGCATAAATTCCATCATTTTTATACAGGCTTATAAAATATACTCCCGGAACAAAGTTGTCGAATGTTGTTTGATGAAATTGCAGTTGAGATTCATAAATTAGTTTGCCTTTTACGTCTGTAATTTTAACAATAATCTCATTCGGATTATTTTCTTTGAAATTTAAAACAAAGCTGCCGTTTGTAGGATTAGGAAATACTGTAAATATATTATCGTAAAGAGTTTGATTTACAGAATTATTGTTATACAATGGGACCTCTACTGTTGTAGTTTTTTGACAGTTTATAGCATCAGTAACTAACACTTGATATGTACCTGCACAAAGATTTGTGAACATGTTGCCGAAACCGTTAATTGGGTTGTGCCAATAATAGTTGTACGGATAAAATCCATTAGATGCAAATGCAGCAACAGAACCGTTGCAAGTCCCCATATCCATTACGGATTGAGTTTGAATATTAATATCAGAAATTTTAACTGTAACGAAATCTTGTTTAAAATTGCCGCATCCGTCGAACATTTTTACCCAATAAGTGTGTTCCCCAACGGGTGGGTTTTGTACGGTCATTGTTGCTCCGGTTTGATTGTTGCTCCAGAGGAATTGAGGATTGTTTTGATTTGATGCTGCAGTGAAGGATATTGATTCAGGTCGTTCACAGTATTCCTGGTCAGATTCTAATATTCCATAAGCTAACTGAATTGATGGCGGATTTGGAACAGCAATTTCAAATCTTTGGAAGCATCCTATATTATCAGTCGCAGTAATTTTATATGTGCCGGGGCATAATCCTGTAAAAGTGCTTGAATATGAAGTTCTTATACTATCCGGAATGTACTGATATAGGCTATGAACATAACGATATTGTACAGGTTGAAATTCGGATGTGACATTAAGAGAAATGGTAGCGTTGCAAGCATTAAAACATGAAGGTTCTGTAACATCATACGAATTTAATCGCAAATTAGAAATTCTAATGGTAATTGAATCATATACTTCGTTTCCACATTGATCTACCATTGTAACATAATAAGTAGTTGCACCGGGCTGAGGAGTAATTTGAATACTGTTTGTTGTAGCTCCTGTGCTCCAGTAATATCCTACGTGAGGATCAATATTGCATTCTCCTGTAAGGGTTATTGTTGATGGAGGATCTTGACCGCAATAATGTGTTGTGATATCCTGAATACCGCCTTTAATAAATTCTGCATCATAAATCCAGATGGTATCATATATTGCTGTTGAGTAGTTTCCACACGGACAAGCAGTATAGAACATTACAATTATTGTTTCGTTACCTTCTTCGATTCCGTCGTTGTAGGCTGTGTACCAAATTGTATCAGTCATTTGTCCTGCAGGAATAAATACTGTAGTAGGGAATGGTGAAAAATCAACCCCTTGGATAGCGGTAGAATTTGGAGCAATTCCAACTGAAATAGTAAGATCTTGTTGTGCATCGGACCCCTCTTCTCTGGATATAACGTAATAATTGGTACAGCCTTCCCACAGGTCAGCTTCGCTACCAACCTGAGCTATGTTGCTTATAGAAATGCTTTCGCCTGAAATAAAGCTGCCGGATTCAATGAAAACTCCCGAGTCATATGCAGAATCTCCGGCATCTCCGATTGCTAATTTAATATGATAGGTTTGACAAGGAATTACTGTGGCTGTGGCTGTTAGTACAATTGTGTTACCGTCATATTGTACAGCACCATAATATGAACCTGGAGAATTCGAGGCTGAAGTAGGATATGCAGTATAATAATTAAAATTATGAACATTGTTTATAGTAACAGGTTGATTGTTTGGCAATATAGCTATGTTTATGGCATTATTTGAATAAGGTCCGTTTATACCAGGTCCCGAAAGAAAGAATCCAAATACATCATTAAAACTAGTATTAGCGTATTCTGGAAATTCTTCGGATCCAAAGATATATCTGAATGTTACCACGTTTTCTGCCGGGATGAAATCAAATTGAATAACGCTGGCATCGTTGATAGTATATCCGGGGATTAAAGCCTGAAGGTCAGGGTCGGAACCACTTCCGATGGAATTTCCTGCACTTCCTGAACTATTTGGACCCTGTGCATTACTGATATTTCCGGTGGCAAGAATTATTCCCGAATTAAACGGAAATTGCGAATTCCCTTTTCTAAAATAGCCTTTTGCTCCGTTGTTGGCTGTTATACTCGACACCTGAATACATCCGTTTACAAGAGTATCTGCGATTAAAGACTGCAACGGGACATTTGCATTTGTCGTAATTGATTGTGCATTTATCAAAGAAAAACTAAAAACTATTGAACATAGAAAAATTAAAACTCTTTTCATATTGGAAAATTTAACATTTTACTTTAGAATTCAAATATACATATTTTTTTTATATCAACAATATTAAGACTAAAAATTTATAAAAAAGTTGCCTGAAACACTCTATTTTAATATCTTTGCATCATGAGATATTTAGCCCTTGATATTGGAAAGAAAAGAATAGGTATTGCTGTAACAGACCCAAACCGTATTATTGCAACGGCTTTGGAAACTGTTCCAACAAATAATCTTGAGGAATTTTTAAAGAATTATTTACAACACAATGAGGTGGTAAAAATAATTTATGGTATGCCTGTTCAAATGAACAATACTCCATCCGAAGCTGTTAAATACATACAACCTGTAATAAATCGTTTGAAGAAGGTATTAAAAAATATCGAATTTATTCCATTCGATGAGAGGTTTACTTCTAAAATGGCTTTTCAAACAATGATTGATGTTGGAACAAAAAAAATGCAAAGACGTGATAAAAGCCTTGTTGATAAAATTAGTGCGACTTTAATTTTGCAATCATATCTTGAACGCGAAAAATACAATTTATGATATTACCAATTTACTTATACGGAAATCCAATATTACGAAAACAATCCGTGGATATAACCAAAGATTATCCAGATATTGAAAAGTTAATCAGTGATATGTTTGAGACAATGTATCGTGCCGATGGTGTAGGACTTGCAGCTCCTCAAATAGGAAAAAACATAAATCTTTTTATTGTAGATGCTTCTCGTCTTGCCGACGAAAGACCTGAATTAAAAGATTTTAAAAGAGTTTTTATAAATCCTAAAATCACTTTCCTTACCGATGAAAGTATAGGAATAGAAGAGGGCTGTCTTAGTATTCCAAATATTCATGAATTTGTACAAAGACCAAAGGAATTATCAATATCGTATTTGAACGAAAAGTTTGAACCTGTTACCGAAGTTTATAGTGATTATAGAGCCATCGTTATTCAGCATGAATACGACCATCTTAATGGAGTTTTATTTGTTGACAAAATATCTCCTTTGAGAAGACGCTTATTGCAAAGTAAACTTAATAATATTTCAAGAGGTAAAGTGGATGTAGATTATAAAGTGAAAATTTAATTTATGGTGTTATGAATAAATCTGTAATTTATGGTTTGTCATTGTTTTTTTTGTTAGCAGCATGTAAGGGAAAAAACAATGAACTTGACGAAAAAGCAAAAGCCGAAAAGGAAATTGCCGAAACCGAAAGTCTGCTTTATAAAACTGAAGAACCTGATGCTGAGCTTGCAAAGAAAATTATCGGTTTGTATGTTGCCTATGCTGATAAATATGCAGATTCCGAGAATACCCCCGAATATCTCTTTAAAGCTTCTGAAATAGCAATGAACTTTAATCAACCAAATAATTCTATTCGCTATCTCACGAGAATAGAAGAAAATTATCCAAAGTTTGATAAATATCCCGAAGTTATCTTTTTAAAAGCATTCGTTTATGAAAACTATTTAAAACAACTTGATAAGGCTGAATTTTATTATAAAAAATTTTTGGAAGAATATCCCGACCATAAACTTGCCGAAAGTGCAAAATCTGCCCTAATGTTTCTTGGAATGACAGACGAGCAACTTATTGACCTTTTTACTGAAATGAACCGTTATAACAAAAAGTAATGTATTACGGTTTTGTTGAAGAAATTCGCAAAATTCCTCTTCTCAGAATATTTATTCCGTTTATTATTGGAATTATTATTCAAGCAAAATTCAATATAGACTTTCAATTAATTTTTATAATTTTCATTCCGGTTTTTTTAATGTTTTTGTTAACTGTTTATTTTTATTCCCATAAATTTATCATTACTGCCGGAGTTATAACCAGTATATTTTTTCTTTGTTTTGGAATAACTTATACATCTGTTTTTTCTCGCAAAGACAACATAAATCTATCGGATTACAAAGGTGGTTATATCGTTGCGGAAATTCTCGAAATGCCGAAAGAACGATTACGAAATGTTTCATTAACTGTTCGTATGTTAGCAATAAATTCCGGCAAAAACTGGTTGGAGGCTGACGGAAAAGTGCTGCTGTATTTAGGAAAAAACGAAAAGTCTTTGTCTCTAAAACCAGGCGATAAAATTGTTTTTACTCCTGATTTTTCTGAAATTAAAAATAAAGGCAATCCTGAAGAATTTGATTTAAAAAAATATCTAACTTATAATTTAATTCTCTCTACCGATTTTTTAAGCAGCGACGAATGGCAGAAAATAGATTCCGACTTGCCAATTGGTACTAAACAAAAATTCTTGCGATTCCGCGACAGGCTTATCGGAATACTGAAAGAGACCGGTTTGAATGATGATGAATTGGCAGTTGCTTCGGCTTTGACATTAGGTTATAAAGACAAAATTAATGAAAGTCTTAAGCGTAGTTATTCTTCTTCCGGTGCTATGCATATTCTTGCAGTATCAGGACTTCATGTTGGTATTATTTACGGAATTATCGTGTTTTTATTGTCTTTGTTTAGGTTGAATAATTTAAAAATAGTTAAATTTATTATTGTAGTATCATCAGTTTGGTTTTATGCTTTGCTCGCAGGCGGAAGTCCTTCTATAACACGAGCCGCTCTGATGATTAGTGTTTTTTCTTTAGGCGAAAGTATCAGTAAACATTCTAATTCCATTAATTCTTTATTGTTGGCTGCTTTTATTATTTTGATTATAAAACCTTATACTTTGTTTGATTTAGGATTTCAATTTTCGTTTGTTGCTGTTTTGGGAATATTGTTGTTTTATCCTCGTATATATGAATTGTTTAGCATCAAAAACAAAATTCTCGATAAAATATGGTCGCTTACTGTTGTTTCTATTGCTGCTCAATTAGCTACTTTCCCTCTTGTATTATATTATTTTAATCAATTCTCAAATTATTTTCTAATAACAAATTACTGCTTAATCCCTTTAGCTACAATTGCAATATGGTTAACCTTAGCAGTATTTGTTTTTTCTGTATTTGGTTTTGGAACAATTACTATTGGTAAAATTCTGGGTTTTATTGTCAAGTCAATGAATAATGCTGTTGTTGGGATTGAATCTCTGCCATTTTCGGTTACTAAAGATATTTATATTGATGAAATTAAATTAGCCTTGATTTATCTGATATTACTGTCATTTTTTATTTTCTTTTTCTTAAGCAAAGAATACAGGCATCTGGTTTGGGCGATTATTTTTATTATAATTTATAATTTTGTAGGATTAGTTGAACAGTATAACTTGAGCAGACAAAAACACATTGTTGTTTACAATATTGACAAGAGCACTGCTATAAATTTAATTGACGGCAGAAGAAATGTAATATTTGCTAATCTTTCCGGATTAAAAAAGACCAATGTCGAAAAACTTGCAAAAAACTTTTGGCTAAACAAAGGAGTTCAGAAAGAAAAATACATTAATCTCGATTCAGGTTCAGCAAGTATGCTTGGAAATATAATAAATGCTGGTGAAGATATTTTTTATAAAAATAAATTTATTGGTTTTTACGATAAGCGAATTTTTATTCTGGACAAAGATTTTTTATTCGACACAAAAAACACATCCAGAATTGCAGTTGATTATATTATAGTAAGTGATAATCCGGATATTGATTTTGAAAAACTTAAAAACAGATTTGAATTCATAATGCTTATTATAGACTCATCAAATTCTCTTGAAAATATCCATAAATGGGTAGCAATAAATGAAAAATTTGGATTTAAAATGCATATTGTGCCGATTCAAGGAGCTTTCGTGATTTAAAACTATAATTTAGAACGAATTACTTTTTGATTTTTTTAATTAGTTAAAATTGTATATTTACAACTTTAATAAGCATTTATTAGGTGTCAAAAAAAGTAGATTTCAGTTTTAGTTTTTTACAAGGCATTCCTCACATGGTAAGTGATGAGGAACTTAAGTTTTTATTTTATTTAGTTAAAAATAAATATACAGGAACCGGAATTATTGCCGATTTAGGTTGTAGATTTGGTGCAACAACTTTAGTTATTTTTGAGGCACTTAAGCTTGTCAAGGCAAAACAAAAACTGATAGCTTGCGATACATTTAGATGGGATGAAGAATGCGAAACCCAGTTAAAAGACCATCCATATAAAGAATACTTTAAAAATAACGGCTACCTTGCTTTGTTTAGGAATAATCTGTCGGAATTTATCGAAGACATTGAAATTATTGTTGATATAAGAAATTCAAATATTCAAACTTCAGTTGAATTTTTGATTGTTGATGTGATGAAATCCGAAGAAGCGGCTCAATTAGTTCTCGAAAAATATTACAGAGCCTTAATTCCCGGAAAATCCTTTGTGTATCAACAGGATTTTGATCACTATCTTACGCCGTGGGTTCAGGTGATTTCATATTTACATCGAAATTATTTTATTGTTTATAACGACATTAAAAACGGTGGAGGAATTTGGTTCTTTTATAAAAAAACTATTCCCGATGAATTGTTACGGATTCATTTTCAAACTATACCCAAAAATGTTATTGATAATGCTTTTCGCTGGGCATTAAAAATTTCAAACAAAAAAAAGCATAAAGGTATTGCTGCTGCTCATGTTATGGCATACATTTACCGAAAAGATAAAAATAAAGCATTTGATTTGTGGTGTCGTTATCTTTTTCAAGGCTATGAGTTGTCCGGAGAATTTGTTGATTTACAAAGACGTTTGGAGGAAATAAAATAATGGTTATGTTTTCGATTGTATTACCTTGTTATAACGAGTCTGAAAATCTGAATGAATTGGTTATTGCCTTTTCAAAATTGGTAACTGATGAAGTTGAAATTATTTTTGTAAACAACGGTTCAACAGATAATACTTCAGAAATCTTATCTAAACTTCTTGAAGGGAAAAAGAATTTAAAATTAATCCATATCGAAAAAAATATTGGATATGGACATGGAATAATTACCGGACTGAAAACTGCCATTGGAGAATGGGTAGGTTGGACTCATGCCGATTTACAAACAGACCCTGCCGATGTCTTTAAAGCTATTGAGCAGATTAAAAATTGTAATGATAAAAATATTTTTATTAAAGGGAATCGCTTGGGTAGAAAATTTTCGGAGCGAATTTTCAGCAGAGGACTAGAGTTTTTAGTTAGAATAATTCTAAAAGTTAAATTGTTCGAAATAAATGCTCAACCAAAGCTATTCAACAGGTCGTTGATGGATAAATTTTTAAATCCGCCTGAACATTGGGGATTAGATTTGTATGCATATTATACAGCATTAAAGAACGGTTGTACAGTTAAAGAAATAGATGTGTTCTTTCCCGAAAGGAAACACGGAAATTCTAAATGGAATACAGGATTTATATCAAAAATATTATTTTCGTTGAAATTTTTAAAATATTGCATTTATTTACGAAAGCAGAGCTATGTTAATAATAAATCATAGGGTAAATAGTACTGAACAATTAGTGAAAATTCCGTCTATCCATGGCGTAGAAATAGATGTGCGAGCTTATAAAAAAGAAATAATTTTGAATCACGAAGCTTTTGAGAAAGGTGAGCGGCTGAAGGATTTTTTGAAAAATTTTAAACATGAATTTATTATTATCAACATCAAAGAATTCGGCTTTGAAAACGAAATACTCAAAATTCTTAAGTATTACCGAATTGAAAATTATTGTTTTTTGGACTTATCCTATTCCGGAATACATGAGTTTGTGAAAATGGGGAATAAAAATTTTGCCGTAAGATTATCAAATTACGAGAACATAGAAAACGTTCTTAAACTTAAAAATAAAGCCGAATGGGTTTGGGTTGATTGTTTCGACGACATTTATAAAGAAATTGAAAATCTGAAAACTGCTCGTGAGAACAATTTTAAAGTTTGCATAGCAAGCCCTGATTTATTAGGAAGACCGGCTCAAATTGCGGAATACAAGAACATGTTGTTAAAAAACGATTTTATTCCCGATGCAGTTTGTGTTAAGAATGAATACTATTCAAATTGGACAGAAAAAAAAATTGAAGCATGAATATACTCGGAATATCTTGTTATTATCACGATTCGGCGGCTTGTCTGGTTAAAGACGGAGTGTTGGTTGCTGCGGTTCAGGAAGAGAGATTTAATCGCGTGAAAAATTCCTCTGACTTTCCTATCAATGCTATAAATTTTTGCGTTCAGCAAGGTGAAATTAGTTTTGCCGAAATTGACTATATTGCATTTTATGAAAAACCCTACCTTAAATTTAGTCGGTACATTCACGATATTATTGAAAAATTTCCTCTTTCATATACATCATTTCTCAGAAATACTCCTCAATGGTTACAGGATAGATTGATTTTTCCTGAAGTTTTACGACGTGAAATTTCATATAAATCTAAAGTTGTTTTTATTCCGCATCACCATGCTCATGCTGCAAGTAGTTTTTTTGTCTCGGAATTCGAAAAAGCAGGTATTATTATTAACGATGGAGTGGGAGAGTGGGCAACATCTTCAGTGGGCTATGGCGATGGAAAAAATATTTTCCTTGAGAATCAAATCTCCTATCCCGATTCTCTTGGATTACTTTATACTTGCATAACTACATTTTTGGGTTTTAAAGCTAATAGCGGTGAGGGTACAACAATGGCTCTTGCAAGCTTTGGTGAACCTAATTATTATGAACATTTCAGAAAAATCATAGATATAAAAGATGATGGCAGCTACAGACTCAACGATAAATATTTCTCTTTGAACAAAGGAAAAAAAATGTACTCTAAAAAAATGATTGACTTGCTGGGACAACCTCGAAACCCAAATGAAGATTATGACAAAAGACACAAAGACATTGCTGCAAGTTTACAGGCGGTTATTGAAGAGATTTTGATAAAACAAGCACGCTACGTAAGCGAAAGATACGAAACTCAAAATTTAGCTTTAGCTGGAGGTGTGTTTTTGAATTGTGTGGCGAATCAAAAAATCCTTGAAAATACAAATGTAAAAAAACTTTTTATACAGCCCGGAGCCGGAGATGCCGGAGCAGCAATTGGAGCTGCATTTTATTTGTATAATCAGATTTTACAAAACGACAGAAAATTCACATTTAATCACTCTTATTGGGGACCGGAATTTAGTGATAAAGATTATGAAATAGCAATAAAATACAATAATCTTAATGCTATTAAATACTCTGATGATGGGTTATGCGAAATTGTTACTCGAAAAATAATTGATAAAAAAACAGTTGGTTGGATGCAAGGACGACTGGAATTCGGACCAAGAGCTCTGGGAAATCGTTCAATCCTTGCTTCGGCAATGTATCCCGAAATGGTTGATATTTTGAATTCCCGTATAAAACATCGAGAGTGGTTCAGACCATTTGCTCCTATCGTTAATAAAGAAAAAGCTGATGAATATTTTAAGATGTTGAATGATTCTCCGTTTATGCTTCTGGCACCACAGGTTCTGGAAGAAAAAAAGGCTTTAATCCCTGCAGTAACTCATATTGACGGAACAGCTCGGGTTCAAACTGTTGAAAAAGAGTATAATCCTAAATTATGGAAATTACTTGATACACACGAAAAACATACCGGAATTCCGGTTATTATCAATACTTCATTTAATCTAAAAGCCGAACCTATTGTTTGTTCTCCTCAAGAAGCGATAAATGATTTTCTAAAATCCGATATGGATTGCCTTGTTCTTGGAAATTACTTTATCGAAAAGCAATGAGAAAAAAAATATTTCTTATATCTGTTGTCTTCTTATTTATTGCAGTTGTCGCAGCTGCATTATTATTTGTAAAATCAAAGTCTCGTACTAAAATTCCTTTCCCGGAAACCGTCGGTTTTTATATTTATGGTCCGAATATCAGGGAAATGAAGAATTTTGATGCTTATGGTATTAATTATTACTCCGGTATAAAAGAAGATATTCATTGTAAACAGCATTTTCGATTGGATACACTGTACATTTACCGAAGCTGGAGATATGATGAGATTTTTAGAAAAAATATTTCGGAAATTTTTCTTGAAGTTGACACAGCAACCTGGAAAAAAGTTGAGCATATATGGTTCAAAAATGATGACAAAATTTTTTCTTATACGCGTAATAAATTTGAAAGTGATTGGAATTATCAAAAAACCGATTGTAAAATAATTTTTAGAAATTCTAATAATCATATAAAACCCAAAAGCATAAACGATGGTTTTGATATCCTCTTAGATTCAAAAATCTATGGTTTTATTTCGTACCGTTTGATTCTTTATGCTACTATAATTGTTGAAGTTTTTTTAATATTACTACTGATTTCAATATTGTTTCGACCAAGAATTGTAGAGTTTAGAGTAAAATTAAGAGAGCATTTTTTAAGAAATAAGAATATTTATTCAAAATTTTTAAGTTTCTTATTGGGGTTTGTTTTTGTTCTGTTACTTTTGGAGGTCGGGTTGAGAATTTTGGGGCATTATCACAAACAAAAAACTGTTGCATACGATTATTCACGGATTTCAGGGGACAAAACGCAAGTTTTATGTTTAGGTGATAGTTATACCGAGGGATTTGGAGTTGCCGACAGCCTTAGTTATCCGGGAATTTTAAATAAACTCGTCAGGGATTTTTACGGAAACGAAATTTCTGTTCTAAACTATGGCAGGTCAGGAAAGAATACTTTTCAAATCAGGTCCGAATTCGAGAATTATTTGACAAATAGCACTCCAGGTCTGGTAATTATAATGGCAGGTTCTGCTAATTATTGGAATTATTACGGGTTCAAAAAGCAAACAGGATTTTTATATAATTTAAGAGTTTTTAAACTTATGAAGCTTCTCTGGCAGGAATTGTTTGGAGCAGGTGTAACATCGAAAAGAAATTTCGATAAAGACGAAGTTTTAATTGAGGAAAATTATAATTCAAATCCGGTCAAAGATAAAGTTGATGAATGGGTTCGGGATGATATTAATGCAATTATTGAAATGTGTAGAAAAAATTCAATTCCTGTTTTAATTATGACTTATCCATTGCAAAATAAAGATGTTGTTTTTGGAGGAGTTAATGCAGTTTTGCGAGATATAGCACTTGAAAACAGATTGATATTACAAGATAATGAAAGAATCTTTATTAAATATTTTAATAACGACGAAAGTTTATATCTCCCCGATGGGCATTGTAGCGAAAAAGGAAATCAAATTATTGCCGATAGTTTGATGAATGTAATTACAAAATTTCGTTAAAAATTTTCACAAAAACCTGTAATGTTTATAAACAGGTTTAAGAACTCGCCAGGTGCAGGATAATCCTTGCGGAAAAATTACATAGTCTTCTTTTTGTATTTTATATACACTGTCTTTGGTAATTACTTCAACTTCGCCCTCGATAAAATAACAATGTTCTTCGCTATCGTAATACCATTCAAATTCCGAAATTTCTTTTTCCCAGATTGGCCACGAAAATACGGCTTTCTTATTTAGTTGTTCCGGAGTTAATTTTTCAATTTTAACCATAACTTTATTTTTTTCAAAAATAAATTATTTTGATTATTATGTTAAAACAAAGATGAAAAATTTAAGCTTTTGAAAAACATTATTTTCAAAATTAAAACTTATATTTGTAAATTATTTTCAAAAACTAAAAAAATGGGATTAGGAATATTAGGAAAGTTTTTTAAAACTAAATCAGAAAGAGACTTTCAGGCAATAAAGCCATATTTAGAAAAAGTTCTTGCAATAGAACCCGAAATTAAAAAGCTGAGTCATGATGAATTAAGAAAAAGGGTTGCAGATATCAGAGTTTCGATAAAAGAGTACATAAAAGAAGAAACAAATAAAATTGAAGAATTAAGAAAAAAAGCCGAGTTGCTCGATATTTGGGAAAAGGAAGAAGTTTTTAATGAAATTGATAAAATAGAAGATGAAATTGCTAAAAAGCTGGAAGATTATCTTGATAAAATTTTGCCCGAGGTTTTTGCAATTGTAAAAGATACTGCCAGAAGATTTAAAGAAAACGAAGAAATAATTGTAACAGCAAACGATTTTGACAGAAATTTAGCTATACAGGTTGATTTCGTTGATATTCGCGGGGACAAAGCCGTATATAAAAATTCGTGGATGGCCGGAGGTAATCGGGTTGTATGGGATATGGTTCATTATGATGTTCAGATAATCGGTGGGGTCGTTTTACATCAGGGAAAAATTGCCGAAATGGCAACTGGTGAAGGTAAAACTCTTGTAGCTACTCTGCCTGTATTTTTAAATGCTTTACCCGGTCGAGGTGTTCATGTTGTTACAGTTAATGATTATCTTGCAAAACGTGACTCCGAATGGAATGCTCCGCTATTTATGTTTCATGGATTATCTGTAGATTGTATTGATAAGCACGAACCTAATAGCGATGCTCGTCGTAGAGCATATCAAGCAGATATTACTTACGGTACAAACAACGAATTTGGCTTCGATTACCTGAGAGATAACATGGCATTGAGTACATTAGACCTTGTACAACGCAAACATAACTATGCAATTGTTGACGAGGTTGACTCCGTTTTGATTGACGATGCCAGAACTCCTTTGATTATTTCCGGACCAACTCCTAAAGGCGAAGACCAGCTATTCGATGAATTAAAACCTCATGTAGTTAAGTTAGTAAATGCTCAAAAGGCAGTTTTTAATCAGGTATTTAATGATGCAAAAAGATTAATTGCCGAAGGTAACGAAAAAGATGGAGGCTTTAAATTGTTGCAAGCTTTCAAAGCCTTGCCAAAAACTAAGGCTCTTATAAAATTCCTGAGTGAACAAGGTATGAAATCCCTGTTACTCAAAACAGAAAATTATTACATGGCCGATAACAATAAAAATATGCATCTTGTAACAGATGATTTATATTTTGTTATTGATGAAAAACTAAATTCCATAGAATTAACCGATAAAGGATTTGAACTCTTGGCAAGCAGTAACTCTGATTCCAATTTCTTTGTTATTCCAGACTTAGCAAGTGAGCTTGCAACTCTTGATAAGGAAAATCTTACCGAAAAAGAAAAATTAAGAAAAAAAGACGAATTGTTCAGAGATTTTTCAATTAAATCGGAACGTATTCACACCATAAATCAATTACTTAAAGCATATACATTATTTGAAAAAGATGTGGAATACGTTGTGATTGACAATAAAGTAAAAATTGTTGACGAACAAACAGGCCGTATTATGGAAGGTCGTCGTTATTCCGATGGCTTACACCAGGCAATTGAAGCAAAAGAAAATGTGAAGATTGAGGCTGCCACTCAAACTTATGCAACAATTACCTTACAGAATTATTTCAGGATGTACCGTAAACTTGCCGGTATGACAGGTACAGCCGAAACCGAAGCAGGAGAGTTTTGGGACATATATAAACTTGATGTTGTTGTTATTCCTACCAATAAGCCTGTTATAAGAATAGATTATGAAGATCTTGTATATAAAACTACTCGTGAAAAATATGCTGCCGTAGTCAATGAAATAGAAAGGTTGATAAAAGCCGGACGACCGGTTTTGGTTGGAACAACATCGGTTGAGGTTTCGGAGTTGCTTAGTAAAATTCTCACCCGTAAAGGGATTAAGCATAATGTGCTGAATGCAAAATTGCATAAAAAAGAAGCCGACATAGTTGCTGAAGCCGGAAAAACCTCTGTGGTTACTATAGCTACAAATATGGCTGGTCGTGGTACCGACATTAAACTTAGCGAAGAAGTTCGTAAAGCCGGTGGTCTGGCAATTATCGGTACAGAACGACATGAATCCCGTCGTGTTGACCGCCAGTTAAGAGGACGTGCCGGCCGTCAGGGCGATCCGGGTACTTCTCAATTCTTTGTCTCATTGGAAGATGATTTGATGCGTTTATTCGGATCCGATCGTATTGCAAAGCTCATGGACAGAATGGGATTGAAAGAAGGAGAAGTTATTCAACACTCCATGATTTCAAAATCTATCGAAAGAGCACAGAAAAAAGTTGAAGAAAATAACTTCGGTATTCGTAAACGTTTGCTCGAGTATGACGACGTAATGAATGCTCAACGTACTGTTATTTACCGCAAAAGACGCAATGCTCTTGATGGCGAAAGACTTGGTGCAGACATTGCCAATATGATGTATGATGTTTGTGTGAGCTTAGCGGAAGAACACTTCGATAACGGAGATTTCGAAAATCTGAAACTCGAAATATTCCGCCTGCTTTCGATAGATATTGAGCTTACTGAGGAACAATTCAGAGATATGACAGAACAAAAGTTTATTGATTATTTATACCATAAACTTCTTGAAAAACATAAATTCAGAACTGAAAATATTGCAAATCAGGCATATCCTGTTATAAAGACCATTTATGAAAATAATGCTGCCAAATATGAAAATATCCTTGTTCCGGTAACCGATGGAACAAAGATGTTTAATGTGATTGTGAATTTTGAAAAAGCATATCATACTCAAGGTCGTGAAATTGTTGAGGCATACAATAAAACAGTTGTTCTCAAAACTATTGATGACTTGTGGAAAGAGCATTTACGCGAAATGGATGATTTGAGACAATCAGTTCAATCTGCAAGTTACGAACAGAAAGATCCATTGCTGGTTTACAAATTCGAATCATTCAATTTGTTTAAAACAATGCTCGACAAAATTAATAAGAGTGTTGTTGCTTCGTTGATGAAGGGATATATTCCTGTTAACGAACCTGACGAAGTTAAAGAGGCTCATGCTCGCCGCAAACTTGACTTGAGTAATATGAAAACACAACGCGAAGCTCCCGGATATAATGATCCAAGTAAGGGAAAAACAAAATCAGAGCCTGTTCGTGTTGAGAAAAAGGTGGGCAGAAATGATCCTTGTCCATGTGGTAGCGGTAAAAAATACAAAAATTGTCACGGAATGAATTCTTCTAATTAAAAAATTTCTAAAATCAAAAAAGATTTTAACTTTGTAGCATTTAATAAAACAAATAACTATGAAAAAAGGACTTATTTTATTTATCACAGTAATTTCTGCACTATTTGTTTTTGGGCAGGAAACAGACACGGAACAGATTATAATTCCGCTAAAAATCGGCTTTGATGGACAGGCTGCAATTGCCGACACTAGCAGTACACTAGTTATCGCAGAAGATCAGGAAGCTAATCTTGCTTTTAATGATGGAGTAGAATTTTATTCCAGAGGGGATTATCAATCAGCCATAAATAGTTTTAATCGGGCTATTCAGATTGATCCGGACATGTTTAAAGCATATTATGGTAGAGCAACTACTTATATGCAGTTAAAAGATTTTGATTCTGCTGTAAAAGATTTATTAAAATATCAGTCTAAATATCCTGAAAATCCTGAAGTTCTTTATTTGTTGGGATATTCCTATTATTATTTGAACAAATTTGACGATGCTAAAAAATATTTGACGATGGCTCATCAAAAAGGTCATAAGGATGTGAATTTATACTATTTCTTAGGTGTAATGAGCTTTAAAAATGCTAACTATAATGATGCAATTGAATATCTTAATGAAGCAATTAAAATAGATCCAAATCATTATTTTTCTTACAACGACAGAGGTTCTACCTTTAGAATGATTGAGTCTTATGATAATGCAATTTTTGATTATAATAAAGCAATTGAATTAAATCCCAAAAGTTCTTTGTTGTACAATAATCTTGGCAGTGCAAAAAGGCTTAAAAAAGATTACGACGGAGCATTAGCTGCCTATGATGAAGCACTGAAACTTGATAAAAATAATTACATGGCTTTAAACAATAAGGGGATTGTTCTTTACGAAAAAGGAAAATATGATGAAGCCATTCAAACATTCAGAGAAGTTATTAAATTAAAGAAAGATTACGCTTACGCTTATAATAATATGGGTTTGTGTTATTATAAAAAGAAAGAATATGATTCAGCAATTGAAGCTTATTCAACAGCGATAAACATGAATCCTGATTATGCTCAGGCATATATTCACAGAGGAAGTGCAAAAGAAATGAAAAGAGATTTTGTTGGAGCATGTGCAGATTGGCAAAAAGCCAAGGAATTAGGGCATCCTCTTGCTGAAGATTATCTTAGTGTTTGTATTGAATATAAAAAATAAAACAAGAGAATTATGAAAAATATAATAATTGCATTATTAACAATAATAGCGCTCTCCTTAATAATAAATGTTACTAATGGGCAGGTTCCGGTTGAGATTAACAAAAAGGAGTTTAAAATTTCAAAGGAAGGATTTCGTGATGCCATGAATGCAATAAAATATGGTGATACTTATTATGCTTTAGGAAGTGCCGGAGGTTACCGATTGGCGTTAACCCAGTATTTAAAAGCTTATGAGTATAATCAAAACAATCCGGAATTAAATTATAAGATTGGAGCATGCTATCTTTATTCTACAGATAAATCAAAAGCTCTCGGCTTCCTTAAAAAAGCCTATAATGCAAAGCCCGGAGTTGCTTCGGATATTTATTATCTTTTAGGATGGGCTTATCATATTAATTGCGAATTTGATGAGGCTATAAATTATTATCGTAAATATAAAAACGAGTCTGTAGAATCCGGCGGGAAAAAATCTAAAAAATCCACAGGACCTATTCTTGATGTTGATAAAAAAATCAGAGAATGTGAAACCGGCAAAAATCTTATTGCAAATCCAATACGTGTTTTTATTGACAATTTAGGACCTGCAGTAAACTCGAAATTTCCTGATTATGCACCGGTAATTAGTACAGATGAATCTGTTTTGATTTTTACTTCGCGACGTGACGGAAGCACAGGTGGAGAAATAGATCCTAATGATTTGATGCCTTATGAAGATCTATATATTTCATATAATGAAGATAAAAAAGGATGGACACAAGCAATGAATATGAAAAGTCTTAATACTGAGGCACATGACGCTTCAGTAGGTTTATCTCCCGATGGTCAAATTTTGTTTACATATAAAGGCGTACCTGATGGTACTTTGTTTGAAAGCGTTCTAAAAGGTGATAATTGGACTAAACCTCGTGAAGTATCAACAATAAATACCAAATATCACGAAACTTCTGCCTCAATCTCTTTTGATGGTAAGTATTTATATTTAGTAAGTAATCGCCCTAAAGATGATTTTGGCACACCAAGCTTTGGCGGTTTGGATATTTTTGTTTCCGAAAAACAAAAAAACGGGAAATGGGGTCCGGCTAAAAATGTGGGAGCTCCAATAAATACAAAATACGATGAAGAAGGAGTATTCATTCATCCCGATGGTGTAACAATATATTTTTCATCTAAAAGAGAAGGCTCAATGGGTGGATATGATATTTTTTATAGCGAAAATGATGGTGCAGGAAATTGGAAAGAGCCAATTAATATAGGTTATCCCGTAAATACTCCGGATGATGATGTGTTTTTTGTTGTTGCAGGAAATGCCAGATATGCTTACTATTCAAGCGATCGTGAAGGTGGATATGGACTGCAGGATATTTATCGTATCACATTCTTAGGTCCGGAAAGACTTATGGTTATGGGTACCGAAGATATTCTTATAGCAAGTTCTACCGAAACTATCGAACAAAAAGTTAAACATGAAACCGTTGAAGTTAAGAAAGTCCGCCTTACTGTTATGAAAGGTACCGTTACAGATGCTTTAAGCGGACAGTCCATTGAAGCTACTATTGAGGTTGTTGATAACGAAAAGAACGAGCTTGTTGCAACTTTTACTTCAAATGCTAAAACCGGTAAATATTTAGTATCACTACCATCCGGTAAAAACTATGGTATTGCAGTAAAAGCTGATGGATACCTTTTCTACAGTGAAAATTTCGATATCCCCGAAGCAACAGGTTATCAGGAAGTTACCAAAGATATCGTCCTTTCAAAGGTTGGAGTTGGCTCTAAGATAGTTTTGAAAAACATTTTCTTCGATTTTGGAAAAGCCACTTTGCGTGAAACTTCTTTCCCGGAATTAGAAAGATTGGTTTCTTTATTGAATGCTTATCCTAATATGACAATTGAAATTGGCGGACATACCGATAATGTTGGTTCATTAAAATTTAATACCGACCTCTCCGAAGCACGTGCAAAAGCTGTTGTTGATTATCTAATTGATAAAGGTATCAGCAAAACAAGATTATCATACAAAGGCTACGCTTATTTGCAACCAATAGCAACAAATGATACAGAAGAAGGTCGTCAACAAAACAGACGTGTTGAGTTTAAAGTCATTTCTATTAAATAATCCTTGTTGATAGCTTTTTAAAAAAAGTTACCATTTTTTGGTAACTTTTTTTATTTTTGTGATTATCAATAAGTAAATATTATAAAAATGAAAAAGATTGTTCTTGTTTTATTCTTTTTTAATTTAATTCTTAATGCCTTTTCGCAAGAAGATTTAAAATTTACAAAATCAAATTTTCCCGATAAGCCCGGTGAATTGGCCTCTGCCAAAAAACAAATCCAAACAGCAGATATTTTGGCTTTTAATGAAAAAAAATATGATGAGGCTTTAAAATATTATAAAAAGGCTTATGAATTCAATCCTGATAATTCCGAACTGAACTTTAAAATCGGACTTTGTTATTATAATACAATATTCAAATATGACTGTTTACAATATTTCGAAAAAGCTTATAAACTTAATCCAAAAGTTGATAAAAAAATTGAATTTTATTTAGGTCGCGGTTATCATCTTAATTATAGATTTGATGAGGCGATTAGCTTTTATAATAAATATACTGCTAACCTCAAAGACTCAAAAGAAATTCAAGCAATAGGAAAATTCATAACCGAATGTAGAAACGGAAAGGAATTAATTAAGGACACAACGAAAGTTGAAATAATAAATCTGGGAGCTAATGTAAATACTGAATTTAGAGAATACGGGCCAATGGTAACAGCCGACGGTTCTAAAATTTATTTTACATCCAGACGTAAAGGAACTACCGGAAATGCAGTTGCAGCCGACGGAATGTATTATGAAGATATTTACGAAACAGAAAAAACAGAAACCGGTTGGACCAAAGCTCGCAATGTAGGTTCGCCTCTAAATACAAAATTGCACGATGCCGTTGTGGGGTTATCTCCAGATGGGCAAACAATGTTCGTTTATATGGATGATAATGGGGGGGATATTTACGTATCATCGCTTAAAGGCAGCAGATGGTCAAAACCCATAAGCATTAGTGAAAACATAAATAGTCCATATCATGAATCTAAGGCTTGCATATCTTATGATAATAAAACTTTGTATTTTATTTCTGATAATCCTAACTGGTCTATTGGAGGTAGAGATATTTTGTATTCAACATTAGGACCGGATGGGAAATGGTCGCAACCTAAAAATTTAGGTAGAACTGTAAACACAATTTACGACGAAGTTGATATTTTCTTGCATCCGGACGGTAGAACCTTGTATTTCAGTAGCAACGGTCATAATACAATGGGCGGTTTTGATATTTTTAAAACTGTTCGAGATGCAAATGGAAATTGGTCAACTCCGGTTAATCTCGGATATCCCATAAACACTCCCCTTGATGATGCCTTTTTTGTTACTACTGCCAGCGGAAAAATTGCATTTTTTGCCTCTGTACGTCCCGAAGGTTTTGGCTTGCACGATATTTATGAATTAAGATTTAAAGTAGATGAAGATAAACCTGTTGCATTGGAAGAAAAATTCCTTGTTACTCTTGTTAAAGGTACGGTAAAAGATAAAACAACAGGATATCCCCTCGAAGCAAAAATTGAAATAATTGACAATTCCAGTGATGAAGTTGTGGCAACATTTACAACAAACTCACAAACAGGAGCTTACCTTGTTAATTTACCCTCAGGGAAAAATTATGGATTGAATGTTAGTAAAGAAGGTTATTTATTCCACAGCGAAAACTTCAATTTAGCCGACACTGCCGATTATCAGGAATATGTAATTGAAGTATTGTTGCAAAAAATTGAAATAGGTACATCAATTGTATTGAAAAATATATTCTTTGATTACGATAAAGCAACTCTACGTCCGGAATCATATCCGGAATTAAACAGAGTTGTTGAGATTCTTAATAAACAACCAAAATTAAAGATTGAAATTTCCGGTCATACCGATAATCGAGGCAGTTATGATTATAATCTCAGACTATCATCTGAACGTGCTAAGTCCGTTGTAGAATATTTAATTAGTAAGGGGATAAATCCTAACCGTCTGACGTATAAGGGCTATGCTTTCGATAAACCAATTTCTACCAACGATACCGATGAAGGAAGACAACTAAATAGGAGAGTGGAATTTAAAATTATAGAAAATTAATCCTCAAGTATAAGAAATATAATTATCTAACATTCGGTGTTTTCGATGCTGCCAACCATTGCCAATTTCGGACTTTAGGCAATTCCGTATTTTATAATGTGGAATCTGGGCTAAGATAAGATTTTTGATTTCCTATAAAAATTTTTTTTTCTTTCTATTTAGATTATTTATTATATTTACACTTTCAAATTCTTGCATTGTTATGAGGTTAATCTATTTAGTTTTTATTGTGCTGTTTGTGCATAGTTTTTCATATTCACAAACTGATAAGTTAGCGGAATTTGTTGATTCGCAGCAAGCCAAATTGGTATATGATGAGTCAAAATTACAGAAAGTTCCCAACTTAAATGTGTTCGTGATTCCTCCTGAATATTTTGAAGAAGATCCTTCCATAAATGGGTATGTTCATCCCGGTTCGGCAACCACTATACAAATTTTGGAAGTTGAAGGATATTCATACAAGGATATCGAAAAAGGGATGACGCCTGAATATATTGCTTCGCAAGGATTTATTTATGTAGGTAAGCAAGAGTTTTCAACGGTTGATAATTTGCCGGGAATAATTTATTTTTTACAATTTGAATCCAACGATATTGAATACGAACGCTGTATGTTTTTTACTGGAAATTCAAAAACAATATGGGTTAATGTGAATTATCCGGTAAGCATGAAAAAATTGCTTTTCCCACAAATTGAAGCCTTTTTGTTTTCAGTAAGTGAATCTGCCAATACAAACGAAATAAATACCATACAAAGATGAAAAGATTCTTATGTTTGTTTATATTAGTTTATTTACTTTCCGTAAATTTTACGGTAAGGCTAAATGCTCAAAACGACTTAGTTCATCCCATGTATTATTTTTCACACGACCAAAATATGTGGGGACCTGATTCTGCCTATGGAATTGATGTTGAACATACATTCTTTAATGTTAATATTAACGAAAACTATGGCTTTAGTCAGATTGAAAGTGTTTTTGGTCAACAATTCGGTGTTGGAGTTAACATGGGTATTCAAGCCTTATTAAGATCAACTTTCGAAGCTCATGGCTTTTATACAGGTAGTTTTAGCCTCGATTATCCGATAGAAGTAACTCTGGATTTCCCCGAAGATTTTACCTTTAATTACGGCGGTCCTGCAACGATAAAAACATCCTACGAGGTTGTTGATGGTTGGGCATTAGAAACAGTTTTTCCACCTGTTGGGGTAATTACCCTTGATTTGGAATATCAGTTTACGCCTTCCTTAAATATGGTTGTGTGTGTATTTAGTTGCGATACAATTTACTTTATTCCTCCAAGTGTTCAGGTTCCACATACTCTTGATACTCTTTTTCATATAAATGCTGAAACAGAATACTGTATTTATCCTTGTTATGTTGGAAACCAGTTTACTTTTTGTCATGATTACGAATTGCCTATAGATATTTCTTTTACAGATTTAGTGGGGTTTAACTTTGAAGCTCATGTTGATTTACCTAATGTTCAAACTACTGCATACATTGAGGAAGGAACAAATTGCTTAATTGCAAAGGGCGAAGATCCTTATATGGAAGTTATACTCGATGTTATCGGATTTTTATACGTTATGGCAGGCTATATTCCACCTCCTGATGGGCCTCAAATACAAGCTGCTCTCGATTTTCTTAATGATACAGTTTATTATCCTATTTCTACTCCTCTTGGAAATATAGTTTTTCAAATAGAATATTCGCTATTGAGTGTAGATTTTCTTATTACTAATACTTTGCATCAGGATATTTATTTTTGTCCTACAATTTGGGTAACTCTTGAATTTCCAGTTGAAATGCCATACATAGTTACCGATCCATCAAATGGAGATGCATTGGTTTCTCAAGGATTTGGAGACACAATTACTTTTGCAGTAGGACATGATTTAACAATAACATATCCCTGTCATGATTGGGATTCTATGTACGTAGGTGTGCGGTATAACATTAAGCCGACCATACGGAATCATACATGGGATAGTTTAGCTTTTTCTTTTTTAATTCAGGCTTTAAGTGCAAATATTACAATAGTCACTCCGTTTAAATCCTCAATTGCTCCTGCAGAAATGCCGGAATTTGTACTTCCTTTACCTGGAGAAAATCCACCAAAATCTCCTCCTATAGCTTATGCAGGGTATTATAATGATGATGCTGCTGATGATCCGGAAGCTAAAGATATTGGACCTTTTCATATAGGACCTTTGTTTGAGTGGACGGTTTCTCTGGGGTATGTACCTGTTACTTGGTTTGATCAAACCTGGGATTTAATGCACTTTCAGGAGGATTTGGTATTTCCCGGTACGTATATCAAACCTTATGATAAATCTGAGGTCAATGCTCTATTGTTTTTAGATGGGGCTTATTGTTACGGTCAACCTTTTGATTATGTTTATGCAGAGGCACAAAATGGTGTAGAACCCTTTACCTTCATTTGGTCAACAGGCCACGTTACTCCAAACTCATATTACGATACTGACAGTATTTTTGCACCTCCCGGATTATATTCTGTAACTATTATTGATTCTAATAACTGTGAAGCTTACGATACCTTATCTGTTGCCGTAAATCCTCCTTTAATCCTCAGTTTATCAGCTACTGATGTGGATTGTCACGGGTTTTTTACCGGACAAATCCAAACCAATATTTCGGGCGGTACGCCACCTTATTTTTTCCATTGGTCTAACGGAAGCATAGCTCAAAATCCTTCAAATCTTGCAAGTGGATGGTATTATGTAACCGTAGAAGATTTCGTACATTGTGAAATTACAGATTCTATATTCATCGCCGAACCTCCTACTGCTGTTACCATTACAGAGTCAATTCAGCATGTCCGTTGTCATGGTACTGATGATGGTAGGATAAACATATCTTTGAGCGGAGCAACTCCTCCTTACAGTGTACAATGGAGTACCGGGCAGGTCTATCAAAACTTGTACAATCTAACAGCCGGAACTTATACTATTTCTGTTACTGATGCTCTGGGCTGTACATGGAGCGAATCTTATACTATTATTGAACCCGATACTCTTATTGCTCATGTAAATTCAACAAACATTCCTTGTTTTGGATTAAATAACGGGATTCTTCAAGCTCAGGTTTCCGGCGGAACTCCACCATATACTTATAATTGGTTCCACGATTTGAATAATAATTCTCCTATTTTAACAAACATGCATCCTGGATATTATTTTGTTTCGGTTGTTGATGCAAACGGATGCTCCGATACTGCAAGTGCTTATATTAACGAACCTGATGAACTTCAAATAAATTTAGTTTATCAAAATGTTAGTTGTAAGTATGGCAATGATGCTTATATTTCAGTAAATCCATCCGGTGGTGTACCCAATTATTTTATACAATGGAGTAACGGATATTTTTCTAACAGCATAAATAACCTAAGTGTTGGAACATTTACCGTAACAGTAAGAGATGCTAACGGCTGTGAAAAAATTCAAACTGTTACAATAACCGAACCTGAATACGTTTTAACTTCTTCTTTCTATGAAATTAATCAGGTGTCGTGCTTTGGCGGAAATGATGCCTCTGCTAATGTTTTGCCGCACGGTGGAACACCTCCTTATACCGTTATCTGGGAGGATGGAGTTATCCAGGATGGTTTCAGAGGTACAGGTATGCTTGCAAATACATTCTATAGCATTACTTTAACCGATGCTAACAATTGTGTTTATTTCGACAGTATCAAATTCACTCAGCCACCATTACTAAATGCTAGCGGAACAACCAATCCTGTAAATTGTGCTCAAACTCCCGGTAGTGCAAGTATTACAGTAACGGGAGGAACTCCTCCTTATTCCTATCTCTGGTCGAATGGTGAAACATTACAGAATCCTGTTGACCTGCCTGCTGGTACTGCTATTGTAACTATAACCGACAGTAAATTATGTATTAAAATTCTCGAACTGTCTGTTGGATCAGTTGGTAATATTTCCGGCGGATATGATATTTTGGAACCAAATCTTTGTTATGGAGATTCCATTGCTATAGCTACTGTTTATATAAATAACCCATACAATCCGGTATTTTTCGCATGGGATAATCAGCGTACAGGTGATACCGTACAAAGTTTAGCTGCCGGAACTTATTATGTTACAGCCACCGACAGATATAATTGTAATGGCATAATTGAGGTAATAGTACCTGAACCTGATTCAGTTCAAGCCGGATTTGTGTTCACACGCCCATCTTGTTCGGGAGTTTATGATGGAGCAATTAAATCTGTTCCTACAGGCGGAACTCCGGATTACTCGTTCCTGTGGTTTAATAACAATACAACAGATGAAGTAAGCGGTTTACGAGATGGCTTGTATTATTTGACTATCACCGATGCAAATAATTGTATTTTTGTGTTCGAAGCCAATTTAACAGAAGAACAGTTCTGTGTTATAGTTTATAATACCATAACTCCAAATGGTGATGGAGCAAATGATACCTGGATAATCGAAAAAATAGAAGAGTTCAGGTTTAATAAAGTTTTTGTGTACAATCGTCTTGGAAATCTTGTTTACTCTGCCGAAGGTTATAATAATGATTGGGATGGAACATATAACGGTAAACCATTACCCGAAGGTACTTATTATTTTATAATAGATTTAGGAACAGGAAAAGACCCGATTAAAGGTCATTTAACAATTATTAGATAATTATTTTGAGATGAGAAGATTAAAGATACTTATATCAGTTTTGATATTTTTAATGGCAGGGGAATTGTTTTCTCAGCAATTACCTGCTTTCAGAAACAGGGAATTTAATACTTTTATTCTGAATCCATCTGCAATATCCAGTAATGTGATCCCCGATATTTTTCTAAATCACAGGAGTCAATGGTTAGGTTATGAAGGAGCTCCAAGAATGTCAACTCTGGCAGGACGTAACATGTTTCGTCCCGAAATGGGCTTAGGTCTTTTTTTAATGAGCGATTCTCACGGGATTTCTCAAAAAACGGATATAAATCTTGGATATTCCTACTTGATAAAAACAGATGATTTTAATATTTCGTTTGGATTAAGCTGGTCTGTATCCCAATATAGGCTCGCAGGAACCAGAATCCGCATATACGACCTCAACGACAATATTATTAATACAACAATTGACGATAAAAGTTGGAAGCCTGATGCAAATGCCGGAATATTGTTTTCCGGAAAAGATTTTTATGTTGGCTTCTCAGTATTACAAATGTTTCAGACTAAATACAAATTCTTTGGAACAGATGGAGAAATTCCCGGAATAATAAAAGATACAAGACATTATTTTATAACCGGACTATATCAATTAGAACTTGGTGACGAACAAAATCTTTTACAACCATTTACTAATTTATATTTTGCTAAAGGAACTCCTTTTAAATTTGATTTAGGAATTTCTTATTTATATAATAATAAATTTCAGGCAGCCTTGATGGTTAACAAAGGCGATGCAATTAGTTTTACCTTTGGATATATATACGAAAGATATTCCATTTCTTATTCTTTTGATATTTTAGTTTCCAGAATAAGGAATGCCGGCAGCGGAGCTCACGAAATTTGTCTGGGAGTGTATTTATTTGATAAAAAAACAAGCAAAACCGGTTCCGCACCGATGTTTTAAATTTCTTAATTTTCAGAAGATTTATGCATAAACAGAAAAGATTATCTTATTTTTGAAACCTTTAAAGATTCTTTCCGTTTAAATGTTGTGTATGAAGAAAATTTTTATTTTATATTTTGCTGTTTTATGTTTTGCCGACTTAAAAGCTCAGCAATTGCCATTATATAGTCAATACCTTGAGAATAATTACATTTTAAATCCGGGTGTTGCAGGTTCTGAAAAAATGTTTTCACCATTGAAGTTGAGTGTACATAAACAATGGATAGGCATTGACCAATCTCCTTCTACACAATATCTTTCATTGCATCATCGGCTTGCAAATAATGTGATGGGAGTGGGAGGAATGGTTTTTCACGATTCATTCGGTCCTGTCAGAATGCTTGGAATACAGTCAACTTATGCCTATCATCTTAAAGTTAACAGAGATTTGTATGTTTCAATGGGGCTCAATGCTATATTAATGCAATACGTTATAAAACTTTCGCAGGACGATTTTTATGGATACGAACCTGTTTTAACGCGTGAACGAAACAGCGTAACCGTTCCGGATGCAAGTGTGGGATTTTATGCTTATAGTAATAAGTATTGGGCGGGTTTATCTGTCTTACATCTTGTTCAGTCCAGATTGAAAATAACCGGAACCTGGCTTGACAATACAAACAAAATGGTTAGACATTATTTTCTTATGGGCGGATATAAGTTTAGTTTTCCGGCTTATTATACCCTGGATTTTGAACCTTCTGCATTATTAAAATTTACTGAAACTACTCCCCTACAAGTAGATGTTAATGTTAAAATGTATATTAATAAACAAGTATTTTTGGGGGCATCTGTTCGTGGCGGTGATTCGTATGTGTTAATGTTTGGTCTAAATTTCGAAGACTATTTCTTTGCAATTTCTCATGATTTTACATTCAGCGATTTAGCTGTTCATACAATAGGATCTCAAGAACTTATTTTTGGATGGAAATTAGGATTTAAAACTCGAAAAGGATATTCTTTCCAATAAAATTTTTATTTTTTTGAAAAAAATGTTTGTTTATTAAAAAAATATCGTATATTTGTACAAGGTCAAAAATTAAGCAATTTTGTAATCGCCATATTATGAGAAAAGTTTTAGTTTCGCTTGTTGTTCTGGTAACAATCCTTGCAGGAAATGTTTATTCACAACAGTTACCATTGTATTCACAATACATGCTCAATGACTTTTTTATAAATCCTGCAATTGCGGGTTCTAAGCAATATTCTCCGGTTTTGCTGAGTATTCACAAACAATGGGTAGGAATTAATGACTCTCCTTCCACTCAAACATTAAGCGGACATACAATGTTATCAAACAATAATGTCGGTCTGGGTGCTATTATTTTTAATGACGACTTTGGTCCGGAAAGCCATCTAGGATTAATGGCAATTTATTCTTATCACTTCCATATTGACAGATTAAATAAAATTTCCCTCGGACTATCTGCAATAGCTTTTCAGTATAAAATGGATCAACGATTTTTCCACTTAACAGTTTATGATGATCCGGCAATTACTTATATGGTTGAAAAAACTATCGTTCCCGATGCTACTTTTGGAGCCTATGCGTACGGTAAAAGATATTGGGGAGGTATTACAGCTTCTCACTTATTCCAATCAAAACTGAAAATTAACAGAAATGTTGACGAAAATAAAATGGTTCGCCACTATTTTGCAATGGCAGGTTACAGGTTTTTATTTCCAAATTCACCACAATTCGAAATTGAACCATCTTTCTTAATGAAAACAACTGAAGTTACTCCACCTCAATTCGATATTAACTTAAAAATATTTTATGACAAAGATTATTGGTTTGGAATGTCTATTCGTCCCGGTGATTCTTTTGTAGCTTGTTTAGGATTTAAACACAATCAATATTATTTCGGTTACGCTTACGACTTTACTTTTAGTGATTTATCAGCATATACAATCGGATCGCAAGAAATAATATTTGGAATGAATATTGGCGAAAATGTTAGAAGATCAAGATCATTCTTCTAATAGGTTAGTAATAGTTTGAGTTATAGTTTTCTATAAATTCAGAATTTCTTCAATATATTTCAAAATTTCTTCTTTGCCGGTTTTTTTAACAGTCGAACTCATAAACATTTTCGGTAATGTTTCCCAATTTTGCAGAAGCCTATCTGCGAAAGCTTTCACATTATCATTTAGTTTTGATTGAGAAACTTTATCCGTTTTAGTAAATATTATACTAAAGGGAATACCATTAAATCCCAGATTGTTGATAAATTCTATGTCAATTTCCTGAGGTGGAATGCGTGAATCTATTAATACAAACAAACAATGAAGATTATCTCTTTTTAATATATAATAGTTTATTAATTTATTAAATTTTTCTCTTTGGGTTTTACTTACTTTTGCGAACCCGTAACCGGGTAAATCAACAAGATACCATGAATTATTTATTAAAAAATGAACTATTTGCTTAGTTTTTCCGGGATTTGACGATGTTTTTGCTAATTTAGAATTATTCGTTAGAAAATTTATTAATGAAGATTTTCCTACATTTGATCGACCAATAAATGCTATTTCCTTAAGTTCTGTTCGTGGTAACTTTTTAAATTCATCTGTAGCAAACTTAAATTCAGCACTTTTTATAATCATATCTATTTATTTAAAAGTGTTCCCATGTAACTGAATAATGCGTCTTCGTTATATGGTTTAAATTTAATATTTAAATCTTTATCAAGAACAAACATCATGGGAGTTGCATATATCGAATATTTTTTGACGATTTCATTGTCCCATGATTTGTAGTCGCAGATCACCGGCCAATCCATTCCTGATTGTGCAATATAGCTGTTTAAACTCTCCCTGTCGGTATCAAGACTCACTGTTATAACAAAAACATCTGCTTGCTTGAAAAGATTTTCAGCTGTGAGTAATTTTGGTATTATTTGTTTGCAATGGTCGCACCATGATGCCCAGAATATCAGGAGTATGTTTTCATTTTTTATTTCGGAAAGTTTTATTTCTTGTCCGGAGATTGTTATGTCCGTAAAATCCGGAGCTTTTTTCCCCACACTCAAGTTGATGCTATTTTGAATTCTAAGGTTTAAATTGTCGTCATTGTCCGAGCATCTGTTTCCAAATTCTATGCTCAGTTGAGCAACTTGTTCCGAAAGACCTATGCTTTCAAGTCCTTCGAGAATATATTCAAAAATGAAGGAAAATATTTTAGGGTTGTTATCTGTGAGATGATTCAAAATATTCCTTGAGGCTTTTAACATATTTTCGGCTTTATTCGACCTGTATAGTTTGAAATAATTGAAAATAACTCGAGTGTATGCATCAGAATTAAGCATTTCAGGATCATTGAAATTAAAGTAACTTAAATAATTATTCCTTAAAAATTCTAATTTTTCTGCTTCATTCATTTTCTTATTTGGAACAGGTTCATAGTAATAAGTAAGATACCTGCCAGCAAAACTGTTTTTATTCTGCTTAATGGCTTTTTGAAGATTCTTGTTTTTATTTTCAATTTCTTTTTTCAGTTCTTTTTGGATTTGTTTTTGAAAATTACCTTCGGGATATATTTCTAAAAGTTGATTTAGAATTTTTATTTTATAATCCAGAATAAAATTCTCGACATAAAAATTATAAAGCTGAACATTTTCGTCTGAACTGAAAATGAGCATGTTATACATCGGATTTTCCGGTTTTGTCGAGAAATCAATGTTCTGGTTTGTTACAATTAAATCAAAATGTTCATCATTGTCGAGATAAACGCGATAAAGTCCTTTATCATATTCTTCCAATTTAAAACTGAATGCCGAGTTTTGATTTGTTTTTATGGAAGCAATAATTTTACTATTATCTCCAAATTGAGTACATAAAATTACTTCTCTGTTAATGTAACCTTCAATTCTTCCGTTTAGGTAAACTTGTGAAAATAAAGGAGCAATACTAAAAAATAGATAAATTATTATCTGTAAAGATTTCAATTTCATGATATTAAAAATAAAAACTGCACAAATTTAAGAAATTTATGCAGTTTTTTGTTTATAGATTTAAACTTTGAGTTTATTTTTTGCAAGTTTTGCAGTAAAGGTCTTTAGCTCTAGTATTAACAAAAGTTTGAACCGATAATTTATCTCCTTTAAATAATTCGCAGAAATATTTAGGATCTTCTTTTTTAATTTTTTCAAGAGCCAGTAAGAAATTATTAGAATGTGTTTTGTATGGAATTTTTGAACAAACTGTTGCATAAGTTGTGTAGAATACCAAAGGTAATTTTTCTTCACTCATAAATGGTTCTAAAAGATAAATTGCAAACTGATAATCTCCTTGATTAATAAATATGCTGGCAAGTTTGAGAGCAGTTTCCCAATTAACTTTATCAATCTTTACAATTTCTTTGATTTTATCGAGACTTCTTGTAACAACAGGATGATCAATGCCTAAAGAGTCTTTATATATAGTCATGATCTGGAACTGTAGTTCAATATTTAATCTGTCAACTTGTTCAACTCTTATCGGAGTGTTATATAATCTGTCAATTCGTCTTTGAAGATTGTCATAAACTCCGGACTTGTCAAGATCGCTAAGCATTACGCTGCAAAGAATATCATTAAAATCAACATAAAAGTTTTGATTGTCTAATTTGTATAAATCGTTAATTTTCGATTGATATTCTTCATCAAGAGGATCCATATAAATGAATTGCGTTAACCAGATTTTATTCATGTTAAGTCCAACGTATTGTTTACCTTGAGGGATACGCATTTCGGTAACGGCAGTTTCGTTGTATCTTCCTTCGACAACACGCTTCAGAATATATTTCTGGATGGAAAGAGCCAGATTTAATTGATTAGCAGCTACGGCTTTATTGAATTGGTCAACAACATATTTTTGTTCTTTATTGCCTTCGATATCGTAAGTAACCCACATAACAATATCTGCGTATCTGTGGTACGCCAGAAGAAATTCCATTTCTTTTGCTCTTGCATTAACATATCTTACAGCTTCTTCAAGGTTCATTGTGCATACTGCATCGTAAATTGTTCCTCTAGCATCGTTTTGAAGATCTTTGAGGTTGTGTTGAGTTACAATGGAGTCAACTATACTGGCATTTTGATTTTGTTCGAGTGCTTTAACAATACTTTGAGCACGTTTTTTCTGAAGTGCAGCGTTTTCTGCAATTGATCCTTCAATAGACGAATATGCAGTGATGAATATTTTATTGATAATGAAATGCGGTTCGTTCAAAGCAGCTAATACCGGTTTCATATCTTCCGGTTTGTAGTCGTATTTTCCTTGCTCAAAGGGAATTCTGAAACGCAATTCGGTTGAAGTTGCTGTAGGGGCATATTCAGGAACGCCTGCCGGTAAAATTGTGTCAGGTAATAAGCCAAGTTTAGGAACAAAATCATAAATCTTTTTATCAACCCAAGACTGTGGAATATTATGACAAACTGACTTATTTTTAATTATAACCAAATTTAATTCAACATCTTCAGGACGTAAATTAACCGGTAAATTACCAAGTACTACTTCGAGTTTTGTAACTTTATTTCTTTTTCCTTCACCCTGAGCGATGTTAGATTTGTAAAGTTTTTTTGAATAAATTCTTTTTGTTAAAACACCTTGATTAACAGTTGTGTAATCAGCAATATTTTCGCCTCGGCAATTGTTAAATTGTTCTTTTTGAATAATATCAACAGCAAGCCCGTCTTTACTGTCTTTTATGAATTTACGGAATTTTTTCAAATCGTTGTATTTAAAAATAATTTGTCCTTGGTCGTTAATGGATAATCCGGATTGCAAGTCAACAATATTTGGCATTCTGCGTCCGGTTTTTTTACAAATGCTTTCATCATAAGGTTTAAGTCCGGATGTTTTAGTTGTAATTGGAACAGACAATCCGGCTGTTGCGAGGTTAGTTGATGGCTTAAATGATGCGTAATTACCCATGTACATCGAAATAAAAATCTTCTTTTCGCTATCATCAACTTTTCCACTTATGCCTGCGAAAAAATATTTTTGGGAGAATAAATCTTTTGAAAATTTACCTGTTACCCACCTGTCCATTACTTGTGAGGCAAGGGCATCATAAGTTAAATATTCGTTTGATACCCTTATAGTCATTCGAGAAACTAATTCAGCTCCGATTCCAGTACCACCTGCGGCGATTAATCTGTCTCTAACTGTTCTGTAAGCTCCTCTCCCTTCCAGAGAAGCATCTTGTGATTCAGCCATCATAATTGCATGTTCTCTGGCAGGTTTAATAAAAAATTCATGGGCTTCAAAACCTTCGAGCCCCAATGAATCCATATACCTATTAATTTTATGAAGCATTACATCCTGGAAAAGTTTTTCATTGAAATTTTTTGGATCAATAGGATCTGTGCTGTAAATACTGCCGTCGAAAAATACTTTTTGTGCTTGTAAACTAAAACTGATTGCAGTAAATCCAATAATCAGAATAGTAAAAATTCGTCTCATTTGCTTTGCTTTGTTTAGTTAATATTATTTTTGCCAAAATAATAATATTTTTTAATTGAAAACAATAATTTTCAAAAATTGAATTAACTTTTTTTTAACTATGAGTATTAACATTAGAATAGACAAGTTTTTATGGGCTGTAAGAATTTATAAAACCCGTAGTTTGTCGAGCGAAAAATGCCGGAAATCTCAAGTTTTGTTAAATGGAGTAGAAGCAAAACCATCCAAAAGTGTGAGCGAAGGAGATATTATAGAAATTAAAGTGCCACCAATTGTTAGAAAATATCAGGTTTTAAAACTATTAGGAAATAGAGTAGGAGCCAAACTTGTTCCCGAATATATTATTGAACTTACTCCCGAACCCGAACTGAAAAAATTATTTGAAAAAAAGATTAATTTTGTAAGCTTTAAACCTGGTAGCGGAAGACCTACTAAAAGAGATCGAAGAATGATTAATAAATTTTTGGGGAATGAACAATGATTATTGCTGAACAAAAGAAAAAAGAAAATATTGTTGAATACATTATATACTTGCGTCAGATTCAGGATTTATTAAGATCCATGAATTTTGATTTCGCTAAAATAAAAAATGAACTTGTTGCTAATTATAATACCGATTATGAAACAAAAATAAGAATTGAGAATTGGTACAGAAATATTTCAAAAGAGTTGACTGATAAAAATTTTGTTGCTGTCGGAGATATTGATGAAATTAAAAATACGATTGCCTTGCTGGAAGATTTGCATCAAAAACTGCTTAAAGATCCACAGGAACACAAACATAAAGAACTGTACAAATGGGCAGAACCTAATATTGCTAAATTCAGAACTTTAAGCAGATCGCAGCACAAAAGTGATGTTGAGGTATGTATAGATGCAGTTTACAGTCTTTTCCTTTTGAAATTACAAAAGAAACCAATTTCAGAAGAAACTATGCAGGCAATGCAAACTTTTATTAATCTTCTTACTTATATAGCTCGAAAATATCACGGAATTGAATAAATAAACTATCTGTATTTTGGGTTATAGCCGGATTTATTTAAAATTTTCATCATATCTTTTTCTTTCATCAGGTCGTCAATTTTTATTTTATTGTTTTTGACATAGTTTTTAACAATTTGATAACCTATCCAATTACCTACTCGTGGTGTACTTTCCGGTCCGAATTCTGAGGTAAAGGGAGCACTTTCAATAAATTTTTTTATAGTCAGGTTATCAGTATTGAAAATAAGTTTCTGTTCTACCATTCGGGTCCACATTTCTCTTTCGTAAAGATAACAATAATCGAGTTGCTTTTTTGTGTATTTATGTTTAATTTCCTCTTTAATGTTTGGATAGCAAGCATCTAAAAAATATAGCGTTCGTCCGTTATAAATCATATATTCAATTAAGTAGTTTGTTTCTGATTCATAAGGAAATTCATATTCCACCCAGGCTCTAACAACATCAATCGGGATTTGTTCGGGAGTCATTTCTATTCTTAAATAATCGGGGATTTGAAGCATATCGTAGATTTTACAATCTGTTCCGAGATATTTATCTAATCCTATACCAATAAAACCTTCATCAATTACAATGGATTGATTGAATCCGGCAACAAAAGTTACAACTCTTGGGAGTCTTTTTTCCGGGAAATAGTATTTTATATGTTTAAAACCTTCAATTATTGTTTTTTCGAGGTTATCGGTATTTTTAAAAACTCTGTTTACTTCTTTATAGGCTTCATAAACGGCATAATCACTTAAAAAAGTGTTTAGATAAACTAAATATGATGAATTTTCGACACTACCTATTCGAATAATTTCACTATTGTATAATTCAAAGAAATATCCGTATTTGTTTTGCAATTCCGTAATTACCTTATATGGGTCTTCTTTGGATACAAGCAGTAAATCTTTGTCAAATCTTTCTAATTTAGTTTCTATTTGAATTTTTGAAACATTTACATTTAGTGGATTTCGATTAATAACATATTTAAAAATTATAAAAATTCCAAGGATTGTTAAAAAAAATGCACCTAAACTATAAACAAATTTACTTTTCATTTTGTTATAATATTAAAACTAATTATATTTGTAAAAATTAAAACGTAAAATTATGAAAAAAAATTTAGCTGTAATATTCTTTTTGGTCTTGAGTGTTAATATTTTTGCTCAAAAGTTTTCAGGAGGTTTGTTTGGTGGAACTACACTATCCTGGTTAAGTACTGACAGTAAGATGGTAGAACCTCAAGGAGTAAAATTCGGTTATACTTATGGAGCCGTTTTGGATCTTAATCTTACAGATAACTTTGCTTTTACTTTAGGAGTTAGATTGAATAATACCGGAGGTGCTGCAAATTATCCAAACGGGCTTTATAAGTTCGAAGCAGAAGAAACTGTTATTCCAGAAAAACTTCCGGTCAATACAAAGATTAATTATAATCTAAATTACCTTGCCATACCCGTAGGAATTAAAGGTAAAACAAACGAGATAGGATATTTTAAGTATTATTTAACAGCCGGAGCTACTCCTATGATACGAGCAAAAGCAAAGGCAAGTTTCGGTATTTATGAAAATGAGGTTGTAAACAAAGAAATTAACTTATTTAATATAGGTTGGAACATCGGTGGTGGTGCTGAATATTCTTTGGTAGGAAACACCAGATTAATGTTAGAAATTGTTTATATGGGAGGATTGTTGGATTTCGACAAAACGGAAATTTTCACTGAACCTACTCAGGTAAATGTTATTAAACCTAAAACTGTTATCAATGATGTTCATCTAAAGGTTGGGATTTTGTTCTAATAAAAATTTTTATATTTTAAATCCGGCTTAATTCAAGTCGGATTTTTTATTTTTGCTTGGTAATAAAAGTATTTTTATGAAAATAAGACTTGCTCAATTAAATTATGTTGTTGGCGATGTAGATTATAATGTAAAAAAAATTATTGAAGTAATTTTTGATGCCAAACAACATTCAGTAGATTTAGTTGTTTTTTCGGAGCTTTGCATTTGTGGGTATTCTCCATTGGATTTACTCGAATACAAGAGCTTTATCCTTAAATGTAAGGAAGGTCTTGATAAAATTGTAAGCGAGTTGGAGGGTATTGCTGTAATTGTTGGTTTACCTACACTAAACACCAATGACAGGGGTAAAAACTTATATAATTCTGCTGTATTCATCAATGACGGACAAATACAAAAAATCGTAAATAAAACTTTACTGCCTACATATGATGTATTTGATGAGTATAGATATTTTGAATCTAACGATGTATTTGATATTATAGAGTTTAAAGGGAAGAAAATAGCTCTTACAATATGTGAAGATCTTTGGGATGAACAAATGACTTATGGAATTTTTGATCGCGAAATGCTTTATAAAACCGCTCCGATGGATAAATTAATAAAGTTTAATCCCGACTTTATTATAAATATCGCCGGTTCACCATTTTCATACAATCAAGCCCAAAATCGCCGAGATATACTTATAAAAAATGTTATAAAATATTCTTTGCCAATTGTTTATGTAAATCAAGTAGGAGCAAATACAGAGTTGATATTTGACGGAGGCAGTTGTGTAATTGGACGAGGAGGCTATCTTCTAGCAAAATGCAAGTATTTTGAAGAAGAAATTTTAGATTTTGACCTTGAAAAAGAGAATAATCAATTTCACGATAGTGTGATTCACGATAAATATTGTTTGATATACAATGCTTTAATTCTGGGGATAAAAGATTTTTTTTCAAAACAAGGATTTAAAAAAGCAGTTTTAGGATTATCAGGTGGAATAGATTCGGCAGTAACTCTGGCTTTAGCTGTAAAAGCTCTAGGGGCTGAAAATGTGGTAGCTCTTTTAATGCCAAGTATATATTCCTCCGAACATTCAATTACCGATTCTGTTGAAATGGCTGAGAAATGTGGGGTTAAATATGAAATTATTAATATCGAACAAATCCGACTTAGTTTTGAGGAAACATTTTCATCTATATTCCACGGTACTCTAAAGGATATTACAGAAGAAAATATTCAAGCTAGAATTCGCGGAACAATTTTAATGGCATATTCCAATAAATTCGGACATATTGTTCTTAATACATCCAATAAAAGTGAGTTCGCGGTAGGATATTCAACGATGTATGGTGATATGAACGGAGCTTTGTCTGTCTTGGGTGATATTTATAAAACTGATGTCTATAAACTTGCGGAATATATAAATGAAAGATACGGGAATTTAATCCCTAAAAATATTATCATAAAAGCTCCATCCGCCGAATTACGACCCGACCAAAAAGATAGTGACAGTCTTCCGGAATATGATATTCTTGACAGAATTTTATTTTCATACATCGAATTAAGACAATGCCCTGAATTAATTGCAAAAAGCGATATAGATATTAAAACCATTAATGAAGTGGTGAGAATGGTAAATAAGTCTGAATTTAAGCGTTTTCAAGCTCCTCCTATATTAAGAATCAGCAGTAAAGCTTTTGGATTCGGTAGGAGAATTCCCATTGTGGCAAAATTTTAATATATCGGGTTTTTATTTATTTTTGCACAAAAAAATTTTTAGATATGAAGCGAGTTTATAAGATTTTAGTTTTTACTTTTTCTATTTTATTTTTAATATCATGTGGAGGTCCAAAGAGCGATACAAAGAAGATGCTTAAATATATTAAAGAATATACCGAAGTTGCTGAGAAAGCAATTAAGGATAGAACGATTACAGATAAAGAAGCTGAAGAGTTAAATGAAATAAAATCAAAAATAGAAAAGTATTCATCAAAATTAGATAATAAATACTCTGAAGACGTTGAGGCTCAGAAAGTTATTCAGGAGCTTTTGAATTTGGATGAAAATAGAAAAATTATGTTGAATTATACTGAAATTCTAATGCGATTGTGGAATATTGAAGGTAAAGAAAAACTTAATTAAAAAAAAAATCAAAAAAAATTTTTTGTTTCAAAAAAAATTGTTTTAATTTACACAAAATTGATTGTTTAATTACTAATTTAAATTTAAATTTATGAAGAAGATTGCGATTTTATTAAGCCTTGCAGCTTTTATTTTAGCTTTAGCATCTTGTGGCGGACCTGAAGCCGATGCAAAAAAAATGGTTAAAAAAATTGAAAACTACACCAAAGTAGCAAACAAAATTGCTGAAGACAAAAAAATTGATGACAAAGAAGCTGAAGAATTGAAAAAATTATCAAAAGACCTCGAAGAATTCGAAAAAGAAATGAACAAGAAATATGAAGGAAAAGAAGAAGAAAAGAAAAAAATTGACAAGTATTTCCAAGACAACAAAGAAAAATTAGAAAAAGTTTATGAAGAATTCTTCAAAGCTATGATGGCTCTTTACGAATGTGAAGGTGCTGACAAATTAGAATAAGAAATTTATTTGAACAAGAAAAGCAGCTCATTCGGGCTGCTTTTTTTATTAGGACAATATTGACTCTAATGTGTCATATTCGTATATTCATATTATTTTTGTTTTTGGCTATTTTTTTGTTAATAGTAAATATTTTTCTTCTAATTTCGGTTTTTTTCAAAAAGTTTAATAATAGTTCAAATTTTTTATTCGTTGGATTTTAATTCAGGAATAATGGTGTTTTTACTATTATATCTGCATAACATTCTCCTATTATATCGTCGAAATAATACACTTTTATAGGTCTTTTATAGGTCTTTGTTTTACAGCTTTCAAACCGTTTTTTCTTAATTCTATAATTGGGGATTTTCGTAAACTTTTTTAAGGATCCCAAAACCTAGCGTATTGTTCACTTTATTAAAATTAAATTAATGATTCTATTATTCAGATATTCAGGTCTTTATGCATTAAATCGTTAATGATTTAAGTTTAAAATTTTGCTTATTATAATTTTTTTTTGATGGTGTACGGATGACACGGATTTGACGAATTTTTATAAGTAAATATTTTTCATGGAAATAAACTACCAGTCTTTTTCAATGTTTCGTTTTTGAATTTTAAATTTTTCTTTATTTAATTTTTCTTGTAAATCTCTTTCTTTTTGTTGTAACGACTCCAGAAATCTTTCCATTTCTTCTCTGCTCATTTTATTGTCTTGTTGTTGAGGAGAGCTTTGTTGCTTATTGTTTCTGTCTTTGTTGTCGTTTTCATTTTGATTATTGTCCTTGTTTTTATCCTGTTTCTTATTATCTTTATTTTGATTATTTTGTTGGTTTTGCTGATTTTGTTGTTGATTTTGATTTTGATTGTTTTGGTTTTGTTGTTGCTGTTGAATTTTTGTTGCAACAGCCATATTGTACCTGCTTTTATCGTGGGTTGGGTCTAACCTCAAAGCGTTTTTGTAGGACTGAATACTTTTATCATATTCTTTTGCCTGCAGATAGGAATTGCCAAGGTTATAAAATGCTTCGGCTTTTTGTTTGTTGTCCGTAATATTTTTAAGATATACATCAAAAGAAGAAGCTGCATCGTTAAAATTATCACTGCGGTAATTAGCAATACCTATATTATTATTAAGCTCCAATAAATCCGGATTAATTTCAGTAGCTTTTTTATAGTTTAACAATGCATGGTCAAAGTTTTTTTCTTTGAAATTTTTGTTTCCTTGCCTTATTATTTTTCTTTCTTCTTGAGCATAGGTTATATTAATAGCCAATATAAGCATAAGGGCAGGCAAGCTTTGTAACACTATTTTGTTAAATGATTTCATACTTGATATCATTTTGTTTTAAATAAATTAATTTTCTTTAACCAATCATTTTTTCGTTCAGCGACAATAAGGTCTATACATAATAAAATTATCGCAGCAAGTATAAACCACTGGTATTTATCATCGTATTCCGAGAATATTTGGTCAACAACTGCACCTTTTTGGAGAGTTGATATTTCGCTGATTATTTTATCCGAGGCATCAGCTGAATTAGTTGCACGAACATAAATTCCATCTGTAACTTTTGCAATTTGTTTTAGTGTTTCTTCGTCAAGTTTTGTCATTACAACATTTCCTTGACGGTCTTTTTTGAACCCGCCTCTTCTATCAGGAATAGGAGCTCCGTCGGGACTACCGATTCCCACACAAAAAACTTTAATTCCTTTTTCTTTTAACATCGAAGCAATTTCGATAGGATTATCTTCGTGACTTTCACCATCAGTAATTAATAAAATGACATTAGAAATATCTTCTTCGCCGGAGAATGATTTAGAGGCAAGATCAAGTGCTGCACCAATAGCAGTCCCTTGAACATTTATCATTTCAGGGCTGATTGAACTCAAAAACAATCTGGCTGCTTTTACATCGGAGGTTAATGGCATCTGAATAAAGGCTTCGCCTGCAAAAACGACAATTCCAAGTTTATCGTTTGAAAGTTTTGTGATAAGTCTTTCAATAAATCTTTTGGAATTTTCGAGTCTGTTTGGCTTTAAATCCTGAGCAAGCATTGAATTTGAAACGTCGAGTGCAACAATGAGTTCAATGCCTTTTTTTGTTACTTCGGCATATTTACTACCAGTTTGAGGGCGTGCCAGAGCTAATGAAATCATTATAATAGTCAGAGAAATAAGAATCAATTTCCATAGTCTTCGAGTGTAGCTGTAATCAGGAATTAGTTTTTCAACAAGATTTTTATCTCCGATTTTTTTAATTTTGTTACGCCTTGAAAGTTGTGCGAAGATAAAAAGTATAATTGGGACACTTATTAGTGCCATTAACCAGAGATATTGCGGGGCATAAAATCTGAACATAGCTAAAATGTGTTTTTTAATACCGTTAAACCTAATAATCTTTCAACAACTAACAGTAAAAGAGCAATTAGAGCAAAAAGATTAAACTCCTCAACAGGTTTTGAAAATGACTTTACTTCGAGTTGTGTTTTTTCCATTGAGTCAATTTCTTTGTAAATTTCTCTCATCTTTTCGTTATTGGTAGCTCTGAAATATTTGCCTCCGGTTATTTCGGAGATTTTTTTAAGAATATCTTCATCAATTTTAACTTCTACATTTTGATACTGAATTCCGAAAGGAGTCTTAAACGGATATGGAGCCATTCCCATTTTTCCGACACCTATAGTATAAACTCTTATTCCAAATTCTTTGGCAAATTCTGCAGCAGCGAGGGGGGAGATGTTTCCCATATTGTTTACTCCGTCAGTTAATAAAATTACAACTTTACTTGCCGCATTTGATTCTTTTAATCTGTTAACTGCCGTTGCAAGACCGAGTCCTATAGCCGTACCGTCTTCAATCATTCCGCTTTTTACCTGAGAAAAAAGATTCATCAAAACTGCGTGGTCAATAGTTAAAGGACACTGTGTAAAAGCTTCTCCTGAAAATATTACCAGACCGATTCGGTCATTTGGCCGTCCACTGATAAATTCCATTGCAATTTGCTTACTAGCTTCGATGCGGTTAGGCTTGAAGTCTTCGGCAAGCATACTCCCGCTTATGTCAAGAGCTATTACAATATCAACGCCCTCGATTTTACGGGTTTCCCATCTATCGGTACGTTGCGGTCGTGCTAAAGCTATTATCAATAATGATAAAGCAGAAATTTTTAAAATAAACAAAATATGCCTGAGATGATATTTTAAAGCCTGTCCTTTGGTGTTGAATGCACTTAGACTACTAATATTCATCGCAGCAACAGACTTTTTAAGCCTCCAAATATACCATGCTATTATTGGTATAAGTAGCAACAACAACCATAAATAATTTTTATTTGCAAATTCAATGTTATTCATTTTCTTTGTTATCTTTAGTTTCTTTTGTTTCGTTAATTTCTACCTCGATTTCAGCTTCCAGTTTTTTTATGTTTTCGGAAATTTCTTCTATTTCTTTGGTATTATTAACAAAATTAAAGGCATTGTCAAGTGAGAGGTCATTTTCGTGTTGCATGGCTTGATATTTTGCAAACTTTACCGCATCTGCCAATTCAAGTATTTGTTTTAAAATTAGTATATTGTCGCTTGAGATTGATTTTAGTTTTTCCAAAGCCTCTAAAGTTTCGGTAGTTGTCATTTCCGGGGAGTTAATTCCAAAGCGTTTATCAATATATTCACGTATGGTGTCCGAAAGCATAGTGTGATATTCTTTAATCTGACCTTTAGCCCAAAGTTTTTCTTTACGAATTTCTTCGAGTTTACGTAAAGCTATAATATGTGCAGGTTCTTCGGGTTTTATCCTCAAAATTTGAGTTTTTATTTTTCCGGATTGTTTTTTTATCAGATAAACTATGCCTACAATAGCTATAATTATCAATAATATAATCCACCAGTATTGTTTTAAGTATTTTTTCAGATAATATTGAAATTCTTTGAAATTGAAGGGTGTATTGAGTAGATTTTCTTCGATGTCTTTGATTCTGAAAACTGTGAATAGAGGTTGATTTTGTATAACTCTGTCGAATTCTTTAACAAAAACAGTATCTACACTGCCCGGAACAGTATGTTCTTCAAGTATGCCTTCTCTATCAACAATAAACATTTTTAATTCAGAGGCTTCAACAATTTTTAAAATATCGTTTTGATTAATTATGCCTGTGTTTTGTGTTAGTTGAGATGAAAAAACATTTACTAGTTGTTCTTTGATTTTTTCGCTGATTTTTTGAAGGCTGTCGGCGGGCAACGATTGCTTTAAAGAATCGGGAATATACTGTTCTATTTCTTTTTTGAATCCGTTTTTTCCAAATACTATATAACCGGCTCTGTTTGCATAAATTGTATCGCGTGGAATGGTGTCAATTAAAACAAATGGTTTTACTTTAAGTATAGCCTCGTTTGTTTCAAAATTATTTGTATCACCATTGTTTACAATTTTTATAATAATTGGATTGATTTTTACAATACCGGTATCGAAGCTGGTAATAAGATAAGTTTTTTCTATAAATTTAATTCCGTTTTCTTCTGTTTCCAGCTCTTTTTTATCAGCAATAATTTCAATATTTGAGTTTATTGTGTCTTTAAAAGCAGGGAAAATTATTTGTTTATTGGCAAGTTTAGGAACTTTGATTTTAAGTTGAATTTGTTCGCCAACGATAATAGAATCCTTGCTCAGATATAGTTTGATATTTTGCTGAGCCTGAGAGATTAATCCGATTAAAAGAAAAAATAGTATTTGAAAAAAACGTGATGCTTTCATAATTATCTGTTTTTGAATAAAGCTACCAGTGGTTTTACATAATCATCAGACGTGCTTATATCTGCATTATCAATTTTAAGTTTTTTGAAAATAGTTTTTGTATTCTGGTAATGATTGTTCCACCAGTTTCGATATTTCTCTCTTACAGCTTTTTTACCGGTATCAATCCATTGCATTTTGCCGGTTTCAAGGTCGTTGAAGTAAGCGAGACCAATATTGGGTAATTCTTTTTCGAAATTATCAAAAATTCTTAGTGCAACAATGTCGTGTTTGTTTGCTGCAATTTTTAGAGCATCGGTAAAATCTGCAACTATAAAATCTGACATTATAAAAGCTGTACTTCTTTTTTTGATTGCATTGGTTAAAAATATCAAAGCAACGTTTAAATCAGAACCTTTACTTTCCGGTTCAAAATTTAACAATTCGAGAATAATTCTCAGAATATGCTTTCGTCCCTTTTTGGGTGGAATGAATTTTTCGATTTTGTCGCTGAAAAGTATAACGCCGATTTTATCATTATTTGTAATTGCAGAAAAAGATAACACAGCAGCAATTTCAGTAATAATGTCCTTTTTGAAATTGTTAACCGTTCCAAAGGATTTAGAAGCACTGACATCAATCAGGAGCATTACGGTGAGTTCGCGTTCTTCTTCAAATACTTTAACGTAGGGATGATTAAAGCGAGCCGTAACATGCCAATCAATATCTTTAACGGGGTCTCCGTATTGATATTCTCGCACTTCGCTAAAAGTCATTCCCTTTCCTTTAAAAGCAGAATGGTATTCTCCGGCAAAAATTTGCCGTGTGAGACCTTTGGATTTAATTTCTATTTTTCTTACTTTTTTTAGCAGTTCGGTTGCTTCCATAAAACATGTATTTTGTTTCAGAAAAGAATTTTTTTAAATTTTATGGAACTTCAACGCTGTTAAGAATTGTGCTTACAATTTCTTCGGAAGTAATATTTTCTGCTTCTGCTTCGTAGGTTAATCCGATACGATGGCGTAATACATCATGACAAACAGCTCTAACATCTTCGGGGATAACATATCCTCTGCGTTTAATGAAAGCATAAGCTTTTGATGCCAATGCCAGATTGATTGAAGCACGTGGAGAACCTCCGTACGAAATTAGGCTTGATAGTTTAGGCAGATTGTATTTTTCCGGATATCTGCTTGCAAAAACAATATCAAGTATGTATTTTTCAATTTTTTCGTCAAGATAAACTTCTCTGACAACATCACGAGCTTTTAAAATATCTTCAGGTTTTATCACTGCATTTACCTGAGGAAGGCTTTTTTCAAGGTTTTCTCTTATAATAAGTTTTTCTTCATCGTAGTTTGGATAATCAATTTTAATTTTTAGCATAAATCTGTCAACCTGAGCTTCGGGAAGGGGGTATGTACCTTCTTGTTCTATTGGGTTTTGTGTTGCCATCACCAAAAATGGCTCAGGAAGTTTATATGTTGATTCTCCAATGGTTACCTGTCGTTCTTGCATAGCTTCGAGTAAAGCAGATTGAACTTTTGCAGGAGCACGGTTAATTTCGTCGGCAAGAATGAAATTTGTAAAAATTGGACCTTTTTTAACAATAAATTCTTCTTTCTTTTGACTGTAAATCATTGTACCAATTAAATCGGCAGGCAACAAATCGGGGGTAAATTGTATTCTCGCAAAATTTGCATCAATAGATTGGGCAAGAGTTTTTATTGCCAGAGTTTTGGCTAATCCCGGAACTCCTTCCAATAAAATGTGTCCATCCGAAAGTAATCCGATTAACAGTCCTTCGAGTAAGTGTTTTTGTCCAACAATTACTTTTTTTAATTCCATGTTGAGGATATCAACAAAAGCACTTTCAATTTGAATTTTTTCGTTTAATTCTTTAATATCAATTCCTGTATTCATAGCTTATGATTTTTCGATAAAAATTTTACACGAAATTAAATGTTTGAAAAATTACTTTCAATAAAAATGTTTTACTATAATCTTATAATAATGTTAAAAAGTGTTAAAAGTCAGTTTACCGTTAACAGTAAATCCGAAAATCTAACCTGTGGTTGAGCTAAGACGTAACCACCGGACATTTGTACATAATATTCTCTAAGATTAATGCGTGTTTATTTTTGGTGCAAGTTACTAATAATTACTATTTTAGATAGAGTTTGAAGTGGATTGTTTGGTTTTTAGTATAAACTTCTGTCCTTTCGCCTTTCGCCTTTCATCTTCCGTGCCTGATATAATTTATTAGCAGTAATAATGCTGTATTAGCTGTACGTTCAATGTTAGTAATTCTGTCGAATGGGAAAAGAAGATTTTTAGTAATAGTTTTTTCTGTATTCGAAACGGCAATCCAAATTGTTCCGACAGGTTTTTGCTCAGACCCTCCGTCCGGACCGGCAATTCCGCTAACTGCAACCGAATAATCCGTATTAAATTTTTTTCTAATGTTTTCAGCCATCTCTATAACAGTTTGTTCGCTCACAGCTCCGTAAATTTGTAGAGTTTCTGGATTAACAGACAATTCCTTCACTTTGATTTCGTTAGAATATGCAATTATACTGCCTTTAAAATATGCCGAACTGCCTGGAATCCCGGTTATCAGTGATGCTATTTTGCCTCCTGTACAACTTTCTGCAGTACTTATAGTTTTATTATTCTGTTTTAGCAAATTTCCAAGAACTTCTTCAAGGCGTATATCTTCTGTTGCAATAATGTTTTCAGGGATTATTGTTTTTAATTTTTCTACTAGGAAATTTATAGTTTCAATGTCGGATTTATCTGCGTTATTTTTGCTTAATCTAAGTCTGATAAAACCGGTTGAAGGGAGATAAGCCAATTTAATGGTTTTGGGGATGCTGTTTTCCCATTCTTGAATTTTTTCAGATAGAACCGATTCCGGAAGTCCGGCGGTTAGAATGGTTTTGTGAAAATTTGATAAAAGGTGATATTTGTTTTGTAACAATAATAAGACATGTTCAGAAAAAATATGCTTCATTTCATAAGGAACGCCTGGTAGTGAAAACAGGATTTTTTCATTCATCTCAAACATTAGTCCCGGAGCTGTTCCGATTGAATTGTTCAACACTTTTGCTTTGTCGGGAACCAGAGCCTGACTTCTGTTGTTTTCGTTTAAAGGTATGTTTCTTTGTTTCAATAAAAATTTGATGTTGTCAAGGACACAATTATTTAACACGAGTTCTGAGTTAAAAATCCGGCATAATACATTTTTAGTAATATCGTCATTAGTAGGTCCGAGACCGCCGGTTATTATTACAATGTTACTGCTGTGTAAGGCTTCTGTGATTGTTTGTTGAATTTCCGAAGCATCATCACCTATACTTATAGTTTTAGAAACACAAATTCCAATTTTATTTAATTCTTTAGCTATCCATGCTGAATTTGTGTCAACAATTTGACCAATAAGAATTTCGTCTCCAATGGTAATAATTTGTGCGTTCATAGTTTTTGTTAACTATTTACTGTAATTGATTTTGTGGCAACATAAAGAATTTCTCTTTCATCTAATCTGTAAAGCGAAATTTTTTCGGGTGAAAGATGTTTTTTAACATCAAACTTGGTAACTTCAAAACCTGCATTTCTGAGTCTTTGGGGATAATCAAGCCCATGCCAGCGAACATGGTCGTATTGCCCGAATGTTTTTTCTCTCATTTTTGGGTCTGTAATGCTTGTATCTTCGAGAGTTTCGGCATAGTCATAATTTATGGGGACTTGCATAATTGCAGTACCTCCGGGTTTTAATATGCGATAAATCTCTTTCATGGCAATGATGTCGTTTTCTACATGTTCGAGGACGTGATTGCAAATAATCCAGTCGTAGCTGTTATCGGGCAAAGGAATTTGCATGATGTCGAAATGCAAATCAGCAATTGGAGACACAAGGTCGGCGGTAATGTATTCAATATTTCCGGATTTTTTAAATCTTTTTAAAAATGGTTGTTCCGGTGCAATATGCAATAATTTAATGTTGTTTTTAAAGAAATCGGAGTAGTTGCTCAGATAAATCCACAGCAAGCGATGACGTTCTAATGACAGACAATTAGGACATAGCCTGTTTTCTCCTGCTTTGCTGCCATAAGGTAAAAACTTCCTGAAACTGTGATTACAAACAGGACAGTGAACATTTTTGCCGATATAAAATGGACGTATAATAAAAGAAAAAATTTTACTGAACCTTATAAGCCATGGACGAGGTACGTTTCTGACCAAAAATTTAATAAAATTCTTTATCATAATTTAAAATAATTTAATGCGTTTAGTTGTTTTGTTTTCCGGAACATATCGGATAACAGTTTCGAGGCTTACATACCAAATATAAGTTTCAATGTTTTTAAATCCCAATTCATTACATATTTTAAAATAGTTATCCATTTGAGCAAGATATTCGGGATTTTCCTTTGTGCCAAATTTATAGTCCACAATTATTGTTTTATCTTTTGAAAACATAAGGCGGTCAGGGCGTTTTGACGATTTTTCCGGAATAAGAATTTCGGTTTCGGTCATAACTGAATAAGAACCATCAAACCAGCTCTTGATAAAATCGTTTTCGAGTTGGGTCTTTAAGAAATCTGAATAGCTGTTAAGTTGCTCTTTATTTATAATTCCCCTAAAATAAAGTTTTTTTATTGCAAAATCAAGGTCTTGAATTTTTATTGTGTTTTCGAGAATTTTATGCAAAACAATTCCTTTTTGAATGTTTTGATAAGCGAGTAAGTCTCTTTTATCGCTATCGAAGAAAGTTTTTATTTTAATTTTTTTGTTTGGAAGATATAACGGATATTCTTCTATATATTGATTTATCTGTTGTGCAGCTATATTTTCATCGTAGCTACCGGTTTTATATGTTTGAATAGAATAATCATCGAATTGTTGGGTTTCAATAATAAATTTATCATTCATCAATTCTAATGCAGAAGTAATTATATTGTTAACGGAGTTCTCGTTATCGGCGGAGTAAACAAATAGACCTCTTTTTGCTCTTGTAAAGGCAACATATAGTAAATTGAAAGCTTCGGTGAATTCAGAAATTTTGATTTGATAGTAGTGTTTTGCAAAACCTGTATTTTTGAGTTTTTCATTTTTATCAATAGGCCATATTGGGAGTTCGTTAAAAATAGAGTTTTCGTTTTTTAACCAGCAGGTTTGTTTTCCGCCAGAGGTTTCATTAAATTTCCAATTACAGAAGGGAATTAAAACAAACTCTGAGGCGAGTCCTTTGGCTTTGTGAATTGTTATTATTTTTATGGCATTTTGTTTTTCCGGAACTTTAATTTTTAAATCATCGGATTTTTCGTCCCAGAATTTCAGAAAATTATTAAGGTCGGAATTATTTTTCTTTTGATATTCGTGAACTAAATCTCTCAACGCATTTATGAACGGAATGTTTTCCGTTTTTTTGTTCAACTCTGCTTTTATAATAATAAATTCTATAAGTTCGTTCAGCAAAAGCTTTTCGGAATTTTTAAGCAAATCCTCAAAAATATCTTCTACTGCTTGAATGAAGTTTTCAAAATCAAAATATATTTCATCTGAATTTGTGTTTTTTTCAAGGTAATAATAAAATGCTGCCTCTGTTTGTGCAAGTTTTTCTGTGGGGTTAATTAAATAATTAAGACAAGAGATGATGAATTTAACTGAATTATTAGAATTTAGATATAATGCATCCTGGGAAATTATGTCATATACAATTCCCGGTTTTGCTTGGGGGCTTTGTCCGTATTTGATAATTTCTTGTGCTATTTCGAAAGCTTCTTCGTTTTTTCTGCAAAGTATCATAATATCACCTGCAGAATATTTCTTCTCTTGAATTTCTTCAATGTTTGATATTAAATCACTTATGATTATAGGTTTGAAATTCAGTTTTGTTTTTTTTTCTGTTTCCTTATTTTTCCCTTTAATTATCTTAAATATTTTTACTCTTACTATTGATTTAAAATCGTTTTTTTTCTGTTTCGGAAATTCTTGTTCACAATCAGCGTATATTTTTGTTTGTAGGATATTTTTCTGATTGTTATCAATATCGTAAATTATGTTATCAGAAATTTCCGCTGCTTTTTTGAAAAATTCATTGTTAATTTTTATAATCTGTTCGCCGCTACGCCAGTTTTCTTTTAAGGTAACATTATGCAGAAAATCTTTAAATTTTTCTGGTAAGTCTTCGGCAAGGATTTTCCAATCTCCGTTCCGCCAGGCATAAATTGCTTGTTTGAGGTCGCCCACCACTATGCTCTTATTCTTTGATTTGGACAGGCTTTCCTGCAATAAGGGAGCTAAAGATTCCCATTGTATTCTGGAAGTGTCTTGAAATTCATCCAGCAAATAACTCTCAAAGTTTACACCGGCTTTTTCGAAAATGAAAGAACTGCTGTTATTATTGGCAATTTCGGAAATTACTGCAGGAACATCACAAATTAAAAATATGTTTTCATCATTGCATATATCCTTTACGGCTCTGTCGGCATAATTGACAAGTGCGATGTAATCAAAGTTTTTTTGTATTGTGAGTGCTTCCGAAAAATTTTTAAATTTTGAAAACAGTTCATCTTTTCTTTTTATCAATAAATTTTTTATTTCATCTGCAGCGTTGATTAAAGAGGTATTACCTGAATCACTCTGTTTAATCCAGAATGAACTGTTATTAATTTCTTTGTTGTATATATCAAGACTTACCGAATCAGAATTTTCTTTAAGAAGTTGAAGCTCTTTACAGAATTTAATTATCGGAGCTTTTGATGCACCTTTAAAATCTCCTTTTACTAAATTGTATTTCAATAAAAGATTCTCAATTTCTCGTAAAAATGCCTCTGCGAAATTATGAGTGTCTTCAAGAATATCTCTGATTTTGACTTTTAATTTCTGAACATTGTTTTCATCATCGAAAAAAACTTCAAAATCTTTTTGAGCTTTACGAAATTCGTCTTTAAATATCAGTTTTAAGAAAGAAGCAAGCGTATTACGGAAATCCCAGTATTTGGAGTCGTCAATGTTTTTGTTGACAAGTCTGAGAATTATATTTTTTAATTTTTCGTCGTTGGTTGCCGTGTCAAGAATTCTGTCAACAGCTTTAGAAATCACAGAACGAGTATCGAATTCTATGTCGAAGTTGAAGTTTATGCTTATTTCGTAAAGGAAACTCTTTAGAATTTTCAGTAAAAAACTGTCAATTGTTTGAACAGAGAAAAATGAATATTGGTGTAATAATCCGAAAAATTTCAGGCTGGCTTTTTCTTTTATTTGGTCAGGAGTTAAATTGTATTCTGCACTGATTCTTTGTTCGAGTTCAGAATTTTTACCACAAATTAGTTTAAATAATTCCGTGATGATCCTTTCTTTCATTTCTTCACTTGCCTTGTTGGTGAAAGTTATGGCAAGGATGTTACGATGCGAGATGCTATCATCAAATAGGTTAAGGATGTATTCGTTTGCAATGCTTTGAGTTTTACCGGAGCCTGCAGAGGCGGTAAAAACTTTTAATGTTTTATTGTCGTTCATTATTCAGGAACATTGATTTGAGTTGTTTCGCATTGTTTAATCGAAATTTGATAATTCCATTCATCAGGAAAACTGAGAGCCTTGATGTTGTAACTTCCTACAGGCTTATCGGTAGTTTTTGTTTCTCCCGGTTCGAGATTAAAAAGTTTTGTGTTGTCAATAATAATTTCGATTTGACGTGAGGAATTGTTTGTAACAGAAATCTTACCTGTATTGTTAACTTCGCAGTTGTCTTTAACTCTGCAAGCAGTTAAGAAAGCAATGGATATGAGTGTAATGTAAATAAAAAATCTTTTCATTTTAAAAATCATTATTTATCCCAAAAATAATATTATTATAGGGATTGGCAAAGTTTTGTTTTATTTTTTTAATTGAAAGAGATTATCTTTTTTTATAACATGCTTCATTCAGAATTTGACAGTAACTTGTTTGAGCATTCTGCAAATTATCTTCGATTATTTAATGGGCCTTGTACTGAAAAGAACATTTAGTTGACGTATATACTTTCCCCTTCTCCCTTTTGACTTCTAACTTTACTTGCTTCAGGCATTGCCATGCTTGATGATTTTTGGCAAAAAATTCTAAATAAAAAAATACAAGTGATTCATTAAATTGATAAAGAAAGAAAGATATTAGATAAAATATTTAGAATCTTCGTTGTTATTTTGTTTTATTTAGTAAATTTGCATAGGATTGTTAAAGAAAAGGAATTTTTAATGAATCATACAAGTAATAAATTTGAATGTTATTGCTACCAAAAAACAAAGATAAACGGTACTATCTATCAATCAATTAAAATTCAGATAATTGAGATGTAAATTTATTGAAATTTGAAAAATTGCTTGATGAAAGGAGGAAAAATTTTAGAAATAATAAAATATTATAAATATGTGTTGATTTTATGTTTTTTTTCACATTTGTTTATCTAAAAAATAATTAAAAATGAATCAAACAGCCAAAAAAGTAAAACGCAATCCTTTCCCGAAGGAGATTGTTAATCTTCCAATCAAAGAATGTCCTCATTGTGGAAGTAAGCATTTTGTTAAGTTTGGAAAATATGTTAATGTATCGAGGTATAGATGTAAAATATGTCGTCGCACGTTTATACCTACGAGTGGGAGCAGCATTCATTACATAAATAAGAAAGAGAAATTTTTGCAATTGTTTGATATGTTTAATAGTGGAGAAGTTTTGACGATAAAAAATATTTCTAATAAATTTGGAATTAGTATTTTAACAGCCTTTGACTGGCGACATAAGATTTTTTTAGCATTGCAATTGATCAAGCAAGATTACGAGTCGGTAACGATTGCCAATAAAGTAAGTTTTAATTTTAATGAAAAAGGACGTCAGCAAGCCACTCGGAGCTTCAAAAGAAATTTGCCAAAAGTTAATTTGTGTTCCGTTACTGATAGCCGATTGACAGAGTTTAAGTTTGTTAACGTTGGAGAAAGTATAAGTAAAGATTT
>CALJNE010000030.1 GCA_937982115.1 uncultured Bacteroidales bacterium | reverse complement strand
TACTACTACAGAGGTTTCTGCTACGGCAGTTTCAAAAAATCCTACAGTTTGCCTGAAGATGTTGATAAAGACAAAATCTCGGCAAACTACGAAAACGGAATCTTAAAAGTTAACATTCCGAAAAACAAAGAAGCAAAAATTATTAAAGAAATTAAAGTTTCATAAATCACTAAAAAATAAAAAAAGAGGGTGTTTCCCCTCTTTTTTTTTATTAAAATTAATAACGTATTATGCAATTGGAATGTAATTACTAATTTCCAGAAGTTGCTCGAAGTAGAAACCATTGTTACTATCTCAGCCGAAACCACCCGAGAAGTCTGTCTTTAATAAAATTTTTTCATATACAAATTCAGAATTTAGATTAAAATAATTTTTATCTGATAATCTGTAAATTATAAACTACAATTGTTAATAACTAATAATTAAGTTATAAGTTAAAATTGCAACAAAAATGCTATATTTGTGAGCTAAAATTTATAAAGTATAAAATATTGAATATCAATAAATTAAAATAAAAAATATGTCTGAAACAGGAAGAGAATCAAGGATTATTCCGGTGAACATAGAGGAACAGATGAAATCGGCTTACATAGATTATTCGATGTCTGTAATTGTATCGAGAGCTTTGCCGGATGTAAGGGATGGATTAAAACCCGTTCAGCGTCGTATATTATTTGGAATGTACGAGCTTGGATTGTTTGCAAGCAAACCATATAAAAAATCAGCAAGAATTGTTGGTGAAGTATTAGGTAAGTATCACCCCCATGGCGATTCGTCGGTGTATATGGCGATGGTGAGGATGGCTCAGGATTGGTCGTTGCGTTATACTTTAGTTGACGGACAGGGAAACTTTGGATCAGTTGATGGAGACAGCCCGGCAGCTATGCGTTATACCGAGGCAAGATTATCAAAAATTGCTGATGAAATAATGGCTGATATTGACAAAGAAACAGTAGACTTTACGCTAAACTTTGATGATTCTCTGGAAGAGCCAACCGTTATGCCCACTAAACTACCGAATTTGTTAGTTAATGGTGCAAGCGGTATTGCCGTAGGTATGGCAACTAACATGGCTCCTCATAATTTGGGGCAAACAGTTGATGCTATTGTTGCATATATTGATAATCCTGAAATTGAAGCCTCAAAGCTCGCTGATATAATTGTTGCTCCGGATTTTCCAACCGGGGGTATTATTTATGGTATTGAAGGAGTACGTGAAGCTTATGAAACCGGTAGAGGACGTGTTGTTATAAGAGCTAAAACCGATATAGAAGTTTCTGAAGGTGGTCGCGAAAAAATTATCGTAACCGAAATTCCTTATATGGTTAACAAAGCTGAGTTAATAATGAAAATTGCCGAGTTAATCAACGAAAAAAAGATTGAAGGAATATCGGACATTAACGATGAATCCGACCGCAACGGGATGCGTATTGTAATCGAGATAAAAAAAGATGCTGTTTCAAACGTTGTTTTAAATAAACTTTTTAAATATACAGCATTACAATCTTCCTTCAGCATTAATAACATCGCCTTGGTAAAAGGTCGTCCAATGACCTTAACCTTAAAAGATTTGATAAGTCTTTTTGTGGAGCATCGCCACGAAATAGTGGTTCGTCGTACACAATTTGATCTCAGAAAAGCCGAAGAGAGAGCCCATATATTAGAAGGCTTGATCATAGCAAGCGACCATATAGACGAAGTTATCAGCATAATTCGCTCTTCGGAATCTCCTGACCAGGCAAGAGAAAGATTAATGGAAAGATTCCAGTTAACTGAAATTCAGTCGAGAGCTATTGTTGAGATGAGATTGAGACAGCTCACCGGTCTCGAACAGGATAAACTACGTGCTGAATATTCAGATTTACTCGAAAAAATTGCTTACTACAAAGAAATTCTGGCAAATCTTTCACTCCGAATGAAAATCGTTAAGGAGGAATTACTCGAACTCAAAGAAAAATATAATGATCCTCGCAAAACTCAAATTATTTACTCAAGTGAGGACCTTAATCCCGAAGATTTTTATGCCGATGAAGATGTTGTTATTACAATTTCTCATTTTGGTTATATCAAACGAACACCTTTAAATGAGTTTAGAGCTCAAAACAGGGGAGGAGTAGGATCAAGAGGTACTGTTACCAGAGATGAAGACTTTGTTGAACATATGTTTGTGGCAACCATGCATAATACTTTGTTATTATTCACAAAGAAAGGAAAATGTTATTGGCTCAAAGTTTATGAAATTCCGGAAGGTAGTAAAACATCAAAAGGACGTGCTATTCAAAATTTGATAAACATCGAACCTGACGACGAAATCAAAGCCTTTATGAATGTTGTATCCTTAACAGATCAGGAATACATAAACAATTCATATATAATAATGTGTTCCAGAAATGGAATCATCAAAAAAACAAAACTTGCTGAATATTCCAGACCTCGTCAAAATGGTGTTATAGCATTGAATATTAGAGAAGGCGACAGCCTTTTGACAGCAAACTTAATTGAAGACAAACCAGGCGAAGAACCTGTAAATATAATGATAGGTGCTCGTAACGGTAAAGTCATCAGATTCCCGCACAATCTCGTTAGACCAATGGGTCGTACAGCCACCGGCGTAAAAGGAATAAATCTTGACGATGATGATGTTGTGATTGGATTAATTACCGTTAAATCCGGTCAAGACATACTTGTTGTTAGTGAAAACGGTTACGGAAAAAGATCCGACATAGAAGAATATAGAATTACCGGCAGAGGTGGGAAAGGCGTAAAAACAATAAATATTACTCCCAAAACCGGAAAACTTATTGATATTTCTGCTGTAACAGATTTAGACCACCTTATGATTACCAACCGTAGCGGTATAATGTTGAGAATTGCGGTTAAAGATTTACGTGTGATGGGAAGAGCAACACAAGGCGTTAAATTAATTAACCTCAAAGATGGAGATCAAATTGCTTCGGTAGCAAAAATTGAAAACGGAGACTTAGAAGATGAAAACGAAAATGGCGAAAGTAACACCGAAGTTTAAGAAAATCAAGTTTTAGAAAATAATGAAAATGTTATTGAATAAATATTGGCAAAGTGTTTGTATATTTGTATCCGAATTTTAAATTATAAAATTAAAAGTTATGAAAAAATTTAGCTTAGTAATTATTGGAATGCTTTTTATAACCGCAATTTTTGCTCAAAAGCGTGAAGTTACCAGTGCATGGAGTTATCTAAAAGACGGGTTTCTGGATGATGCTAAAAAATCAATTGATAAAGCTACAGCTAATCCCGAAACAAGCAATTGGTACAAAACTTATTACTACCGTGGTCAAATTTATCAGGAATTAGGCATTACTGATAAGAAAAAATACAAAGGTCTCTGCGATAATTGCCTCGACGAAGCATACGATTCATATATCAAAGCTATTTTACTTAACTTTGTTAATCCCGAATATCGTCAAATTGATTTGACTTCTGAAACCGGTTTTATGAAATTCGTCTCCATAATTCAAAAAATGGACGATAGAAATTATGAAAATACCGAATCATTATATGATATTATAGGTAATAGATTACCGGCTTTATCAAATGCTTTCATAAATGAAGGTGTTGCTAAATATCAGGAACAAAAATGGGAAGAATCTTATGCTAAATTTGAAAAAGCAGTTATGATTTCTACCTTATCATTCAGAGCAGATACACAATTATACTACTTTACCTCGTTGGCTGCCATAAAAGCTAAAAAATTTGAAGAAGCCGTTAAATTAAACGATTTTTTGATTGAAGCTAAATTTGGTGCTAATGACGATGAAAGAGTTTTAATTATATTAAATCAGGCAATTTGTTACAGAGAACTTGGCAAAACCAATAAAATGATTGAAACTTTACAAAAAGGAATAGAAAAATATCCTAATGCCAATTATCCTCTGGTTATTGAATTATTTAACTACTTTGTTAATTCAGAACAAAACGATAAAGCTTTGGAATATATAAATTTAGCTATTCAGAAGAATCCTAATGATCCACAATTTTATGTTATTAGAGGAACATTGAATGAAACATTAAAACTTAGAGATAATGCTATTGCTGATTATAAAAAAGCGATAGAATTAGATCCAAACAATTTCGATGCAAATTACAGTGCAGGTGCATATTATTATAATACCGGTGTTGATACATTAGATTGGGCTGATAAAAACATTCCAATAACAGAATTTGCCAGACTTGAAGAATTTAAAAAGATTGCTAACGGATTATTTGAACAGGCTAAACCATATCTCGAAAAAGCTGAAGTTATACAGCCAACAAATATGAACGTTTTGGCAACTTTGAAAACAATTTACTACCGACTTGGCGAAATGGAAAAATACAAAGAAGCTGATGCTAAAATCAAAAAATTAACTGAATAGTTAAAATTTTAATAAAAGGAGGCTGCTTTTGCAGCCCCTTTTTTTATCCTTTTATAACAGCAAGAGGGAATAATTCATATTTTATTTTTACTAAGTCTTTCTGTAATTTCATGACTTCGTGAATGTCTTTATATGCGCTTGCAGCTTCTTCAAGATCTCGCTGGCTACGTATAGAATGTATGATTCCTTTTTCTTCAAGCATTTTCACCTCTTTGTGCAAGTCAAGAGATTTTATCGCTTTTTTGCGACTCATAACTCTGCCGGCTCCATGAGAGCAACTCATAAAACTTTCCGGATTACCAAGCCCTTCGGTAATATATGAATTTGTTCCTTGAGAACCAGGAATAATTCCTGTTTCTCCTTTTTTAGACGAGGTCGCACCTTTACGATGGACATAAACTTTTTCTCCGAAATGTTCCTCGAGTGCTGCATAATTATGTGTAATATTTATAATTTCTCCGAATTCAAAATTTGCGAACTTGTCGTCAAAAGTTTCGAGGATTCTGTTCATCATGAGTTTGCGATTCGAATAAGCAAACTCTATACAATAATTCATTTCTCGAATATAATCTGAGGCTTCTTTGGAATCAATGGGAAAATAAGACAAATCTGCTTTCGGAATAACAGGAAGATTGTAATCTACGCAGAATTTTGCGGCTTTTTTATTGTAGTGTTCAGCTACCTTTAGTCCAATATTTCTGCTGCCGGAGTGTATCATTATCCATAAAAAATCATTTTTGTCTTTTTGAATTTCGATAAAATGATTTCCTCCACCGAGAGTTCCTAATTGCTTCAATGCCGAATTATACTCTCTACTAACAATTTCCATTGAAGAAATATCAAAATTTTTTGGCATCAATGAAGAGTCTTGAGCAGATTTGTGATGGTTAAAACCTAAAGGTATTTTTGCTCGTATTTCGGAGAGAATTTTTTTTAGGATTTTTTGGTCTATCTGAAAAGTTTTAAGGTTTGTTTTAACAGCACACATCCCGCATCCAATATCAACACCAACGGCATTAGGCACTATTGCATTTTTTGTTGCCAATACTGCACCAATTGGCATACCATAACCTTCGTGAGCATCCGGCATAATTGCCACATGGCTAAAGGCGAAAGGTAAAGAAGCCACATTTCGAGCCTGTTGAAGAGCAGACTCTTCAATTTCATCTATCCAGAGTTTAATAGGGACTTTTGATCCACTATCAATTTTTTGCATCTAATTTTAAATCTCAAAATTAGGTTTATGTGTATATTCTTTATAAAAGTCGTCAATAATTTTGACTGCTTCTTCGGGAGTATCAACGATGTGATAAATATTTCTATCTTCGGGAGAAATATATTTTTCTTTTTCAAACATTACTTCATCAACCCATTTGAATAATCCCGACCAATAACTTTTATCCATAAGCACTATTGGGAAGCGGCCGATTTTATGAGTTTGAATAAGAGTTATTGCTTCGAACAATTCGTCGAAAGTTCCAAAGCCACCAGGAAATACGATAAATCCTTGAGAATATTTCATGAACATTACTTTACGAACGAAGAAGTAATCGAAAGTAACAAGTTTATCTTCGTCAATGTATTTATTGGGGGCTTGTTCAAATTCGAGTTTAATATTGCAGCCGGCAGATTTACCACCACCTGATGCAGCGCCTTTATTAGCAGCTTCCATAATTCCGGGACCACCGCCGGTCATAACTCCAAACCCTTTCTGAGTAAGTAAATATGCAGTTTCGGTAGCCATTTTGTAATATGGATTGTCCGGTTTTGTTCGTGCTGAACCAAATATTGAAACGCAAGGTCCTATTTCTGCAAACTTTTCAAAACCGTTTACAAATTCACCCATTATTTTAAATATACTCCACGCATCGTTTGATTTTCTTTCTGTCCATGTTTTAATGGTCATGGATTCTAATGTTTTTTTTTCTTGTTCTGTCATGTTATAGATATTTTTTGCAAAAATAAAAATTTTATAAAAGTAAATTCAATGCATCTTTAAAATCCGCGGCTTTCTGAAATCTTGCACTCATTGATTTTAAACATTCAATTCGCAATTCATTTTCTTGGTATTTATGGAATACTTTTTTTAGTTTAGGTTTTGCTGTGGCTTTAGAAATTATTTTGAACAAATCATCATCTAATCTGTAATGTTTAGTGATAGGAGCTGTTGCCTGATATTGTTGCATAATCAACGGAATGTTTGCTTTCATTGCGGGTTCCTTAGTAATAGATTCGTATAATACTAACCCGGTACTGAAAATATCAGAATGATCACCAACAAAATCTGTAAATCCAAAAATCTGTTCCGGCGAAGCATACATTATGTTAAAGCTTCGTGTATATTTGTCGAATTCACCGATTTGATAACTTTTTTTTACACTTCCGAAATCAATAATCTTAACGACAGGATTATTAAAGTCAATTTTACCGTTTTCGTCAAATTGAACCATGATATTCGACGGTTTTATGTCGCAGTGACAATATCCGTTTTTGTGTAAAAACGAAAGACTATCCAAAACAGAGATAATTATTCTGTAAAAAAAAGTATTATAAAAGATTTCAAAATAATTTTGATCCTGTATCAAAGATTTAAGATTTCTGCCATAAATAAATTCCTGAATTATAAAGGCATCAGTATCTTCGACAACCAGGTCAATATTTTTTGCAAAACCGGGATGGTTTACGCTAAATCCGGCTTCAACTATGAATTTTAATCTCTCTACATTACTGCCAAAAAGGGCAGGAGAGAGGCGTTTGCAAATAACTTTTTCTTTGGTATTAATATCCGCACCAAGATAAACTAAAGAAAATTTAGATTTTGACAATAAAAATTCTTCTTCTTCCGGAAAAAAGAAGTATTCCGATTTTAATCCTTTAAGAAAGCGAATTTTCATTTTTTTCTGTATTCTTCAGCAGCACGACTACCCCATGAATCATCAGCATTCTTTACATCATGATCATACAAGGTATTGTTTCTTTTTTGAAGCACACGCTCCCAATTTGGGGTTTTAACTTCTCCTGTAAGGTCTGAATGTAAAAGTTCGTATTCTTCACCGGCAATATGAGGATTGTAAAAAATGAATTTTCTGTTGTTTTCGTTCCCTACTCTGTGGTATGTCCATATTTCGTAAGGGTATGCAGATGGTTCATGCTTTGAAATATACTTACTGTCTGGAGCTCCGTATTGCAAATAAACTCTGCCTCTATCAGTCTGAAAACCGCGATTTATCGGTGTACGATAATATTTATCAACAAAATCTACCTGCTCTTTGTATTTCACCCACAGTGAATTTGGATCTACATTGTTGCGTTTGAGCCAAAACTGCACAAAGAAATTTTGTAAATCATCTACTTTTGCAGCTTTTAATCTGTAATCAATAAAATTTCTTTCATCTTGATTTGCAATTGGTCGGAGGCAAGAAACGTACAACATTAATGAATCCTTGTTTTCCATGTATCCGCTAAAAGAATTTCTAATGTCAAATTTACTCAGCAAATCTGCAAATTCCTCAATGTTAATGTTTCCTAAACTTCTTTGAAAAAAGAATTTTGTTTTTTGCAGTGTGTTATTCTCTCTGTCAACAGCTTCTACAACAAGATAATAATTCCCGGTTGATAAATCTGAGATGTTTAAATCACCTATTATAGGGATAATACTTGCTGTTGAAAATTTTTTAAAACGAGCGGTTTTTTCATTAATTTTTCCTGTTTCAAATGATTCAATATAGTATTTTACAAGAAATTCTCCTTCAATTTTTTTATCTGAATTATATAGTTCGATATAAAACGAGAGACTATTGATGTTATTTGGGTAAAAATTTGAAATATAAGGAGTTAAATCATATCCTCCTTTGCTTAAAATATTTTGATTTTTTGTAGGAGTGATGGATTCAATTAGTTGAAAATCACTGAATTTCATTTCTGCGGAATTGTAATCAATATTAATTATGTCGTTGAGAAAATAAGATTTATTATTCGGGTCATTCAGGTCTTTAATAATCATTTCGAATTTGTAATTTCCATTAGGAATGCTGATTCTTTGCAAATCAATAAAATTAGGTTTTTGTTGTTCAAGATTTTCAATTATGGGACTTTCGATAATGTATTTATTGAAATCAAATATTTTACCGTCTTGTTTAAAAATCATGGTAACTTCAATTTTTGATTGAAATTTTCCATCTTCAGTAGGAGAAAATACCGCACTGTTTCCAATAATACTCATATAAGTTTCCAGATAAGATCCTGAAGGAGAGTTGAATGTTGCATACATGAAATAAACCTCAAGATTTGCCAAAGAAGTTAATCTTAAGGCAAGGGACAGGATTGTTAAAAATATTATTTTTCTCATATTTTTTATTTTTAATGCAATTTACGAAAATTTTTTTTAAGTATGTCTACTTTAAATGTTTCTTAACAATCTCAACTAACAAATTATGAATCTTATTGTTTGATGATATTATTTGTTCACCAAAGATAAAATTATTCCCGCCACTGAAATCTGTATTTTTACCACCTGCTTCAGAAATTATCAAAGTTCCGGCTGCAACATCCCATGGCTTTAGATCATATTCATAAAAAGCTTCAAACCTGCCACACGCAACGTAAGCCAAATCGGTAGCTGCCGATCCGAGCCGTCTGATTCCTCGTGTTTCGCCTGTAAGTTCTCCGAGTATTTTTAAATAGGGTTCGAGCATGGAGAAATTCCTGAATGGAAAACCTGTTGCAACAAGGGATTTCTTTAAAGAATCACTTTCGGATACATGAATCCTTTTCCCGTTAAGGAAAGCACCTTTACCTTTAATTGCAGCAAAACATTCGTCTAAGCCAACTTCATAAACTACTCCCAGAATAATTTCGTCTTTTTTCATAAGTGCAATGCTTACTGCAACCGGAAAAATCCCATGCATAAAGTTTGTTGTCCCATCCAGAGGATCAACTATCCAATTATATATTTCAGATCTTGTGCTTTTAGTGTTTTCTTCAGCTATAAAACCTGCTTCCGGGAATACTGCCAACAATCCCTCCACAATTATTTTTTCTGACAGTTTATCTATTTCAGTAACATAGTCATTTATTCCTTTTTCTTCGAAAACAAAATTTTCTTTTGAATAAAATCGTTCTCGTATTAAAGAGCCAGAGGTTTTAGCTATTTTTGTTACTTCTGTTAAAATATTTTCAAAGTTCATGATTATAAAATTTCTGAGTTCAAACAATCGTTATCAAAATCAAAACCTGTTAATCTTACGGAAATAATTTTATTTATAAATTCTGGTTTAACAGGTGCAGAAACGCGAATATAATTTTCGGTGAAACCAAAGATTTTATCATTTTTCTTTTTAGACTCGAACAACACCTTTTGAGTTTTTCCTATATTTTTTTCAAGAAATTTTTTGTTTTTTTCTTCACACAATTGATTTATAAGTTTTACCCGTTCATTTTTTATTTGTGGAGAAATTTTGGGTGTAAAATTCAAAGCCGGAGTGTTTTTTCTTTCTGAATATTGAAAATAATGAATGTAGGATATATCAAGAGTCTTAATAAAATTGTATGAACGTTCGAATATTTCATTAGTTTCACCGTTCATGCCTACGATTAAATCTATTCCTATAAAAGCATCAGGGATATATTTATGGATGGTATCTATTCTGTTTTTAAAAAGTTCGGTGGTGTATTTACGTTTCATAATTTTTAGCAGTTCATTGTCTCCGGATTGTAGAGGAATATGAAAATGCGGCATAATAATTTCCGAATCCGCTATCAATTTTATTATATCCCCACTTAACAAATCTGGTTCGATGCTGCCGATTCTTAATCTCGGAATTATATTTTGATTAACAATAGCTTTCAATAAATTATGAAAACTTTCGGATGTTGATTTCCCGAAATCTCCGATGTTAACACCGGTGAGAATAATTTCTTTTGTGCCCTTTTCAACCTCTTCTTCTATTTTTTGAAGAACATCTTTTATACTCATGTTCCTGCTGCGTCCTCTGGCATAGGGAATAGTACAATAGGAGCAAAAATAATCACAACCGTCTTGAATTTTTAAGAATGTTCGTGTGCGATCATCTTGAGAAACCGCCGGAAAAAAAGTTTTCATTTCTTTGTGTTCGGTTGTTATTATTCCCGGACTATCGCATTTTGTGGCATGATCAATAATTTTTTTTATTTCTTCTTTATCGTTTGCTCCAAAGATGTAATCAATTCCATTAATTTTTTTTAATTCCTCAAGACCTGTTTGTGTATAGCAACCGGTTACTATAACAATCGCATTTTTATTTTTTTTAATTGCTCTTTGAATGGCATTGCGGCTTTTTTTGTTGGCATTTGCAGTAACAGTACAGGTATTTATAACATAAAAGTCGGCTTCATGACTGAAAGGAACAAGTTTAAATCCTTTTTCTTTGAAAAAAGAATAAATCCGGGAACTCTCTGCAAAATTAAGTTTGCATCCTAAAGTATTGAAAGCTACTGTTTTATTCATTGTCTAATTCCTGTATAAAACAAAAAACGGATAATATCCGTTTTTTGCAAAAGTAATAAAAATTACTGATATTTTTATTTGAGAGATTTACAGCATTTCTTTTGAGTGCCTTTGCTGCAGCAGGCATTATCTTTATCTGACTTGCAATTGCTGTTGCAAGAACATTTTTTCATATCATTTACTTCGATGTAATAGCTAACTTTAACATCGTGATGTACTTCAACCTCTTCACTTTCGGTTTCTTTTACTGCCCTGAGAATCCCTTTGATAATAACATATTGATTTTCGAGGTTTTTGTCTAATTTTTCAATATTTTCGCCGGTTTTACAGATTATTAGTTCATCTGCATTGTCTTTTTCTTCGAGGAATAAGTTTTTACCGCTATGCGAACAGATGTGAGAACAAAAACCGCAAACTGCAACTTCTTTATCAATATTGGCTTCGAGATTATTGTTAAGTTCGGCAACAGACATTACGTCTTTGCACATTTCACTTTGTTCGGTTTTGCAACATGAACTTTCTTCCTGGGATTTTTTTGAGATGTTATTACAAGAAAACAATACAGCACTTACGAGCAAAATAATTACAAAAACTAAGTTTTTCATGCTAATTTGAAATTAATTTTTTTCTATTAACAGTACATTTATCAATTTTTTCAACTTCGAATACACTAAAAAACCATTCGTTTTCTTCATTTTCGAATATTTTGGTATCAGAAGTTTTGAGTTCAAAACTTAGTCCGTGCATTCTACCGCCGACAATTCGTCCGGCGGGAATACAAACCGATACTTTTTCGCTTTTGTATCTTGATTTGATTCCAAAATGATATTCTATTTGAATATCAACCTGAACATCAAATTTATTATTATTCTTAAGTTTTAAAATTATAACTGCAGGGCTGTTTTTATTGAAAAAATTAAGATTTGTTATTTTGTATCTTACATCAATGTTTTTAAAACTTGGTTCTAAATAGGAGACAAATCCTTTTTGAGGAAAAATTGCTGTTGTAAAGCCTATTAAAATACTAATAATAAAAACTCTTTTCATACTTAAATTATTATTATTATTATTGTTGAAATGGCTTAATAAATTTTCCGATAAATAAAATAGATCCTTTTTTATTTTCCTGGATTATAAAAATGAAAGGTTTGTTAAAATTTACATATATAAGTTGTGGTGCCGACTTTTCGCGAACTACTACGGCTGTTGCAGCTCCAGCTTCTGTGCCTGTTTCGTATGTTTCAATAAATGCCTGATGAATTACATCATCAATCATAAGGTCGGAACGTCCGTTCATATTTTTGAAATTGGCTTTTGATGTAAATGCTTCAACCATTCCCATTTTTATAAGGACGTCTTTTAATTTATATCTGCTTTCAATTTTGATTTTAGGTATGAAGAAGTCAACTTTAGTTGATTTTAATTCAGATTTAAGACTAATAAAATCTTTATAAGAGAAGGAAGTAGCAAGTGCATCAATATTTTCATCTACCGGCATAATAACATAAAGAGTTGCAATATCGTCGGCATAAGGCAGAGCCATAGCAACGAGTTTTTCAGACTGGTAGAAGTTCATGTTTTCACGCATGTGCATAAAGGCAGTGATGTATTGACGCTTTTTTGATTGAAAAATCATCTGGCGGGTTTGAGTTTCATCAAACTTAAATTTCCAATCAGCTTTAAAATAAATCGCATTGATAAGAACAAGTCGGGTAAGATCGTCAATTGAGTTTTTATCAATCAATTCTTCGATTTTTTTCTCGGTATTATCTGAGACCCATTTATTCATTTCGCGACGAGCAATTTCTCTTTTATTTGCATCTCTAAAGTCAACAGTCTTGATGATTGCGTCATAATTTTTCAATAAATCAAGATAGGATTGCAGAAAATTGTATTTTTCTTGAGCAAAGGCAGCATTTACAGTTTTAAAAACTTGTTGCTTTGAATTTCGGTAATACTTTAATAAATCGGTAAATTCTTTATGCGAGAGTTTTTGGTCTTTGGTAAACCTTAGAACTTGACGCATTTCTTTAGCAGTTTTTCCTGCAGCACCGTCATACGCCATACTTAAGGCGGTACTGATGCTGAAAGGACTTAGAAATACATTTTCAAGACTGTCTGATGCAGAAATTTGTTTAAAAATTTCAAATGCAAATTCATTATTGTTTTCCACAATTTGTGCTTTACAATTAAGAGTTGTAATCAAAGAGAGCGAGAATATCAGAAAAATAAATTTTTTCATAATACGGTTTTATTTTATAACTACCTTATAACTTCGATATTGTCCTGTCCGGTAATTTTTTCGCAATAATAACATTTTAAATTTACTTTTTCGTCTTTAATCACAACTTTAAATTTTGTTTCAACTTTTTCGTGATTAGTTATACACTTTGGATTTATACATTTTACAAAGCCTTCGATTTTTTCAGGCAGTTCAACTTTTTTCTTTTCCACAACCTGATAATCTCTAATAATATTGATAACGGCATGTGGGTCAATTAGAGCTATTTTGTTAATATCATCAATCGAAGGAAATTTGTCAGCAATTTTTATAATAGCTTTTTTACCGTATTTTTCGCTATCCAGATTATTTCCAATAAATACTTGAGTATCAATTTTTTCGATACCAATAATTGAAAGAATTTTGTATAATGCTTCGGGTTTTATATGGTCAATTACAGTACCTTTTTCTATTGCTTTTACTTTAAGTTCGCTTTTCATAATTTTAAGATTTATTATTTAACAACACCAAGTATTAAACACATCAAAGCCATACGGGCATAAACTCCGTTTTCGGCTTGTTCAAAATAATATGCTTTTGGATTTGTATCCACATCAGTATCAATTTCGTTAACACGTGGTAGTGGATGCATAATTCTAAGATTTTCTTTAGTATTATCAAGCATTTTGTTATTCAAAACGTAAGCATTTTTAACTTTTTCGTATTCCATCGGGTCTGAAAATCTTTCGCGTTGAACTCTTGTCATATAAACGATATCAGCATGTTTTAGATTATCATCAAGCTGGTGGTGTTCGTAATATTTGATGCCTTTTTCGTCGAGATAATCTTTATATTCCTGAGGCATACGCAAAGTAGGAGGGGATACGAAATTAAACACAGGATTAAATTCTGACATGGCCATTAAAAGAGAATGAACGGTGCGACCGTATTTGAGGTCACCTACGAGAAATAGATTAAGATTTTCGAGTGTTCCTTGAGATTTTCTAATAGAATATAGATCCAGAAGGCATTGAGTAGGATGTTGGTTAGAGCCGTCTCCTGCGTTAATAATAGGTTTGTTTGAAACTTCGCTTGCGTATCTTGCCGAACCTTCAATAGAATGACGCATAATAATCAAATCCGCATATCTGCTAACTGTAAGAATGGTGTCTTTAAGAGATTCTCCTTTTGAAACACTTGAGCTTGATGCTTCGCTAAATCCTATAACTTTACCTCCCAAACGTTGTATTGCGGTTTCAAAACTTAAACGAGTACGGGTAGAAGGTTCAAAAAATAATGAAGCAATAACGTAATCCGATAATAATTGTTGATTTGGATTTTTCTGAAACTCTTCAGCCAGATCCAGAACCCTGAAATACTCTTCCTTTGTAAAGTCGTTAATTGAAATAAGGCTTTTGTTTTTCATATACTTTGGTTTAATTGTTTTAACAAAAAAAAACCGAAGGTAAACTTCGGTTTTCAAAATTATTTTTCAATCGCTAATAATTCAACTTCAAAGATTAATGTCTCGAAAGGACCTATTACCTGTCCGGCGCCTCTTTCGCCATAAGCTAAATTATAAGGTATATAAAATTTATACTTTGAACCAACAGGCATTAGTTGCAAACCTTCTGTCCAACCTTGAATTACTCCGTTTAGCGGGAATGAAATAGGCTGACCTCTATCATAAGAACTGTCGAATACTGTACCGTCAATTAAAGTACCTTTGTAATGAACTTTTACAGTACTAGTAGCAGTAGGTTTTGGTCCATTACCTTGAACTAAAACTTCGTATTGCAACCCACTTGGAGTAGTTATAACACCTTGACGTTTAGCATTTTCTGCCAAAAATTTTTCACCTTCTTCTTTCTTACCTTTTGATTTTGATGCCATCATGTCGTTAAAAAAGTCTTGAATAAGTTTATCGGTTTGTTCCATTTTCAAGATTGCTTGTTTATTCATCTGGTCTTTAAGACCAGCAGCAATCATTTCGGGATTGAAAATTGTATCAAGACCTTGTTGAGCCAAATTTCCGGCAATCTGCATTCCAATTGCATAAGCTGCTGAATCTGCAGCATTTTTTAATTCTAATTTTTTATTTTCCACTTCTTTCTGAGATTTACATGACAGCACCAAACTTGCTACTGCTGCCATAATTATTAAACTTATTACTGAACGTTTCATTACTTTAAATTTTTGACAAAGAAAATGTATTTATTAACACTATCCAATTTAAAATCAAAAAAAATATTAACGCCAACTATAATTTTGATTTTGAGAACCTTATATAAATCATTGTTAATAAAACATTACTTTATTTTGAAAAATTTGATAATCATTTTGTCGAACAACTTGGTAGGCAATATTTTTATAAGAATATTAATAAGTTTTGCCTCTTTTGTTACTAAATAACGATTTTTCGGACATTTTGAAACAGCCGCTTTGTAAATTATCCTGGCACAATTTTCTACAGTTCCTCCTTTAATTGATTTGGTACTTCCTGTTAAGTTTCCGATTAAATTCCCATAAGGACCTTCAGGATTATATACAATGGACTTGTTGACATTTGCAGCAAAATCTGTTTTTATTGGTCCGGGTTCAATAATAGAAACCTTAATATTGAATTTACTTAATTCCCATCTCAAAGCATCTGAAATAGCTTCAACGGCATGTTTGCTCGCTGCGTACCATCCACCTCCGGGCATTGAAACTTTTCCGGCAATGGATGAAACATTTATTATTCTACCACCGCCTGAATTTCTTAAAAAAGGTATAACAACCTGCGTTACTGATGCTAAACCGAAAACATTTGTATCAAATTGCTTTACAGCAAGTTCTATCGGAGTTTCTTCGATAGTCCCAAACTGTCCATAACCGGCATTATTAATTAATACATCAATTTTAAAATTATTGTTTTCTAAAAAAGATTTTAATTCCAGTACGCAGTTTATGTCCGAAACATCTAATTTATGGCATATTGCCAATTTTGAAGATAATTCTTCAAAAGCTTTTTCGTTTCTGCCTGTGGCAACTACCTGCCAGCCTTTTTCGAGGAATAATAATGCTGTTGCTTTGCCAATACCACCTGTAGCTCCGGTTAATAGAACTGTTTTCATAAGTCATTTTGTTATTTTATTTTACATCGAGTTCAAATTCAAGATATTTGTCAATATCATACATGAAGGTCTTAACATCGAATTTTACTTTTTGTTCAGAATAATTTTTGTAACGGATGTCAAAATTAACTTTAGAGAGTGGCGGTATTTCAATTTTTTCAGGAGTAATTCTTTTTTTTACAATATCAGTGTTTTGTGGTTCTAAAATGATAGGAACGGAAGTTAAATTAGTAATTTCATAAAAAGTTCGTTGAATATCGGGATTGTTGTGCTTTTTAATTTTAAGTGAGTTTTTAAATAATTTTTCGAGCCATTGTTTTTCACCATAAATTTTTTCGTTGTAGTAAGCAAGAGTCCTTCCGGCAAAAAGAGCTTCTTTTATGGAGTTCTCGGAATGCTCTTTTGTAAAAACAAGAGTAATCGGGCGATGTTTTACAAATTCGCTCGTGTAAGTTGTTCCATGAATATCGGAATTTGATAAAATTGTAAGTTTCTTTTCTTCGGCCCATTTCCAGGCTTCAGGACAAAAATCACTAAAGTTCACTAATTCTATTCCATGAATATAACCTTTTGTGTAAAGCTCAGTATGTATATCGAACCAAACCACGGTGTCGGGTTGTTGTGCTTCCCAGCAAGGATGATTCCAAAAAATAAATGCTCCTTGTTCGTAAGCTGCTTTAACTGCCTCAACTACATCATCAGTTTCGAGTGGAGTAACATCGTTTAAAAAAATTGCATTGATATGTCCTGGAGGCATTTTTCGAGTTATTTCTGCCCCTTTAATGACAATAAAATTTTGATATTTCCCTTCTTTTATTGCAATAGAATTTGATGTATTCAAATCTCCTGTTAAAAATTCTTTGTGCGGACGATACTCAATGTGATCGGTAATGGCAATGGCATCCAGACCGTCCAGAATTGCCTCCGAAACTCTGAAATCAGGCCAGACAAGACCATCAGAAAAAACTGTATGAATGTGAAAGTCACATTTTAATGTTTTATATTCGTCAATGTCGGGAAAAAACAGTTGAGATTTTGTAACTCTACTTTGAGAAAATACTAACAGGTTTACGGCAATCAGAAAAAACGAGAAAACAAGAAATTTCTTCATAATAAATAAGTTTTTATGTTTTGTTAGCAAAGTAAGTAATTTTTATGCTAAATATTATTATTTTTTTAATATACTTACTTACTTATTTTAGTAGCTGTTTGGATTGAAGTTTATCTGTTCGGTTTAGAGTGGGGTGTTTGGTTTGAAGTAATTTACTTTTCTTTTTACAATCGCTTAAAAAAAAGTAACAAAATAAAAAGCTTCTCGTTACCTGATTTTTTTTTAATTTAAACGAAGAAAATCAAATAATGCATAAAGTATTAACCTAAAAAATTAAGACGTTATATAAAATATTTAGAATTTTTGTTATTATTTCGTTTTATTTATAATAAATTTGCATAGGTTTGTTTATAAAAAAGAATTTTTTAAGAACCAGAAAATGATTACATAAAATGGAATTGCTTAAAAAAAAGAATTCTAAACGAATCTATACGACAATTATTTATTTAGCATATTGATGAGTTGTAAATTTTGTTAAAAATTTGAAAAATTGTTTAATGTAAGGAGAAAATATTTTAGAAAGAATAAATTATTTAAAATATGTGTTGATATTTTTATTTTTTTATTACTTTTGCATTGATTTTTAATTGAAAGACCTTAAAAAATGAATCAGAAAAACAAAAAAGTAAAACGCAATCCTTTCCCGAAGGAGATTGTTAATCTTCCAATCAAAGAATGTCCACACTGTGGTAGTAGGCATTTTGTCAAATTTGGAAAGTATGTAAATGTATCAAGATATAGATGTAAAGTTTGTCGTCGCACGTTTATTCCTACGAGTGGTAGCAGTATTCATTACATAAATAAAAAGGAGAAGTTTTTGAGGTTATTTGATATGTTCAATAGTGGTGAGGTATTGACTGTAAAAAATATTTCTAAAAAGTTTGGAATTAGTATTTTAACTGCTTTTGACTGGCGACATAAGATTTTTATAGCTTTGCAATTGATCAAGCAAGATTACGAGTCGTTAACGATTGCAAATAAAGTAAGTTTTAATTTTAGTGAAAAAGGACGTAAGCAAGCCACTCTGAGCTTCAAAAGAAATTTGCCAAAAGTTAATTTGTGTTCCGTTACTGATAGCCGATTGACAGAGTTTAAATTTATTAACGTTGGAGACAGTATAAGTAAAGATTTTCACGAACGTTTTTCTGACAGAGTTGCGAATAAATCGTTATTATTTTTTAAGGATTCTGAAAATATTTTAGTTGAGGATGCTAAACGTTTAGTAAAAGAAAAAAATACTTCTGTAAAAATCAGAAAGTTAGAGAAAAGTTTGAAGATTCACAGGTACAAAGTAGAGGAATTTAAAGAATTTATAAATCGTTTTATGCGAGGGGTTGCAACGAAGTATCTACAGGTGTATGCAAATTTTTATTCGTTTTTACAAAGTTTAAAGCCTGTTCCGAATTATTATAAACTTTTGGAGGTCAGGTTGGCGTGGATAAAATATTTAAAGATGGAGGTATTATACAAAGACTTTTTGAAAAATAATTTTTCATCATATTCCGATTATGTTGCGATAAAGCGAAAATGGAAATCAAATAACATTAGATTTAAGCTTAGTTTTGACGAGAATTTGATAAATAACTATAATTTAATCATAGAATAGCATTGGAAGGTGCAAATATTTTCTGGAGGCGGGATTGTCTGGTGGGGTCTGCATCGCTCTCCCACCGAAACTGAGGGTGTAGAGCGTCCGAAGTTCAATGTGAGAAACTAACATTGTTGAAAGAAAACTATTAATTTTATTTTATCGGAGTGTTCATTCGTACAATTCGCAACAAACAATTTTTAGCGAAAGTCAGCACTCAGCCTCCCTTCAAACCAACTAATCACATAACTAACTACTGGACTTTTTTATTAGGAACATTTAAGTCTTCGATAATAGGATTTGTGTTTTCGGGTACAGGCAGATATTTTAAGTAGATTTTCGACATAGAATTAAAGACTGAATTTTTGGCGAATTTGAATCTTTTTTCCATTTCTTTAATTATTTCACCGGCTTGATTTCTTTTTGTTTTATCATCGAAAGGACAGGTTTCAATTTCTGCCGGGATATTCATTGCGGTTGCAAACTTTTTTATCTCGTCGTTTTTTAAAAGAATTAAAGGACGAATTAATTGAATTTTTCCGTCGAACATATCAAGTTTTGCCGGCATAGAGCTTATACTGCCATGATAACACATATTAATAATAAGAGTTTCTATGGCGTCGTCGAGATGGTGCCCAAGTGCTAATTTATTGCAGTTTAAATAATGTGCTGTTTCAAAAAGTTGTTTTCTTCTGTGCCATGAGCAGACAAAACAGTGGGATTTGTTTTTACGTTTGGAGAAGTCAACATCAATTTTCTCGCAAATAAATTTTATGTTATTTTCGATACAAAAATTTTCGAGATAAGTTTTGTCTATTATGTACGGGACACTGGTTATTTCTATATGTACAGCAAAAATTTCAAAATTTATTTTTCCGTATTTTTTATATTTTGCCAATCCCTGTAGCAGACTTACGGAATCTTTTCCTCCGGAAACGCCAATTAGAATTCTGTCGTCTTCCGAAATTAAATTAAAATTTTGAATAGCTTGTGCTAATTTTGAATAAAACTTGCGTATTTCTGTTTTTTCTTTCATTTAATAAAACCTTTTTGATATAAATATGACCATCCTGCTGTCCAATTAACATTTTTAAAGGCTCCGGCATAATCTGTCGGGATAAACCAACTATTTTGTTCGTCAAGCAAAGGCATCGAAACATCGTTTTCCGGTATGATGTAAATGCCGTCGTTTTCTATTCTAATACCGGGGTTTTTAATGAGATTTCCTGCTTGCTGAAAATATGAATTTAATAGATTTTGTTTTTCCTGAGGAATTGTTTGTGTGTTGCTTATCAATTTAAGTAGGGGATAATCATCGCTATATCCGATATAATAAAAAATATTGTTTTCGAGTTTGAGTGTGCCATTCAGGAATTTTGTAAATGCATCATGGTTTGTGTTTTCATATTGAATATTTATTCCCCAGGCTTGATTTATGAATATTGAATTTTTATAAATTCCACCGCTTCCGTTACGGAAAAAAATTGTTCCTCTGTTTCCGGTAATACCTCTGCCAACAACAGTTGCGTTTGCAATTGTTGGTTTTGTACAATTGATGTATTCATTAAATCCGCCGTCGTGTTCCATAAGAAAATCGCCTGCAGAGTTTGTCTGTATTGCTAATAAGAATTGACAATTTCCTTGATATCCGTCGTCGAAATCGAAGGCATCGTCTTCGCAGAATGCAGAAATAAGATATCGGCAGTTTACTGTTCCTCCAAAAAATTCAAAACCATCATCGCTATTTGAAATTACTTCTACAAACTCAATAGTTGTTCCTCGCCCGACCCCGCCAAGAGTAAGCCCGTTTATTTCATTTCCTGGTGTGAGCATAGAGCCGGCATGACGTATTGAAACGTATTTTAGAACACCGCTATCATCGTTGGGGTCATTTCCGCCGTATTCGGTACGTTCGTCATAGATAGGTACTCCTTCAATTCTTGAGCTTGTATTTTGAGCATTTATTGGAGCATTTCCCAGAATTATGATACCTCCCCATAATCCTGAGACTTGTAGAGGAATGTTCCCATTAAGATTATCACTTTCTGCAGTGAAAATTATCGGCTTTGATTCTGTGCCTTCTGCAATAATTTTTCCTCCTCGACAAACTATTAAAGCAGAAGAGTTTTCACCGCTACCGGTTTTAAATCGAATAACAGCTCCCGGCTCTATTGTTAGAACTTGTCCTTCATTAACAAATACAAATCCTTCCACAACATATCTTTTCCCTTCTTTAAGAGTTAGAGTCCCTATACCTCCGCCTTCATCTTTAAGTATAATTGTTTCTTCGGTTACATATTCACTTTTTCTGCAGGATGAAAACACTAATATTATAAATCCCGCTAAAACTAATATTATACTAATCTTATTCATTATTAAAGTCTTTTATATGATTCGAAAATTCCAAATTCAAGATTCAAGTAAATGAAAGATTTATTTGGTAAATTTGCTGCAAAAGGATACCAATCCTGATAATTTAATGATATTCTGACGTTGTCGTTAAACTTATATTCAATTCCTCCCATTAGTGCAGAACCATCATTGGCGAGGTTCCATGGTATTGTGTAATTTTCAGGTAAGTTTGATTTTAGGTCATCATACCTTACAAAAAGATTAATTTTCTCATTTACTACATATATTGCAAAAATGTTGTAACCATAATTGTATTTTGTTATCGGCTCATTGAAATAATTTTTAAAAGCAAATTCTCCTCCAAGTGTAAATTTTTTAACAATGGTTCCCGCTAAAAAGATACTTGTTAAAAGATTATTATCGGTTCTGTTTGAGTATTTTGAAACAATACGAGCAATAATTTTTTTTGAAGGCAGATAATCAAAGCCTGCAGAATAAAAATATTTGTTAAAGCCAGTAATATTCGAGAGATATTCTCCATTTGTAACAGAGGAGTTAAAAATAAAATTTTTTAGAAACTTGTAACTGATAGTAATCCCAAGCTCTGTGCTCGAAACAAATTTATATTCATCAAGAAAGGCTTTAAAAATATATCTTTTTCCCCAGTTTTTTTCCTGAAGTTTATGATGAAAATTGTCAACAATTCCAAAATCAATTTTTAAATTTTCATGATTATACGAAATATAAGCATTCCTAACATAAGCATTTCTACGAGTTAGAGAATAATTTTGTCTTTCGTCGGGAGAACCTATGTCGAGCCTGATCATTGCTGCAAATTCATTATTCAGAAAAAAATCATAACCTAAATATGCTCTGCGAACATCAAAATTTGATTCAGGACTTGTTTTTGAAATTCCTTTATAAAAATTTGAATAGATTAAAAATATAGGTTTATACGATATTTGATTTTCTTTTTCTTCCTGTGCTGTAAGACTGGTAATTAAAAAAACAGATAAAAACAATGCTACAAAATTTTTCATGCTTGTCAATTTTTGGCAAAAATAAAAATATTATAAGGTTTAATGTTTTGGAAATAATAACTTAACAATAATTTAATATTGGGAAGAAATTTTTAATAAATCGTTGAAAAAACAAAAATTTATTTTTGGTAATCTAAATAATAATAATAATTTAGCAAACCTAATTTTAAAACTTTACAGCAATGAATATAACAAGAATGGATGAAATTATTGCAGCAGTAAAATCAAAACCACGTAAAAGATTATCTGTTGCTTTTGCAAATGATGCACATACAATTGAAGCAGTTAGTAATGCCATTGATTTAGGTATTATTGAAGGCATACTTGTTGGAGATGAAAATGAAATAAAAAAGATTTGCGAACACGAAAAGATTGATTTCGGCAAATTTAAGGTTATTCACGAGCCCGACGAAATGGCAGCTACACGTAAAGCCGTTCAGTTGATTAATGAAGGCGAAGCTGAATTTTTAATGAAGGGTCTTGTAAGTACCGACAAATACATGCGTGCAATTTTGGATAAAGAAAAAGGCTTGTTACCACCTAAAGCTGTCTTGAGTCATGTTGTAGTGATGGAAATTGATAATTATCCGAAATTATTGGTAGTATCAGATGTAGCAGTATTACCGGCACCGGATTTAAGCCAAAAGATTGCCATCACAAACTATGTTATATCTATGGCTCATTCTTTGGGCATCGAACAACCGAAAGTTGCTTTAATAGCTGCAACCGAACAAATGTCGGCAGGAATGCAAGCTTGTGTTGATGCTGCAATAATATCAAAAATGGCAGAAAGAGGTCAGATTAAAGGAGCTCTGGTTGATGGTCCTTTGGCACTAGATGTGGCAATTGACAAGGAATCTGTTGAAATTAAAAAACTTAAATCTGTTGTTAATGGTGAAGCTGATTGTTTAGTATTTCCAAATATTGAAGCAGCAAACGTATTTTACAAAACAGCATCAAAATTATTAAATGCAAAAATGGGAGCAATGCTCGTTGGAGCAAAATGTCCGGCTGTTTTGTCTTCAAGAGGAGATTCTGCTGCAACTAAAACCTACTCAATTGCAATGGCAGCATTAGCAGCAAAATAATTTTTTATTAATCTAAAATTTGATGTCAGGAATGAGAAAATTTAGAATTTTAGCAATAAACCCGGGTTCAACATCCACAAAAATTGCGATTTTTGAGAACGAAACAAATGTTTTTCAAAAAAACATAAAACACTCAACAGAGGATTTAGCTCCTTTTGCAAGCATAGCCGACCAATATGAGTTTAGAAAAAATGCTATACTCGAAGAACTAAAAAATGCCGGCGAAGATTTTTCAACTATTGATTGCATAATGGGACGCGGAGGGCTGATTAATCCAATACCTTCCGGTGTTTATGAAATCAACGAAAAGATGAAAAACGATCTTCGCAATTCTCCTATTGGCGAACATGCAAGCAATCTAGGAGGACTTATTGCCGACGATCTTGCTAAAGAACTTAATGGTGTTAAAGCCTATATAGCCGACCCTGTTGTTGTTGACGAAATGGAAGATATTGCTCGCGTGGCAGGACACCCTTTGTTCGAAAGAATTTCTATTTTTCATGCTTTAAACCAAAAAGCCATTGCTCGCCGCTATGCAAATGATATAAATGCATGTTACGAAGACTTAAATTTAATTATTGCTCATTTAGGCGGAGGTATATCTGTTGGAGCTCATCGAAAAGGTAGAGTTATTGATGTGAACAATGCTCTTAACGGCGAAGGTCCATTTTCTCCCGAACGTTCAGGAACATTACCGGCAGGTCAGCTTGTGAAAATGTGCTTCAGCGGTAAATATTCCCAAAAAGAAATCAATTTAATGCTCAAAGGGAATGGTGGTTTTGCTGCTTATCTGGGCACCAACGATGCTTACGAAGTTGAAATGAGAGCTAAAAACGGCGATGAAAAAGCTCAGTTTATTTCCGATGCAATGGCTTATCAGGTAGCCAAGGAAATCGGAGCTCTTTCGGCAGTGCTTAAAGGTAAAGTAGATGCAATTATTCTAACTGGCGGTATTGCTTATAACAAACAATTCTGTTCATTTATCGAAGAAATGGTCGGATTTATTGCTCCCCTTAAAGTTTATCCGGGAGAAGATGAAATGTTAGCTCTTGCAATGAATGGATTATTAGTTTTGAGAGCTGAACTTGAACCTAAAGTTTATTAAAATTAAAAGTGATGAAAAAAGTCATAAATACGCCAAATGCTCCAAAAGCTATAGGACCTTATTCTCAAGCAATTGAAATAAACGGGATGTTATTTATATCAGGACAAATTCCCGTAAATCCACAGACAGGAGAAATTCCTGAAGGTATTCAGGCTCAAACCGAACAGGTGATGAAAAACATTGGTGCCATACTTCATGAAGCTGGTTATGATTATTCAAATGTTGTTAAATCAACCTGTTTGCTGAGTGATATGGCAAATTTTAAAGCCATGAACGAAGTTTATGCAAAATATTATAATGAAAATCCTCCTGCAAGGGCTGCTTTTGCAGTAAAAGAATTGCCTCTTGGAGTATTAATCGAAATCGAAACAATCGCAGTTAAATAAAATTTATAATTAACTCATATTAAAACTACTTAAAAGTTTTTTTGGTGTCTTTTTATTTTATTAGAATTTAAATTGAACAATTTTAATCAGATTTTTAATTTCGAGATAAGTTGCTATAACAATGTTTTTATTGTAAATAAGAACTATTTCTAACTGTTAATCTGTGTTTATTATAATTGCTTTTTGTTGACTTCCATCCATAAGAACTGTAAGCGGATTATTGAATTTTACGTGTTTGAAATATTTAAAAGATTTTACTACTTCGGCATTATTTAGAATATCCCAATTGATAAAGTCAAAATCATTAAACTGTTTTACCGAAAAATATCCGACGCTCATAGCGGTTACGTTATGAAAAAAATGCGAACCTAAAGAGGCATCGAGCGGGAAATTAGGTAATTCCATTTCTACAATTACTTTAGCGGCCGAAATCTGCGACCAAACTACAGGAATTCCAATAAACTTATCTCGAGAACCCCATCTTCCTGGACCTATTAATATATACTTGCGATTTGATTTTAAAAATTCACGGTTAATTCTATCTATTTCTTCGGACATTTCTTCGGTTTTAAGGTTGTCGAAGGCTTCGGGCTTAACAAAAATAACATCCTGTATTCCTTCGATTTTTCCATTTCCCATGCTTTTCGATGATTTTAAAACAGTATTTTCTTTTGCATACTTTTCAAACTCAACTTTAAAATCACTTTGACTTCCAAGGAGCGGTTTAATTTGTAAAAGATAAAAAGATGGAAGATTGTAAGGCGGATCTTTGTCGAGGGTTACGGCAAATTCTATTTCAACCGGAGTTCCCATGGCTTCCTTAACAATGCAGAGTACAACTTGTATGGTTTGTGACAGTGGAATATATTCGTATTTTAATATGTCGGCAAAGTTTATAACTCTCGGACCTGTTTTATTAATTCCTGCTTCTATTGTGTCGTTGTATGGATCGTAAGTCGATGCAAGATGTTTTAAAGTTCCGTGCATTTCAGCATCATACAAATCAAGGCGACTTAGCCCGGCATTTTCACCTTCAAGTAAGTCCGGATTAGTCCTTTTTAAATTTATTGCATAAAATTCGGATTGCGAATTGTTTACAAGGTCTTTGAGGCTTGTAATGTCAATTTTTGGATATTGAGGAGAGAATCTATATGTTTTTTCACCTTCAACAACATATTGCCCTAAACCTAAGGCAATTACGGCAAAACCTTCCTCAGGTTTCATATAACCTACAGGGTAAAAATTATGTGATTGAGCCGTTCCGCTAATATGCGGATAATAATAGTCCTGATGTTGCTTTCCAACTACTTCCTGGATAACCACTGCCATTTTCTCTTCTTCGATCCGGTAATTTATGGCTTCGAAGTACAATCTTGCATTTGGAGCAAAAACGGAGGCATATACTAACTTTATCGCAGTTTCGAGTTGTTTCAGACGTACATTGTCGTCAGGATGATTATTGGGAAGTAAATAAGTCTCGAAAACTCCCGAAAAAGGTTGGCTTAATGAGTCTTCCAATAAACTCGAAGACCTTATGGCAAGAGGCTTTTTAATTGACTTAATAAAGGCTTTGAGTTTTTTGCTGAGTTCAAAAGATAGACTTGCATTTACAAATTTGGATTTAATGATAGTGTAATCGCTTTCTTCATGTATAACCTGATAGAGTTTGTTTTTTTGCATGAAAATATCAAACTCGTCGGTACCTATTATACTTGTTGCGGGAGTGCGAATGATAATTCCGGGAATAACATTTGAAAAATCGTAGTTATAGATTAAGGTGTTAACAAAAGCCAGTCCTCTTCCTTTGCCTCCTAACGCTCCGCTGTTAAGCATAACGATGTTACTTTCTTCCTTAACAATGTCAGGATCGAACTGAACAATTTTTCCTTTTGCTTTTTCAATTTTATGTTTCTGAATAATTTTTAACAGGAATTCCCTAATTTCTCCGGCATTTTTAAAGTCTGTTATTTTATATGGTTTTATTTTTCGTGCAATTTCAATTTCACCTCTAGCCATCATCCATAGAGAGAAATGATTTTTTAAGGCATGAAAAGTTAAAGAATCTTCCGGAATTTGGTTTAATAATGATTCAAATTCTTTGAGGTTTTTAGCCACAGCAAGTTGCTGTCCTTCATTAGATCTGAACACAAAATTCCCGAATCCCAGATGGAAAGAAATAAAATATTTAATATCCTGAATCAAACTGTCGGAAAGTTTATTAAGAAACATTGCTCCTAATTCTGAGGCTTTTTTTATGTTTTCTTGATCAGATGATTGCATCAAAACAGGAATGTGAGGATTGTGCGATTGAATGTATTTAACAAGCTCAAAACCAGCTCCTGAGTCTTCCTTTTGGTCTTTTGGAAATCTTATATCAGTTAGAATACAGACAATGATATCTTGATACCTATTATAATAATGTATAGCTTCTTCGTAGGTGCAGGCATGTAGAACTTTTGGTCTGGCTCGTAATTTCAAGACTTTATATAATTCATCGGTATTTACTTCTTCAATAAGTTTTTGTGTTTGTTCCAGAATAGCACTGTATATTGCAGGTAAATATCTGCTGTAATATTTAGGAGAATCCTCAACAATCAGAACAGCCTGAACAACTCCAAGTTTTGCATCATTTTCCATATTAACTTTATCCTCCAGCAGTTTTACCATTGCAAAAAATATCTTTGAGTCTCCATTCCATACAAACACTTTGTCGAAGCTTGATTTATAAAAACTGAATTTTTTAAGATATTGAATATCGTTATCGTTGTTGAGGAGCAAATATGTGGATATGTAATTATGATGTTCTTTTATTTTTTCGCAAACAGCAAATGGGAATTTTTTATCTGAGCCCATCATAATGATTATCAAATCAAAATGACGATGTTTCAATAAATACAAAGCTTCGTTTTCGCTTGAACATCCGGTAATTCGAGGCAATGATGTGAGGTTTAATTTATAATATTCTCCAAGTATATGTTCGGTAAATCTCCCTTCTTTTTCAATACTGAAAGCATCGTAAAGGTTTGCGATAAGTAAAATTTCTTTTACTTTAAATGGCATCAGATCATGATAAATATCTCTTTCGTAATAGTCACGGTTCAAAAATCTTTGCAATAGTTGTCTGCTGTATTGTTGTGCAGACTGCTGAATATTTGTAATATCAATTTTTGGCTCTTCGTAATTAATAATTTCTTTTATTTTCGAGCTGTTGATGAAGTTAGAAATTAGCGTTGCAATATTATTAATTAAGTTCCTTTCTTCAATAAGGAATGGACCTTCATCACTTTCATTTGGAAATTCTTTAGTATAATAAACATTAATTTGTCCTTTGTTTCCTTCGGCTGTGGTGAATTCGGCACTTTGCTTCCATTTAGTTTCGAGAAAAAAATTAGACACATACTTTTTGCCATCGTATTCAATTGAGCAAACAGTATATTCGGGATATTGATAAGCATTAGTCATGAAATTGCAAATTTTTTGCAAAGTTTCGCTAATGCTAAGTCCTTGTTTTATTAATTCTGTGGTTTTGTTAATGCAATTTAATTCCTTTAATCTTTCTTGATTTTCTTTTAACAGTTTATCGTAGTTGATTTTCTGGTTATTATTTTCGTTCAGATTCATAATAATAAGTTTTAGAAATAAAAATATATAAAATTACAATATGATGCAAATCAATTTGAGTGTTGTATAATATCATAATAAATGATAAAAATCAATAAATATGTTGTAGAATATCATTTTAAATGTTGTTTTGTAATTATAAATTACTAATTTTGAAATGAAAATTTAACCAAATCACTAACTTCAAATTTTTATTATTATGGAAAACAAAGCTATCAGCACTCAAGTGGATGCCTTTATGGCAAAGGTTATCGCAAAGAATTCAAATGAACCAGAATTTTTGCAGGCGGTAAGAGAGGTAGTAGAATCCTTAATGCCGTTTATTGATGAAAATCCCAAGTACAAAGAGCACAAGGTTCTTGAAAGAATGGTAGAAGCCGAAAGAATTATTATTTTCAGAGTTCCATGGATTGACGATAAAGGCGACATACAGGTAAATCGTGGTTATAGAATAGAGATGAACAGTGCAATCGGCCCATACAAAGGTGGTTTGCGTTTTCACCCTACTGTAAATTTGAGTATTCTAAAATTTTTGGCTTTCGAACAAGTATTTAAAAACTCATTAACAACCTTACCGATGGGTGGTGGGAAAGGTGGTAGTGATTTCGATCCTAAAGGAAAATCCGATAACGAAGTAATGCGTTTCTGCCAGAGCTTTATGACAGAACTTGCCCGTCATATCGGTCCTGATACTGACGTTCCTGCCGGAGATATTGGTGTTGGCGGACGCGAAATAGGTTATATGTTCGGACAATACAAACGCTTACGTAATGAATTTACCGGAGTTCTTACAGGTAAAGGTATTGAATGGGGTGGTTCTTTAATTCGTCCCGAAGCTACAGGTTACGGGTGCGTTTATTTTGCAGAAGAAATGTTAAAAACCCGCGGGGAATCATTCCAAGGCAAAACTGTTGTTGTTAGTGGTTCGGGGAATGTTGCTCAGTTTGCAATCGAAAAAGTAAATCAGCTTGGTGGAAAAGTTGTAACCGCGTCTGATTCGAATGGATTTATATATGATCCGGCAGGGATTGATGATGAAAAACTAAAATATATAATGTGGCTCAAAAATGTAAAAAGAGGTCGTATTAAAGAATATGCTGAAAAATACGGTTGTGAATATTACGAAAATAAAACACCATGGGGCATAAAATGTGAGATTGCTTTACCATGTGCTACTCAAAATGAGCTTAATGGGGAAGATGCTGATACATTAATCAAAAACGGATGCTTCTGTGTATCGGAAGGAGCTAATATGCCAAGTACTCCCGAAGCAGTTGAATTATTTATCGAACACAAAATATTGTATGGACCGGGTAAAGCTGCAAATGCCGGTGGAGTTGCTACTTCAGGTCTCGAAATGACCCAGAACTCTATGCGTATGTCTTGGAGCAGAGAAGAAGTTGACAGACATTTACATCAAATTATGATTAACATTCACAAAACCTGCGTTAAATACGGAACTAAACCCGACGGTTCAATAAATTATGTTGACGGTGCAAATATCGGTGGTTTTGTAAAAGTTGCCGATGCTATGATAGCACAAGGTATTGTGTAATTATTTTTTAAAAGAGGGCAGTTTCTGTCCTCTTTTTTTCTATTTTCGTAATAAAAATCATTATTATGCGTATTCAAAGAATTGCATTAGAAAATCGTGAAAATATTCACGAAGAAGTTGATTTATCTCAACTCGACAGTGTGATTGAAAAGTTTAAAAACAAAAAAGGAATAACTATTCCTGTTTTGCAGGCAGTACAACAAATATATGGTTATTTGCCTGAAAAAGCTTTTGATTTAATTAGTGAAAAAACAGGAATTAAAAAAAGCGAACTTTACGGAGTTGCTACTTTTTATGCACAGTTTAGATTAAAACCCGTAGGAAAACATATTGTAAAAGTATGTCACGGTACAGCCTGTCACGTACAGGGAGCTAATATAATTACCGAAAGTATTCTCGAAGCACTTAAAATCGCAGATGGAGAAACTACTCCCGATGGATTTTACACTGTGGAATCAGTAGCTTGCCTGGGATGTTGTTCTCTGGCTCCTGTACTAATGATTGATGACGAAGTTTTCGGAAAACTCAGCGGCAAAACGGCTGTTAATGTTATTAAGGAATATCAGTTAAAACACAATAATTAATTCATTTTTTTATTATGGAACAAATGAAGGTTCTTGTCGGTTTAGCCAGTTGCGGAATTGCAGCAGGAGCTAACAAAGTTTATGATAAAATTTTAGCTGTTAAAGAACACGAAAAATTAAATTTTGAACTTACAAAAACAGGTTGTGTCGGGATGTGCTATCGGGAACCGCTCGTTGAAATTATTGATTATACAGGTTCTTATTTGTACGGCGAAATTGACGAGTTTAAAATTACCGAAATAATCGAAAAGCACATTAAAACCGGAGAGCCTGTTAAAGAATATATTGTAAAAACCGACCTTTTCGAAAACGAAGACGACTCTTACTGGAAAAATCAGGTGAAAATTGCTTTACGAAATTGTGGAGTAATAAATCCTGAGGTAATTGAAGAATACGAAAATGCCGGAGGTTATTTGGCAGTTAAAAAAATATTAAATGAAAACCTTTCACAGGAAACGGTTATACAAACAATAATTGACAGTGGTTTACGTGGCAGGGGAGGAGGTGGATTCCCGACTGGATTAAAATGGAAATTTGCATTCAACAGCAAATCCGACGAAAAATATATAATTTGTAATGCCGACGAAGGTGATCCCGGAGCATTTATGGATCGTTCGTTACTCGAGGGCGATCCACATGCAGTTCTTGAAGGTATGACCATTGCTGCTTATGCAATAGGAGCTACTCAGGGAGTAATCTATTGTAGAGCCGAATATCCACTAGCAATTAAACGTTTGAATATTGCAATAGAACAGGCTCGTGCTAAAGGATATTTAGGCAAAGATATTTACGGTAAAAAAGGCTGGAACTTTGATATTTATGTTAAAGAAGGTGCCGGAGCTTTTGTTTGCGGTGAAGAAACTGCTTTGATGGCCTCAGTCGAAGGTCGCAGAGGTATGCCACGCAAGCGTCCTCCATTTCCGGCAGTGTCGGGATTATGGAAAAAACCTACCAATATTAACAACGTTGAAACCTTTGCCAATGTTCCATATATTGTTTTAAACGGAGCAGAATCATTTAATAAGTACGGAACCGAAAAATCAAAAGGTACAAAAGTTTTTGCCTTAACTGGAAAAATAAAACGAGGCGGACTTGTGGAGGTCCCGATGGGAATATCCATTAAAGACATAATTTTCAAACTTGGTGGTGGTATTCAGGGGGATAAAAAATTTAAAGCTGTTCAATTAGGTGGACCTTCCGGAGGTTGCATCCCTGATTATTTAGCAGAAACACCCGTAGATTATGATTCCATTTTAGCTACCGGTGCCATTATGGGGTCCGGTGGTATGGTTGTAATGGATGAAACTACATGTATGGTTGATATGGCTCGATTCTTTTTGGATTTTACGCAAAAAGAGTCTTGCGGAAAATGTACTTTCTGTCGTATAGGAACCAAACGAATGCTGGAAATACTTACCAGAATTTGTGAAGGAGAAGGCAAAGAAGGCGATATTGAACTGCTTGAAGAATTAGCATATCAGATCAAGGACAGTTCGCTTTGCGGTCTTGGTCAAACAGCTCCAAATCCGGTACTTACAACGATAAAATATTTCAGAAACGAGTATGAGGCTCATATTCGCGATAAAAAATGCCCGGCAAAGACTTGTAAAAAACTTATTACATATACTGTAAATCCCGAAAAATGTACAGGTTGTACCGTATGTGCAAAAAATTGTCCAGTAAATGCAATATCGGGAGAAAGAAAGCAGGTGCATTATATAGATCAGGAAGTGTGTATTAAATGTGGTGTTTGCTTCAGCAAGTGTAAGTTTGAGGCTATTAATCTTTCGTAAAAGTAAAAGTTATGAACCAGATAAATGTTATATTAAACGGCAAACCCGTAATAGGATACGAGGGAGAATCAGTTTTGGAATTAGCTTCCAGATCCGGAATAGAAATTCCTACATTATGCCATGATCCTCGCCTTGAACCGTATTCATCTTGTTATGTTTGTGTAGTCGAAATTGAAGGTATGAGAGGACTCCAGCCTTCATGTTCAACAAAGATCACCGAGGGGATGAAAATCACTACGGATAACGAAAAAATATACAAAGCCAGACAAACAGCTTTGAATTTGTTGGTAAGTAATCACTATGCAGATTGCGTTGCTCCGTGTAAACAAACCTGTCCGGCCGGAGTTGATGTACAGGGATATATTTCGTTGATTGAAAAAGGCCTTTATAGCGAAGCAGTAGCTTTGATAAAAGAAGTTAATCCATTGCCGGCAGTTTGTGGGCGTGTATGCGTTAGACCATGCGAGGTGGCTTGTCGTCGAAATTTAATGGAAGAAGGTGCCGGTGTAGGAATAGATTATCTCAAAAGATTTGCAAGTGATAAAGATCTGGAATCCGCTGATAGATATAGGCCTACTCCAAAACCTGCATCAGGAAAACGTGTTGCTATAATTGGTGCCGGACCTGGAGGATTATCGGCTGCATGGTTCTTACAACTTCAAGGTCATTATTGCGATATTTTCGAGGCTAACTCAAAACCGGGAGGCTGGTTAAGATATGGTATCCCTGAATATCGTTTGCCTAATGAAATTATAGATAAAGAAGTTAATGCTATACTTGAATTAGGATTATCTCAAATTCATTATAATAAAAAACTTGGGGAAAATCTTAGTTATAAAAATCTTAAAGATAATTACGATGCAGTAATTCTTGCCATTGGTTCGCAGGGAAGCACACCTGTGGGTTGTGAAGGGGATGATGCCATAAATGTTTTTGGAGGTGTAGAGTTTTTACGCAATATGGAAATCACCGGTCAAAGATATGACTTCAGAGGCAAAACAGTTGCAGTAATTGGTGGCGGTAATACGGCTATGGATTGCTGTCGAACTTCGATACGTTGCCATGCCGATAAGGTTTATGTTTTGTACCGCCGTACCGAAAAAGAGATGCCGGCAAATCCAATAGAAATTCACGAGTCAAAACTCGAAGGTGTTGAATATATGTTTCTAACAGCACCTAAAAGAATAAATAAAGATGAAGAAGGTAAAGTTAAATCTATTACCTGCCTTAAAATGGAATTAGGCGAACCGGATGCTTCAGGGCGTAGAAGACCGGTTCCGGTTGAAGGTAGCGATTTCGATATTCAGGTAGATTATATTCTTGCTGCAATAGGACAGAAAACTGTAGCGCCGTTTATAGATGATATTAATAACTTTTCAGAAAATGGAAGAGTTGCGTTAAATAAATGGGGGGATCTCGACGTAAATCCACAAACCTTACAAACCGGAAATCCAAAGATTTTTGCTTGTGGTGATGCTGTTAAAGGTCCTGCCACAGTTATCGAAGCTATACAACAAGCTCGCAGAGCTGCTTTGAGTTGTCATCAATTCCTCACTGGTCAGGAAATAAAAGTCGAAAATTACGAATTTATCAGCAAAAAAGATAATTTTAAAAAGCAGGTTCCGGAAGACTATAAACCAAAATATGTTTCTCAAAAGCGACATGAAATGCCTACTTTATCTCCCAACAAGCGACTTAATTTCGTTGAGGTGGAATTAGGTTACGAAAATGATGAGGTAGCTGTGCAGGAGGCATCAAGATGTTTTGAGTGCGGGTGTGTTGAATATTATACCTGTGATTTGAAAAAACATGCTACAGCATATCAAGCTTCTCAGGAAAATTTGAAAGGAGAGTTTAAACAGTTTGATGTAAAATTTGATCATCCCTATATAGAAATTGACAATAACAAGTGTATATTATGTGCTCGTTGTGTAAGGATTTGCAGCGAAGTTGTTGGTGCTTATGCTCTGGGGCTGGTAAATCGCGGATTTGATACATTTGTTGCTCCAAGTCTTGGAAAATCATTGCTGGAAACAGATTGTGAATCCTGTGGAATGTGTATATCGGCCTGTCCTACTGCTGCAATTTCTGAAAATGTTACATTTAAACCGGGACCGGTTAAAACTGAACCTATAAATTCAATATGTAATTATTGTTCGGTTGGTTGTGAATTGGAATACCTGGTAAAGAAAAATTTTGTTTGGAGAGTTAATGGGGCTTATGGTCAAATAAATCAGGATTCAAACATTTGTGCAAAAGCAAAATTCGGTTACAATTATATAAATGATAAAAACCGAATAACTCAACCCATGATCAAAGAAAACGGCAAATGGAAAAATATATCTTTTGATGAGGCTTTTAACATTATATATAACAAGTTAAAAGAAAAGTCAGCCGGCGAAAAAGCTTTGTTTGCCGGAGCAAGACTATCTAATGAAGAAATGTTTTTAATCTCTAAATTATATGAAATTGCTGATGGAGAAAAAAATATGTCATCTTTCTCTTATCTCGGTAGAGGAAATGCTTTTGCTGAAAACAGTCTTAATAATTTAGCTTTTAATGAAATACCAAAAACAGAAAGAATTTTTATCCTTGGAACAGAAATTAATTATGATTATCCAATAGTTGGATATATGGTATTTAATCATCAATTCAAAAAAAATGTTCCTGTAGTTCTAATAACAGAGGATAAAAATAATTCTGTTTCTAAAAAGGCTGACAAAACTTTAGTAATTTCTTCGTATTATCACTTTATCAAAGCTGCTAATTACTATATTCTTTCACATAATTTGCAAAATCAAATTTATCTTGATCAGCACTACAAAGATAGTTTCATTGAGTATCGTAATTATATTTTAGCTCAAAACTTTGAGGAGTTGATTAAAAAAGCTGGAGTAAGTGAAGATATTATTGAATATTTTGTAACTGAATATAACAATAATCACAATTCTGTAATAATTTTCAGTGAGAAAAATTTAAGTGCCGAAACTTGCTCTGAAATCAGAAACCTTGCAATTTTAACCGGAAAACTTGGTAAAACCGCTGCCGGAATAATTTCCTTAAAAGAAAAGAACAATTCCGAAGGTTTATTTAATATGGGAATTGTTGAAGGCACAGCTAAATTTAATGTTATAAATAATTACGGCGAAACAAAACTTCTTGAGAAAATTAAATGCGGAAAAGTTTCTTCGTGGTTTATCTTTGGTGAAGATCCGTTAGGTACGGCCATAAATAAAACCGATGTAAACCAATGGTTTAATGAAGCTGAATTTATAATGGTACAGGATTATTTTATAACTGAAACAGCTCAAAAAGCTAATTTGATTTTACCGGCTTCTTTACCTTACGAAACCGGCGGATCATTTACAAACACTCAGAGACAAATTCTGGAATTTGAAAAAGCATCGAATCCTCCGTTTGAATATTGTAATGTAGGTCAATTATTATCAATACTTAAACTTGCGGGAGTAAACGGATTGGGTTCAATAGATGATGTTAAATCTGAATTTCTTAAACAATTCAATGATGTTGTAGATATCAAAGATCAATTAAGAATTACTGAAGAATCTGTAAACATTAAACTGTTTGAAAATGCAGCAGATTATATCAGTAACAATTTTGAAAATGATTTTAAGTCAAAACTAAAAAAACAATTAGAATATGAGAGAGTTTAAAACAGTTGATGATATACTGGATTTTGCCATTGACATGGAACAAAAATCCATTGATTTTTACAAGGAGTTATCTGATAGAGCAAAGTCATCAGAAATGAAAAAGACTTTTTTACGTTTTGTTGAGGAAGAAATAAAACATAAAGCAAAACTAACAAAAGTAAAAGAAGAAAAAATTTTCACACTGGGAGAAGAAAAAGTGCGGGAGTTAAATATTTCGGAATATGTGGAGCGAACAGAACCTTCTCCGGACATGAGTTATCAGGATGCTTTGATTCTGGCAATGAAACGTGAGAAAGCTGCTTTTAAACTTTACACTAAGTTAGCTTCTCAAACCTCAAATCCCGAATTGGTAAACTTGTTGCTTTCGTTGGCACAGGAAGAATCAAAGCATAAACTTATGTTTGAGATAGAATATGACGAAGTGATTTTGAGAGAGAATTAAAAAAAGGGGCTGTCAAATTTTGAGACAGCCTCGTTTCTTTGTGATACTATTTGTTCGGAATATTTTTTAGAATATCAATCAAATGTTTGTACCACATCTCGACTGTTTTAATTTCAATTCTTTCATCTGGAGAATGAACACCACGAAGAGTTGGACCGAAAGAAATCATATCGAGATATGGATATTTCTCGAGGAATAGCCCGCATTCAAGACCGGCATGAATTGCTCTGATAACAGGTTTTTTACCAAACAATCTTTCATAAGAAGCTGATGCGATTTCCAGAATTTCTGATTTTGGGTTTGGTGCCCAACCGGGATAACCATCACCGGATTCGACTTCAGCTCCCGCAAGTTCAAATACCGCCTTTACCATATTATTTATGTCGGTTTTCCCTGATTCCAAAGAACTACGCTGGCTGGTAGTAATTGTAATTTTTGTATCATTGAATTTTACTGCGGCAAGATTTGTTGAAGTTTCAACAAGCCCGGGCATGGTTGTGCTCCATGCATGTACTCCATGTGGACAAGCATATAACGAGTAAGTTAGATTTTTCTGTGTTGTTTTATCAATCACAAATTCAGGTAGCGAAACATTTTCAATCTGGATGTTCAAATTTGGTTCTGTAATTTCAATTTCTTTAATGATATGATTCTTTAAAATATCGAAGTCTTTAAGTAAGTTCTCTTTTTCTGTTTCAGCTACAGTAAAGACAAACTCTGCTTCACGAGGAATTGCATTGCGTTTGTTTCCTCCGTCAAAGTTTGTAAGTCTGATATCGTATTTGTTTGTGAATAAGAATAAAAATCTGTTTGCGATTTTATTAGAATTACCATATCCTTTGTGAATTTCATCGCCGCTATGACCACCTTTTAATCCGTTTACAGTTATTTTGTAAGCATAACTTTTTGCGGGAACAGGTTCTTTTGTAAAATTGAAATAAGCAGTAGTGTCAATACCACCGGCACAACCGATGAAAATTTCTCCTTCGTCTTCTGAATCAAGGTTTAAGAGAATAGTCCCTTCGAAAAATCCGGGTTCGAGTTCAAATGCACCGGTAAGACCGGTTTCTTCGTCAACGGTGAACAAACATTCAATAGGACCGTGTTGAATTGTATTGTCGGTTAAAATAGCCATCTGAGCAGCCATTCCTATACCGTCGTCAGCTCCGAGAGTGGTACCTTTTGCTTTTACCCATTCTCCGTCAACGTATGCAATTATTGGGTCATTATCGAAATCAATTTTTGTGTCTTTATTTGCTTCGCAAACCATATCCATGTGGCTTTGCAGAACAACAGTTTTCTTATTTTCCATACCTCGGCTTGCAGGTTTTTTTATAAGTATATTGCCTGCCTTATCACGTTTTGCTTCGAGATTATTTTCTTTTGCAAAATCTAAAAGGAATTTAATGATTTTTTCTTCCTTTTTACTTGGTCTCGGAACTTGTGTAATTTGGTAAAAATAATTCCAAACATTTTTTGGCTGCAGATTTAATATATCGCTCATAGTATTAAAATTTTGATTAATTTTGGATAAAATTACAGTTTATTTTTGATTTAAAAATTTTTGAAATGTTAAAATTTTACAGAAATACAATTTTATGTTTTTTAATTATCTCTGCAATTGTTTTTACATCATGTAAAAAAGAAGAAAATATCATTATTTTAGGAAGAATAACCAATGTGGTGGATTCTTCACCAATTCCCAATGCTAAGGTAATATTATACGGTAACGCTGTTAATTCAGGAAGTTATAATGCTATGTTCAGTAAAATTTCTGAGACATTTACTGATGAAGACGGAAATTATTCTTTTGAAATTGAACGGGAAGTTTACGTTAAATTTAGAATTATTGTCGAAACTTATGAATATTATTTGAAAAATACTGAATTTTTTGCAGAAGATGGTAAAACAGAATATCTTAAGAATATTTTACTGGCAAGAAAATCATTTTTAAAAGTATTTGTTAAAAACATTCCTCCAAAATTAGAGTCAGATGTTTTAAAAATAAGAATTGAAAATATTAATTCTGAGTGTGAGCAGTGCGATAACGGGGAATTCAGATATTTTAACGGAGCAGATGTAGATACAACTTTTGTCGTTAACGTTGTTGGTGGCGAAACACTAAGAATTGTATGGATTTCGATACATAATGGAGAATCACAGAATTACAATCAGAATTTATATTGTGTTCCCGGAGATACCGTTGTTTTCAATTGTATATACTAACATGATAAATATATTGGTATCGTGAGTGTGAAAGTACTTCCTTTGCCATATTCTGACATTACAGAAATTTTACCGCCCAGCATTTCCGAATAAGCTTTGCAAATGGATAATCCTAAGCCTGAACTTTTGTGTAAAGATTTATTTGAGCTTTCAAAATGAGAAAAACGGTCGAAAATTTTTTCGATATTTTCAGATTTTATTCCAATACCGGTATCTTTAATAGAAATTTCGATATGTGTTGGAGATATTTTAGTAAATGTAACTTCGATAAAACCTTGGTCTGTAAATTTTACGGCATTACTTATAAGATTAATTAAAATTTGGCGTAATTTAATTTTGTCTGTATTTCCAAAAACTTGTTGATTAAAAGTATTTTTATAATAAAGATTAATATTTTTATTGCGAGGAATATATCCTTGCATTTGAGTAACTACTTCGGATATAATTTCTGAAAAATCTACCGGTTCGCTTTTAATTTTTACAATACCTGCTTCGATTTTTGATAATTCAATAATATCAGTGAGTGTTTCGAGTAACTGGCGGGTGCTGTTTTCGATTATATTTATATATTCATTTTTTTCTTCGTTTGAGATTTCATCTCTCAACAAATCAAGAAATCCCAGAATTCCGTTGATGGGTGTTCTGATTTCATGACTCATGTTAGCAAGAAACGCCGATTTAAGTTTTTCACTTTCTTCGGCTTTTGTAAGTGCATTAATTAATTCTTTTTCTTCAGTTTTTCGTTTAGTAATATCAGAACCAAAACATGCAACACCAATTGCTTTATTATTTTTTACAATTGGGTTTAATGAAACATTTATATAAATAAAATTTTCCTTTAGAGGAATTTCTTGTTCAAATTGCAGTCTTTGATTATTATTGATAACGAAGTCATATTTTTCTTTCCAGAATTCAGCGTAAGACTTTTCAAGACAATCTAAAAGATTTATTCCCAGAAATAAATCTTTTCCAAAAACATCTTTAAAATTTGTTTTGAAATTGTTGTTAAGGTAAAGTATTCTATATTCGGTATCAATAGCCCAGATGTTATCGGTAGTATTTTCGATTACTGCAACTAGATTTGCATAATTAAGAAGTGTTTTCTCCTTTTCTTCGAGTATTTGTTTTTCAGCTCGTTTTTTATCTGTAATATCATGAAAGAAGGACTGTAGTGTGCCATCCGGAAACATTTTGGTATGCATTTCAATATCAATCTTACTGCCATCAGGACGTTGTACTGTTCTTTGCTTCACAATGGTTTCGCCGTACCATAGTTTTTCATATTCAAAAGGTTTTGTTTCAACACTGTCTTTTGTAAAGAATCCGTCGCTTAAATGTTTGCCGATAATTTCTTCTTTCTTTCGTCCGAAGATTTTGCACATGCGGTTATTGGCATCAATAATATAGCCATCTGTTGTTCCTATTAAAATTCCTCCAACAGCAAATTCAAACAAATCCTTATAGCGAGTTTCACTTTTAACAAACTCTGTAATATCACGCACAACAGCAATTATTACTTGTTTATCGTAGTAAATGCCTTTTAAAAAACTTACTTCTCCCTGGAATTCGGTTTCGTTGGATTTAATACAACTTAATTGATAAACTTCGGGTTTATTTTTTTTTAGGGCTTTTAATTTTTTAATGATTTTATTGTAATTTTTTTTGTTTATTCTAAAAAAATTAAAAAGATAATTACCGATAAAATTGTTATATTCTTTATCGAAAAGTTTTGTTACAGTATTATTAATTTCAATTATTTTGAAATTTGAATCAAGAATAAAAATGCCTTCTGAGATATTATTTAATAAACTATGAAACGTTATTTCGGATAACGTTAATTCTTGTTCAGTTTTTTTGCGTTCCGATATATCAGAAAAAACAGAGAGGATATATTTTTCATTATTAATTATTACTGGTAATGAAGAAACCTCGACAGGAAATTGTTCTCCTAAACTATTTATGAAAATTTGTTCTGCTAGTTCTACATTTTGTTTTTTGCTTACAACAGTTTTTATTCTTTTTGTTGCAAATGAATGATATTTCGGGTGAATAAAATCGTAAATGCTTCGACCTATGTATTCAATTTTATCGCATTTTAAAAGTTTAATGGCATGATTATTAAGATAGTGGATTTTGTAATCTTTATGAACAGCAGCTGCATAGGGGAGAGCCTCCATAAGTTTGCGGTATCTTTCTTCACTTTCTGTCAATTGTTGCTCTTTGTGTTTTTGAGCAGTGATATCTTCGATGGTTCCTTCATAAAATATAGTTTTTCCATTTTCATCTTTTATTGCTTTAGCACTTTCTCTAACATGTATAGGACTGCCGTCCTTCTTTTTCCAGATAGCTTCGTGACCAATAATAACCCCATGCTTCTCAATTAATTCTTTGAATTCTTCCCTTTGTTTTATGGAAATTAATTGTCCTTTTTCAAGATTGTATATTTTTAATTCTTCAAGACTTTTAAATCCTAACATTTCTACAAGAGGTTGATTGGCAAGCTCAATTTTCCCATCAGGAGTAGTTCTGTAAACACCAATAGTTGTATTTGTGTAAAGACTTCTAAATCTTAAGATTTGTTCTTTTAATTTCCGGTTTTCTTCTTGAAGTAATTCAAGTTCTTTTTTTAAACTCTCGCTCATAGAAAATAAAAATAATATTCACAAAGTTATATTATTAAAATTAAATTAACTCAATTATGTTAAAAAAAAGATATTTAAAAAAAATTTCTGTTTAATGATTTTTAACAATTTTGAAAAAAAACTATGATAAGGATATTGGCGTTATTAATACCTTTGGTGCTTTTAACTGATAATATTAATATCTTTTCATCTAATCTGAAAATAAAGAGAGATTATTTTAGTAAAGAGAAAAAGTTTCCGGAGTTTTTATCTGTTGAGGAATATTGGGTTGATTCAGTTTTTAATACTCTAACTCAGGATGAAAAAATTGCTCAGTTATTGATGGTTCCGGTTTATTCAAATAAAGACAAAAAATATAACAACAATATAATTGAAGAAATTACAAAATATAAGCCCGGGGGAATTATTTTTATGCAAGGAAATCCTGTTTCGCAAGTTAAATTGTTAAACAAAATTCAGGAAGTTTCAAAAGTGCCGGTATTGGTTGGAATGGATGCCGAATGGTCGTTGGCAATGAGACTCGACAGTGTGGTGAACTATCCACGTCAAATGATGTTGGGAGCAATTCAGGATGATAATATTATCTATCAAATGGGAGCGGAATTTGCCAGACAACTTAAACGAGTTGGAGTTAATGTGAGTTTTTCGCCTGTTTGCGATGTTAATAATAATCCGAAAAATCCGGTTATAAACAACAGGTCTTTCGGCGAAAATAAATATAATGTAGCAATTAAGTCATATCAATACATGATGGGCTTGCAGGATAATAAAATTATTGCAACCGCCAAACATTTTCCCGGACATGGTGATACAAATGTTGACTCTCATAAATCCCTTCCGATAATAAAGCATTCCCGAACAAGGATTGATTCTTTGGAATTATATCCCTTTAAGTATCTGTTCGATAATGGGATAGCTGCTGTGATGGTAGCTCATTTGTATATACCAACCCTAGATTCAACGCCAAATTTACCGTCAAGTCTTTCTAAAAAGGTTGTAACCGATTTATTAAAAAACGATTATGGTTTTAGAGGCTTGATATTTACTGATGCTTTGAACATGGGAGGTGTTACTAATCACTATAAACAAGGAGATGCCGCAGTATTAGCACTTTTAGCCGGAAATGATATTCTTCTTTTTCCCGGAGAGATGCCTGTAGTTATTGAAAAAATTAAAGAAGCAATCCTGCAAGGAAAAATTTCTCAAATTGAAATAGACGATAGATGTAAAAAAATACTGAAAGCTAAATACTGGTGCGGATTGAACAGTTTTGAACCAATATCTGAAGAAAACCTATTGGAAGATTTGAATAATACAGATGCTTTATTGATAAAACAAAAAATTGTTGAAAACGGATTAACGCTTGTTACAAATAAAAATAACATTATACCCATAAGTATAGATGAAAATCCAAAAATTGCCTGTTTAATTTTCGGAAGTAATAAGACAAATATTTTTAGCGAAAGATTAAAGTATTATGCTGAAGTTGATGTTTTTTCTTATGAAGATTTAAAGAAAAGTTTATGTGAGAAAAAGTTAATGGATACTTTAATCGGATACGATATTGTTATTATAGGGATTCATAACACCAGGATGTCAGCTTCTTCGCGTTACGGAATTTCGCAAGAAACAATAAATTTTATTGAAAATTTGGCCGGAAAAACAAAAATAATATTGGATGTTTTCGCAAATCCGTATAGTCTTTCGTTTTTTGAAAAAATAAACGAGTTTGATGCTGTTATAGTTTCTTACGAAAATGATGAACTTATTAGGGATTTTTCTGCACAGTTAATTTTTGGTGGTATTGGGGCAAAAGCAAAACTGCCTGTAAGTGCCGGGGGTTTTAAAGAAGGAACCGGAGTAAATACCTCAAAAATAAGATTAAAATATACCCATATTCCCGAGGAAGCCGGCGTAGATTCAAAATATCTTTATAAGATTGATTCTATTATCGAGGAAGGAATTAAAGCTAAAGCCTTTCCGGGCGCTCAAATTGTTCTTTCAAGGAATGGTATTGTCTTTTTCTGTAAATCTTATGGATTTCATACTTACGATAATTCTCGAAAAGTAACTGATTTTGATTTATACGACCTTGCATCTGTTACAAAAGTAGTTGCTACATTACCTGCCTTAATGAAATTATATGATGAGGAAAAATTTTCTTTGAATCATAAACTTTCTCAGTATTTAGAATTTTTAAAAGCTACTACCAAACAAAACTTTTTGATTTCTGACATACTCACTCACTCAGCAGGTTTTAAATCCTGGATACCTTTTTATAAGGAAACAATTACCAATAATCAGGTCAGAAATAAATATTACAGGAATCAGCCGGAAGAGAAATATTCAATTAAAGTTGCAGAAAATCTATACCTACTTGATAGTTTTAAGGATACTATCTTGGACAGGATAGTAAAATCTCCAAACAACACCAAAGGTAAATATGTTTATTCGGATTTAGGATTTTATCTTTTCCCAATTATGATTGAAAAAATTACTGGAGAGGATTTTACGAATTATTTGAATGACAATTTTTACAAGCGATTAGGATGCTGGACAATGACCTACTTACCATTGGAAAAATTTACAAAGGAACAAATAGTTCCTACTGAAGACGATAAAGTATTTAGAAATCAGTTGTTACATGGCTATGTCCACGACCAGGGAGCAGCTATGCTGGGAGGAGTGTCGGGGCATGCAGGATTATTCGGTTCGGCTAATGATGTTGCCAAATTATTGCAGATTTTTATAAATTTCGGAACATATTCAGATATAAAATTTTTCTCCGAAGGAACAGTTAAACTTTTTACCGCATATCAACATGACCCTTCCAAAAACAGACGAGGATTAGGTTGGGATAAACCATTGCCAAACGACAGAACAAAAGGACTCGGAACACAAAGTGCTTCTGATGAGGCTTATGGTCACAGTGGTTACACCGGTACAATGGTTTGGGCAGACCCTCATTATGATTTGGTGTATGTATTTAATTCAAACAGAGTTTTTCCAGATGCAGAGAACTGGAAAATTATAAAAATGAATATTCGTACAGATATTGAAGAAATTGTTTATCAAGCAATATTGAGCAAAAATCCTGATTTGAAAATCGAAAATGATTGAAATATTTAAAAAAAACGTAAATTTGGAAAATAAATGATTTATCATAAATGAAAAAATTTTTAGTTATATCATTTATTTTGATGGCAAGCTTTGTCGGCAAAACTCAATATCTTGAAAATAATCCAACGTGGAAACAAAGGATTTTTTTCGGGGGTGATATAGGATTGAATTTTGGAACAAGTACTGTTATTTCCGTGAATCCCGTTGTCGGTTATCGTCTTACAAATAGGCTTTCAGTTGGTTCAGGGATAAATTATCTTTATTACAAAACCAGATATTATTACATTTCGGAAGGTTCCGCTCTTGGATATAATGCTTTTTTAGGTTACACTGTAATAAAAGATATACAGGAAATTCTGCCTTTTATTGCTAAAGGTACCGGATTATTAATTCTCACGGAATTAAATTTGATGAATGTAAGTAAAATGTATGTTCCACCTTTTGATAATTTGGTATGGAATTATTCACCTATGGCTGGTTTTGCAATTCAAATACCTTCTGGAGGTGCAAAACGAGTATCTTATATGGTGATAAGTGCAATGTATAATTTTAATGAAAACTATTATTCATTATATACTAATCCTGTTATTCGAATTAGTTTTTGGTTTTAATCGGCTCCAGATATTTACGCATAGCTTCGGCAGTAAAAGAGTTTTTGCACTTTAATAAATCCTGAAGTGTTCCTGAAAAAATTAGATTACCTCCATTTTCTCCACCTTCCGGACCTAAGTCAATAATATAATCGGCATATTTAATAATTTCAGGATTATGTTCAATAATAATGAGAGTATGTCCGGCTTGTTTTAACTTTTCGAATGCTTTTATAAGTTGATGAATGTCGTGGAAATGCAAGCCTGTTGTTGGTTCATCAAAAACAAAAATTGCAGGATTCATTTTTTCCTGACTTAAAAAACTGGCGAGTTTTATTCTTTGACTTTCGCCACCACTCAAGGTACTTGAAGATTGACCAAGTTTTAGATATCCTAATCCGATTTCTAAATAATATTCCAGTAATTTAGCGGTTTTCTGGGCAGTTTTATCTTTGTCTTCAGAGAAAAATCCAACCGCTTCTTCGATTGACATTTCAATTATATCGTGAATATTTTTACCGCGATATTTAATTTCGAGTATTTCATCTTTAAATCTTTTTCCTCCGCACTCCTCACACACAAGGTGCACATCAGCCATAAATTGCATTTCCACAACTATTTCTCCTTCACCATTACAGGTATCGCATCTTCCTCCCGGAACATTAAACGAAAAATGGGAAGCTTTATAGCCATTATTATAGGCTTGCTTTTGTTCGCTAAACAATTTGCGGATTTCATCAAATGCTTTTATATAAGTGGCAGGATTTGAACGAGATGATTTACCTATTGGATTCTGGTCAACATAAAGTATATCGGAAATCAGATGCAAATCTCCCTGTATGGTTTTGTGTTCTCCGGTTTTGTCAGCAGAAAAACCTAATCTTTTCTTTAGGGCGGGATATAAAATTCCCTTAACTAAACTGCTTTTTCCAGAACCGCTTACACCTGTAACAACAATAATTAAATTTAAAGGAAATTTAACATCTATGTTTTTGAGATTATTATGACGAGCTCCAACAATTTCAATAGAATTGAAGGATTTTGCCAGATGGCGGTTTACAGGATTTGTTAATTCACCTTTTAAATATTTAGCAGTAAATCCTTTTGATTTTGAAATAAGTTCATCGAGAGTTCCTTGAAAAACTACTTCGCCACCGAAAATTCCTGCTTTTGGACCTAAATCAATTATGTAATCGGCAGCTCTCATAATTTCTTCGTCGTGTTCAACTACAACAACGGTATTGCCTTTATCCCGAAGTCTTTTAAGTAAATTAATCAAATTTTGAGTATCTCTTGGATGAAGGCCTATACTTGGCTCGTCAAGAACATACAGACTTCCCACCAGGCCTGCTCCAAATATAGAAGCAAGATTTATCCTTTGAGATTCACCGCCCGAAAGAGTAGAAGACAATCGGTTTAGTGTGAGGTATCCCAGACCAACATCAATTATTGCGTCGAGGCGAAGTTTAATTTCCTGTAAAAGTCTTTCGGCTGCAGATTGGTCGTGTTTTTCTAATTTAAGATTTGAGAAAAAATCTCTCAATTCAAAAATTGAAATATCAATTAAATCCGCAATGCTTTTGCCTGCAATTTTAACATAAAAAGCCTCTTTTTTTAACCTTTTTCCTTTGCATTCCGGGCAGGTTGTCTTACCTCGATATCTTGAAATCATTACCCGATATTGAATTTTTTGTTTTTTTGATTCAAGATATTCAAAAAATCCATTTATGCCTGTAACTATATCATTTCCATTCCAGAGGAGTTCTTTATGTTGTTCGCTTAATTCAAAATAAGGTTTATGTATTGGAAATCCGAATTTTTGAGCTTTATTGATAAAATCAAATTTCCATTCCTTCATAATTTCGCCTTTCCAGCAAACTATGGCATCGTTATAAACACTTAAACTTTTGTCGGGGACAACCAAATCTTCATCAATTCCAAGAATTTTACCAAACCCTTCACAAACAGGACAAGCTCCAATAGGATTGTTAAAGCTGAAAAGGTTTTCGTTTGGAACCTCAAATTGAGTTCCATCAAGCTCGAAACGATTGGAAAAATTAAAAGTTTTAAATTCATCATTAAACTCTGCCGTTATGCAGCATTCTCCATTACCTTCGTTAAAAGCTGTTTGAACAGAATCAGCAATACGTACATATTGCTTATCATCATTTTTTACAACGATTCTGTCTAAAATAATGCGAATTTCTTTTATCTTATCTAAACTTTCAGATTGTAGTAATTCTTCAATTTTTAATATCCGATTATTATCTAAGACCCTTGTGTAACCTTGTTTTAAAATTAGATTTAATTGTTCTTTTTTATCGTGGCGATTATTGAAATTATATTTAAAGCAGATGTAAACTTTAGTTTCTTCGTCTAAACTAAGAATTTTATTTACGACGTCTGCAACTTGATGCTTTTTTACTTCATTACCACTAACAGGCGAATATGTTCTTCCAATACGTGAGAACAATAATTTAAGGTAATCGTAAACTTCTGTTGAAGTTCCTACTGTAGAACGAGGATTTCTGGTATTTACTTTTTGCTCAATTGCAACTGCAGGTGGAATACCATCAATAAAATCCACGTCGGGCTTATTCATCCTGCCAAGAAATTGGCGAGCATAAGAAGAAAGACTCTCCACATATCGTCTTTGTCCTTCGGCAAAAAGTGTATCGAAAGCCAAGGATGATTTTCCGCTGCCGGATAAACCTGTAATAACCACTAATTTGCCGTGAGGAATGAAAACATTTATGTTTTTTAAATTATGAACCCTAACACCTTGTAAAATAATTCCTTCAGTATTATCCATTCTCGATTTTTTTGATAAAAGAAATATTGAATTAGATTTCAACTTAATATCCGCCATGATATTTTCGCAAAGCCCATTCTGTGGCTCCAAAAAGCAGTATTACAAAAAATAACCATGCAAAATCAGATATTGTATTCAGTTTCTCTTCTTCGTATGCCAGCGTAACAATATTTTGATTATTCCTTATATCATTTGCTAATTGATTCCAATTAAAAGGATAATACATGTTGCCTCCGGTTTTTTCCGAAATAGAATTTAATAATCTGTGATTTGCTTTAAGGTTTAAGAATTCAATGTTAATTTTTTCTACAAAAAATTCACCTGTTTCGCTGTATGTTTTGTTATCAAATTTTGTTTCTGCAACAATTTTATAATTACCTGCAGGAAGTCTTCCAAGATTTACTCTGTAGCTTTTATCTCGTCTTACAAAAATGTGATTAAATTCTTTGTCTTTATCATTTTTAAGAACAAGTTTTATGTCAAGGTTGGGGTTTAACTCAAATGTTTCGTCATAGAAAAAGGCATCAATAATCACAGATTCGTTTTCGCTATAAACAGTTTTATATTCTAAAGAAAGTTTGTTTGCAATTCTTTTTACTAATAGATATTGCACCGTTTTATTCATTAAAGAAATAAAATTATTATGGGAATTATTATATTTAAAATCATCCATTCTCCAACGCCAAATTCCTTCTCCCAAAATAATTCCGGTTTTATATTCAATGTTGTCAATAAAAGCAAAAAGTGGTTTTTGGGTTTTTATTCCATTAATATTTTGATAAATTAGAATTTTGACGTTGTCAACGATTTTATAATCTCCAAAAAATGTTTTTAAAGGACTTAAATTTTTTAAATAATTACTTTCTATTACGGGGTCAAAAGATGTAAATGTATTGTTATATGCTGCTGTAGCATCTTCAAAATTTTTCGTTCTGCTGTATATTTCAACCCCGGTATTTAATTTATTGAAATCGTTTAAAGAAGAATTTATTCCAAGAATATATAGCACAGAAATTTTATTTTTCTGAATTTCTTTTAAAATATTGGTTATATTATTTTTAATAGATGGTAACTGGTATAAAATTACTAAATCATATCTTGAAATGTCTTCTTTAAATTCATTAACATAAGCAATTTCAAGATTAAAATCCGGATTATTTTTCAAAGCAAAACGAATTGCCCCCAAATCAGGATGAGGAGCTTCAGTGATTAAAAGAATATTTTGACGATTATCAATTACTTTAATGCTAAAGTTATATATATTGTTTAAATAACTTATTTCTTTGTTTAATTTAGATACCTCAACTTTATAAATATTATTTCCGGTTTTATCTGCCGGAATTTCTATATCAAGAGTTGCTGTTTGACTTTCACGTGGAATTTGGAATTTTGTTTCTGCAACAATTTTGTTGTCCCGACTTATTGTCAATATAGCTTCATTCTCCGGACAATTTTCAGCTGAAATTAGTACTCTTACAGGGAATCTGTTACCTAAAAAAGCAATTTTATTTGTAATAACATCTTTAATAATTAAGTCTTTTTGACTGAGAGTATCTCCAAGTGCCACTGTGTAAATAGGTACCGTCGGTAGAGTAGAGTAGAGAGGATTGTTGCCTGCATTGAAAATTCCATCAGACAATAAAACCACGGCACCTAAATTCATTCCAGAATAGGCTGATATTATCTCCTTAAAAACATTGCTTATATTTGTTATGTTGCCGGAATAATCAATAACAGTATCGTTAAAGACACTTTCATCAAATTTAATAAACTTTACATCAAAATCTTTTGACAGTTCTGATAATAAATTATGTAATTTTTTTAGGTATTCTGTTTTGTAAAAAGTTGAATCCTTATTCAAAAGGATTGATTGG
>CALJNE010000029.1 GCA_937982115.1 uncultured Bacteroidales bacterium | reverse complement strand
GGAAAGACGTTTATTCCAACTACTGGGACGATATTTTATTATATTCAGAAAAAACACATATTCATGGACTATATCAAAATTCTCCACTCCGAAGGCATCATTCCTCTCGCAAAAATCAAAAAACGTCTTGACATTGCCAATCAAACCGCCTTTGACTGGCGACATAAAATTTTGATGTTATATTCATCCGGATTTAAGGCATTGGATTCAGATGTGTATATAAAGCAGCGGCAGTTTAGGTTTAGTCAAAAGGGACGAAAGAATATTGCCCCAAAGTTTACTGCCAAAGCTAATCTTTTACCAGCAAATGTAATAATTGCCGGAAATAGTAAAAGCCTTGAGCCACGACTTTCTAAATTAGGAGAACTTGAGAATCGTGATTTGCAAAAAGTATTAAAGAAATTTATTAAGAAAAAGTCTAAAGTGTTATTAGGAGATAATCCCGTTTTTTCAAATTATTTTAACTCCAAAAATTACAAAACAATAGAGGTTAAAAATTTGAAAACAGCGGAAGCGATAAATTTACAAAAGTTGTATTCAAGTAACTTGGATTTAGAGTTGAGAGGGATAATAAATCAGAGATTAAGGGGTGTAGCCACGAAGTATTTGCAGGTATATTCAAATTTTTTGTCGAGATTTGTTATTAAACGAAAGTTATTGGATTTCAGAGACATGGTTAAGGTTAAGACTGTATGGTTTAAATTTATTCAGATAGAACGGATGTATGTAAATTTCATAGTAAAGTATTCGGGAATATTTGAACCATTTGACAGGGTAAAAAGATTCTGGAAAAATGAGGACAGATTCCACCATCTTGAATATGGCGTTTTAATTGGAACTTTAAAAATCTAATATTGCAATTTTTCTATAATGTTTTATTATTGAAACAAATTAACTTAAAATAATAATGATTCTCATCTCATTTATTAACGTAATTATTTTTATTTTTACAACCTAATTTTTGTTGATATGAAAGATAATTTTTTAGTTACTGCTGAACTTATAAAGGAATTTGTTGGAAACGTTAATAATATAAAAAATATAGAAAAAGCCGGTGATTTAATTTCTGAATCTTTATTAAATGATGGAAGAGTATTTTCATGTGGAAATGGGGGTTCAATGAGTGATGCAATGCATTTTGCTGAAGAGTTAACAGGAAATTTCAAAACTAAGCGAAAAGCTATTTCTGCCATTGCCATTAGTGATCCGGCACATATAACTTGTGTAGCTAATGATTTTGGCTATGATTTTATTTTTTCGAGATATTTAGAGGCACATGGCAGAAACGGCGATGTTTTGCTTGCTATTTCAACAAGCGGTAACTCAGAAAATATACTGAATGCTGTACGTCAAGCTAAAAGTATTGGAATGAAGATAGTTGGATTAACCGGTAAAGACGGTGGAAAATTAAAAGAGTATTGTGATGTTGAAATCAGAATACCATATTTTGGATATTCCGACAGAATACAGGAATTGCATATTATGGTAATTCACAACTTAATCGAGTATATAGAATCAAAAATTGTAAAATAAATGAGGGTTCATTTTATTGCCATCGGCGGTGCGGCGATGCACAATTTAGCTATTTCTTTACACAAAAAGGGGTACAATGTTACCGGTAGTGATGATGAAATTTTTGACCCTGCCGCCTCAAATCTCGCTAAATATGGATTATTACCTGAAAAGTTTGGATGGTTTCCGGAAAAAATTACCGAAGAACTTGATGCCATTATTCTAGGCATGCATGCTCGAAAAGACAATTCGGAACTTTTAAGGGCGTTAGAAAAAAGAATAAGAATTTTCTCTTATCCCGAGTTCCTTTATGAACAAACAAAAAATAAGAAACGAATTGTAATTGGTGGTTCTCATGGCAAAACAACCATAACATCAATGGTAATGTTTGTCCTGAAGGAAGCCGGTTTGAACTTTGATTATATGGTAGGTTCAGCCATTAGTGGTTTTGATACTATGGTAAACCTCGAAGAAAAAAACTCAGTAGCTGTTTTTGAAGGTGATGAGTATTTATCTTCTCCTTTGGATTTAACCCCTAAATTTCATAAGTATAAACCTCACATTGCTGTTATTTCCGGGATAGCATGGGATCATATTAACGTTTTCCCTACTTTTGAAAATTATGTCGAGCAATTTAAAATATTCATTGACAGCATTATTCCGGATGGAAAATTGATAGTATATAAAAATGATGAAAATCTTCAGAAAATAAAGTTTTCAAATAAAAACATTCAGGTCATTGAATATGAATCTTATCCATATTCTTTGAATGATGTAGGCGATTTTGTTGTAAAATTTAATGGACAAAAATATGTTATGAGTGTTTTTGGAGATCATAACATGCAAAATGTAAATGCTGCTAGGTTAGTTTGTCTTGAATTAGGTATTGACGAAGAGTTTTTCTGGAATGCAATAACAAAATTTAAGGGTGCAGCTAAACGGCTTCAGCGAATTAAAGAAAATGATAATTCCGCATTTTATCTCGATTTTGCTCATGCTCCATCAAAAGTTAAGGCTACAATTGCTGCAATGAAACAAAAATATCCTGATAAAAAATTGGTTGCCTGCCTCGAATTACACACTTTTAGTTCTTTAAAGAAAGAATTTATTCCTCATTATAATAATTGCATGGCAGATGCTGACATTGCTTGTGTTTACTACAACCCGGAGGTTATTACCCATAAGAAACTTGAAGAAATAAGTCCGGAATTTATACAGAAATCTTTTGGAAATAATGTTTTAGCATTTTCCGAAACTGACAGACTTCAGGATTTTTTGTTAAAAATTGATTCTAAAAATGCCGTATTTTTAATGATGAGCAGTGGTAATTTTAATGGAATAGATTTTGTTAATTTTGCCGATAAATTAATTAAAGACTGATGAGAAAAATACACATAATTTTATCCTTGATTTTTTGCTTTACGTTTTTATTAATAAGTTGTAAAGTTCAGGAATTAAAAGTTGACAAACCTCAAAATCTACAGGTCAAAGAACTTAATTTGCAGAATGTAAAGTTAACCGTTGACTTGCCGGTAGAAAATCCAAACAATTTTTCTTTTAACATCAAAAAGCTTGATCTTGATATTTATGTAAATGGCAGAAATGTTGGAAAGTTAAAACAAAGTGGAAATGTTAAAATAAAAGCTAACTGTAAACAAGATTATTCGGTTGCATTTGAAATTACAACTAAAGAAGCCGTCAACAATGTTTTATTTCTTGTAGGGGAATTGCAAAAGCGAAATCCTGATTTAAGGGCTCAAGGCTCAATAAAAGTTTCTAAGTTTGGAATTTCAAAAAAAATAAAAGTTGATCATACCGAAAATTTGCAGAAATATTTTTAAAAATTTAATTTTACAAAAAACATTACAAAATGAAAAAAGTTTTGTTTATATCAATAATATTTTTTACAGCACTTCAGGTTGTTAATGCTCAGAATATTACACCTGTTGATGTCCAGTATTTTTATAATAGTGCTTATAATGGACGGATTGTAATTGAGCAGGATCAAAGTCTGAAAAACTTTATTGAGACTCATGTTGGTTTAAATAAAAAAAGGAAAGGTTTTCCGGGTTATAGAGTTAAAATTTATTCCAAAAACCATCAAAATGCACGTAATGAAGCCAATTCCATAAAAGCATCGTTTAATCAGGACGGACAGGAAGCTTATGTTGTTTATAATGCTCCAAATTTCGAGGTTTTTGTCGGAGATTATCTAACAAGGTTTGAAGCTTTAGCTTTATTGAATAAAATTAAATCAAAATATCCCCAGGCATTTGTTGTTAAATCAACAATAACTTATCCGAAACGGTGATGATTTTTACGAAAGATATTGCATCATTAAAGGACAAAGCTCGTACTATCCGTTATGATATTCTTACAATGTTATATCATGCGGGCTCTGGTCATTTGGGCGGCTCTCTCGGATTAGCAGATGTGTTCACAGTCTTGTATTTTTCTGTTTTGAACCACGATCCAAAAAATCCAAATTGGGAAAGGCGAGATAAATTAATTCTTTCTAATGGGCATGTTGCTCCTGTTTTGTATGCTACACTTGCGAATTGTGGTTATTTCGACAAACAAGAATTGCTGAGTCTAAGAAAATTTGGAAGCAGATTACAGGGACATCCTTCTTTATGTGTGGGATTGCCCGGAATTGAAACTGCTTCCGGCTCTTTAGGACAAGGATTAAGCATTGCCGCAGGAATGGCAATTGCTGATAAAATTGATAATAAAAACCGAAAAATATATTGCATTTGTGGCGATGGAGAAATGCAAGAAGGACAGGTATGGGAGGCAATAATGGCAATTTCTCATCACAAACTAAAAAATGTCGTTTTAATTATTGATAAGAATAACGTTCAGATTGACGGTTTTACCAAAGATGTTATGAATATTGATCCGCTTGACGATAAATTAAAATCATTCGGATGGTCTGTACATAGGGTAAATGGTCATGATTTTCAAGATTTATTAAAGGCTTTTGGAGCTCTTAACAAAAATTATCCTAATGTAATTATTGCAGAAACAGTTATGGGGAAAGGTGTCCCGGAAATTGAAGGCGATTACAATTGGCATGGTAAAGCTCCGGATTGTGACCAATATCACAGATTTATTAATCAATTGTATTGAATTCTCTTTTTCAATATTTTTTGTAATAACTTTGCAAAAAAAATAATTATGAAAGATTTAGCCAATATTACCTGGAACGAAAAAGTATCTTTTATTGCTGAAACTGAAGGTCATAAAATAGTAATGGACACATTTCCAGAACATGGTGGAGAGAATAAAGGTGTACGTCCGAAGCCATTATTATTGTTCGCTTTGGGAGGTTGCACAGGAATGGACGTAATTTCTATTCTCTCAAAAATGAGAGAAAAAGTTGATTTTTTTAATATTCAAGTAGAAGGTGAACTAACAGAAGAACATCCAAAATATTACAAAAAGATTGTGGTTACTTATCAGGTTAAAGGAGAAAATATAAACCCCGAAAATGTTAAAAAGGCAGTTCATTTGTCAGAAGAAAAGTATTGCGGAGTTAGTGCTATGTTAAGAAAAGCTGCTGAAATTGTTACACGAATAGAAATTAATGGTCAAGTTATTGATTAGATTTTTATTTTAGAAACAATAAAAAAGAGGGAAAATATCGCCCTCTTTTTTTTATCTTATTCTGTTTCTTCGTCGAGAAGTAATTCAAGAATTTTAATTGCTGCTTTAGATACAGAAGTTCCGGGTCCGAAAATTGCTGCAACACCTGCATCGTATAGGAATTGATAATCTTGAGCAGGGATAACTCCTCCAGCAATAACTAAAATGTCTTCACGACCTAATTTTTTCAACTCCTCAATTACTGCAGGAACTAAAGTTTTATGTCCTGCCGCAAGAGAAGATACTCCTAAAACATGAACGTCGTTTTCAACAGCTTGTTTTGCAGCTTCTTCCGGAGTCTGGAATAATGGACCCATATCAACATCAAATCCGACGTCAGCATAACCTGTAGCAACAACCTTTGCTCCTCGATCATGACCGTCCTGACCCATTTTTGCAATCATAATGCGAGGTTGACGACCCTCTTTTTCTGCAAATTTTCTACATAATTCCTGAGCTTTTTCAAAGTCGGAATCATTTTTTGCTTCTGAAGAATAAACTCCTGAAATTGTTCTAATCACGGCATTATATCTCCCTACTATTTTTTCGCATGCATAAGAAATTTCACCTAAACTAGCTCTTTTTTTAGCAGCTTCAACTGCAAGTTCAAGCAAATTACCTTCTCCTGTTTGAACACATTTTGTAATTGCTTCGAGGGCTGCCTGAACTTCTGATTCGTTTCTTTCTGCACGCAGTTTTTGTAATCTTTTAATTTGTGCTTCTCTAACGGCTGTATTATCAACATCAAGTATGTCAATCGGATCTTCTTTTTCAAGGCGATATTTGTTAACTCCAACTATAGTTTGTAATCCGCTGTCAATCTTTGCTTGTGTTCTGGCAGCTGCTTCTTCTATACGCATTTTGGGAATACCTGATTCTATAGCTTTTGCCATGCCTCCGAGTGATTCAATTTCTTGAATGTGTTTCCATGCTTTATGTGCAAGTTCATGCGTTAGTCTTTCGACATAATACGAACCGCCCCATGGATCAACTTGTTTGCATATATAGGTTTCTTCCTGGAGGTAAATTTGTGTATTACGAGCTATACGTGCAGAGAAATCTGTAGGCAAGGCAATTGCTTCGTCAAGAGCATTGGTGTGTAATGATTGTGTATGACCAAGAGCAGCTCCCAAAGCTTCTATACATGTTCTGGTTACATTATTGAATGGATCTTGTTCTGTTAATGACCATCCTGAGGTTTGTGTGTGTGTACGTAATGCTAAAGATTTAGGATTTTTGGGATTAAATTGGTTAACAAGTTTTGCCCACAACAATCGAGCTGCACGCATCTTTGCAATTTCCATAAAATGATTCATTCCTAATGCCCAGAAGAATGATAATCGTGGAGCAAAAGCATCAATGTCAAGACCGGCTTTTATTCCTGTGCGTAGGTATTCAAGTCCGTCTGCAAGCGTATAGGCAAGTTCAATGTCGTTTGTAGCTCCTGCTTCCTGCATGTGATAGCCGGAAATTGATATTGAATTGAATTTAGGCATATATTTCGACGTGTATTCGAAAATATCACCAATAATTCTCATCGAAAATTCCGGCGGATAAATATAAGTATTTCTGACCATGAACTCCTTCAGAATGTCATTCTGTATTGTACCTGAAAGTTCTTCCAGTTTTGCTCCTTGTTCAAGTGCTGTTACAATGTAAAATGCCATGATTGGTAAAACAGCTCCATTCATGGTCATTGATACTGACATCTGATTTAATGGAATTTGGTCAAAAAGTATTTTCATATCAAGAATAGAGTCTATTGCAACTCCGGCTTTCCCTACATCACCGATAACTCTGGGATGATCAGAATCATAGCCTCGATGTGTTGCAAGGTCGAAGGCAACCGACAAACCCTTTTGACCGCTTGCAAGATTCCTCCTGTAAAAAGCATTAGATTCTTCTGCAGTTGAAAATCCAGCATATTGTCGAATAGTCCATGGTTTCATTATATACATTGTTGAGTACGGACCACGCAAAAAGGGTGGAATGCCTGCTGCATATTCAAGATGTTCTAAACCTTCGAGGTCTTCTTCGGTATATAATTTTTTTACCGCAATTTGCTCAGCTGTTATCCATGGATTTGAATTTATTTCAGGGTCAATGTTCCCTTTTCCGTAAATGGATTTTACATCTATATTTTTATAATTTGGTTTCATGGTTAAAATTTTTAGTTAATACCTAAAAGTTTTTGATAATTTTTTAATTCTTCGAGCACATTTGATTTAATATGGATGAAATTCTTTATCCCCTTTTCTTCTAGTTCTGCTCGACATGCCGGATTACCTGCAACAACAAAAATTTCATCTTTAATCTGTATAAAAGCTTTTGGAGCAAGCTCTGCATATTCATCATCAGAACTGCAAAGAACTATTATTTCGGCTCCTGCTTTTCTGGCTGCTTCTATTCCGGCTTCTATACTTTCAAATCCATTATTGTCAATTACTTCAAAACCTGCACATGCAAAAAAGTTGCAGCTGAATTGTGCTCTTGCTTTTCTGAAAGTCAGGTTACCGATTGTTAACATAAATGCTTTTGGTCTTTTACTGCTTTTATCGGTTTTTAATCTCAAAATTTCAAATTCTTCAGAGGCTCTTGCAATTCTGATTGTTTTAAAATCCTTTCCGATAGGTTCCTTAATCTCCGGCAGTTTTGCTTCCGGCTGTGTTTCGGTAAAATTCGGATATTGATTTGTTCCTAAAACAATCTCCTGACGAGTCGCAACGTTTTGTTTTCTTTTTTGTGCTGTTGCATTTATTTCGTCTTGAATTTTGCCTTCACTGATGGCATTCATGAAACCTCCAGCTTCTTCGATTTCAATAAATTTTTTCCATGAATGCTCAATTATCGAATTTGTGAGATTTTCAATAAAGTAACTGCCGGCAGAGGGGTCTATAACTTTATCAATATTTGCCTCCTCTTTAAGAATAATTTGAACATTGCGGGCAATTCTTAAACTAAAATCGGTTGGGTTACCTAATGTAATATCATAAGGTAAAACATTAACAGAATCAGCTCCTCCAATAATGGCTGCCATTGCTTCTGTTGTTACTCTTAACATGTTTACATAAGGATCGTAAATAGTTTTATTCCAATATGAGGTTTCGCAATGAATGTTTATTTTTGAACATTCACTGTCTTTTTCTCCATTGGCTTCCATCACTTTTGCCCAAATAAGTTTTGCAGCTCTGAGTTTGGCAATTTCCATAAAATAATTAGAGCCTGCCGCAAAATTAAATCTTATTGTAGAAGCTGCTTTAGATACTGCAATTCCGTTTTCAACTAAAAGTTTTAAATATTCTGCGGCCATCGAAATTCCAAAAGCCAGTTCTTGTACCGCAGTACCTCCGGAATTATGAAAATGCTTAGCATTGATGGTTATTAATTTAAAGTTTGGCAACAAATCTACGTAGATTTTTACATAATCAACGGCACAATTGCAATTCTTACTGTTGCAGAATGTTTTGCCGTTTAAAAGTATATAACCAAACGAATCATATTCGTTGCTTCCTCTAACCTTACTTAAATCGAAGGAGTTTTCCTTGCAAAATTCAATAAGGTACTCAAGGTATTTTCCGGTTAAGGTTTCAGGAATTAAATTTATTTCAACTTTCTCGGGATTGATGCCTTCTAAAAGTGTAAAAAAATCATTTTTACCAAATTCTTTCTCGAAAATTAAACCTAATGATTCTACACCTGAATTGAGGAGCTTGTGTAAAAATTTATTTTCCTCTTGTGGGTTCGAAACAATAACATCCTGTCTTACAGGGCGATATGCTTTCGGGTTTGTTCCCCTTATATAAGGAAAATTTCCCGGCAAAACCTTTAAAAAATCTAAACCCTTCAGATGTTCACTTCTGTAATAAGGTTTTACTTTAAACCCTTCGAGCGTGTTCCAAACCAATTTTTTCTCGTAATCTGCTCCTTTTAAATCTTTTAAAATAATTTCTTCCCACTGCTCGGTTGGTACCGGTGGAAATTCTTGAAATAATTTTTCGTCCATCTTATTTCGTATTAAAATTTTTGCAAAATTAATACTAATTATTTGATTTAAAATCTGTTTTTAAACTTAATTATACATTCTTTTACCAAAACTGCTTTATACGAAATCTTATTTTTAATAATTCTAAATAATTATATGGTCGAATTTTTTTTTTAACATGTATAATGAGTCATTTGTAATTTCTTAAAAATTATATTTATGCTTATCTTTGTAATTGATGAAAAATATTTTTACACACATATTAGTTCTGATTAATACACTTATTTTTCTAAGTGTAAGTAATGGTTTTATAATCGAAAAATATTTTTGTTCAGGTTGTAAGGAGGAACATGAAGAAGTAAAATTATTTGAATTTGGGACTATTTCTCACGACCATCCTACCTGCACTCACTGCGAAGAGCATGGGTTACATTGTACTTGTTTTGATTTAGATGATCATTTAAACTCTTCAACCGTTGAATATTTTTCTCTTGATGATATTTTCTTTTCTTTCCCCAAAAAACTTGTTGAAAATATAAAAGTTCTTGATTTATTAGAATTTGGGACGCAAGCTTATCTATATTCTAAAATTGATTTCATTTCTGAGATTTCAAAAAATAAAGTTAAAATACCTCCCGAATTTTCTGTTCAAGATAAAAATATAATATCATCACCCTGCTTTTTATGCACTTTTTTACTATGATTTTTACTCTGCTTTTTTAGTGAGAGATAAAATCATTTATTAATCATAAATTTTTAATTATGAAAAGGTTAATTATATTTAACCTGTTCGTGTATATTTCAGTAATTGCTATTTCTCAGATTAAGGGAATAGTTTACGAACAGGTTAATCAAAACAAAAATCCTATTGCCGGGGTAAATATTTATTGGCAAGGGACAAATATAGGTACTGTTAGTAACAAAAATGGCAGATACGAAATTGCAAAAGCCTCAAACAGCGATACTTTGGTTTTTAGCTTTGTAGGATATCAAACAAAAAAAATTTATGTAAAATCAAAAGACATAAATATTGATGTTGAACTTAAAGCCGGAGAAGTATTAAGCGAAATTAATGTTGTGGAAAGACAGACAAGTACTTTTTATTCAAAAATGGAAACCGGTAATATACAGACCATAACAGGAGCAGAATTGTGCAAGGCGGCTTGTTGTAATTTGTCTGAAAGTTTTGAAACTAATGCTTCGGTGGATGCTAACTACAATGATGCCATAACCGGAGCAAAACAAATTAAACTGTTGGGATTAGCAGGTAAGTACGTTCAAATTATGACTGAGAATTTTCCAAACTTCTATGGGATATCTCAGCCTTATGCTTTAACATATATCCCGGGTCCATGGATGGAAGCAATTCAGATTTCTAAAGGAGCATCAACTGTGATAAACGGCTACGAAGCTATTACCGGACAAATTAATGTTGAATATAAAAAGCCTCTAAAAACAGATGATCTTTTTGTAAATCAATTTTTCAGCTCCTCGGGAAAATCCGAAACTAATATTGATGCCCGCTATAAATTAAATGATAAATTAAGTACGATGTTGTTCGCTCATGTGGGAAAAGATTTCTTACCAATTGATCACAATAATGATGGATTTGTTGACTTTCCTTTAATTGACCAATACAATTTCTTCAATAGGTGGGATTTGTTCCATAAGAATCTTACTTTGAAAACAGGAATTAAGTATATTAACGAAGAAAGAAAAGGCGGGCAAAAATCTCATGTTTTTAATTCCGACTTTTTAAATTCACCTTACTATGGAATATTCATAAAAACTCATCGTCTGGAGGCTTTTTCTAAAACGGGATATGTGTTCCCTGAAAACAAAAATAATAGCCTTGCGATGATTATGAATTATACTCTGCATGATCAGGATTCTTATTACGGACGTAAAGAATTTAGGGCAAAACAACATAGTTTTTATTCTAACTTATTCTGGCAATCTGCTTTTGATGCAAATGCGGAACATAAATATAACGCAGGTTTAAGTTTTAAGTTTGAGAATTTAACGCAAAACTTAAATGACTCTACTATTAATATAATAGGTGAAAGAAAAATTGAAATTGTTCCCGGAACATACTTTCAATATACAGGACATTTATTTGAAAAAATTAGTTTAATTGCCGGAATTCGCGGAGATTACCATAATAATTTCGGATTTTTAGTTACTCCTCGCCTTAATGTTAAATATAATCTGACAGGTAATGTAATTTGGAAATTTTCTGCCGGAAAAGCTTATCGAACTCCTTATGTTTATGCTGAAAATTCATTCCTTTTTGCTTCATCAAGAAATATTATTGTAGTTGGGCAATTGGGACTGGAAGAAGCCTGGAATTACGGAACTAGTCTGACGTTTTACATTCCCATCGGGAAACGCGACATAACATTGCAAACAGAAGTTTATCGCACAGATTTTATAAATCAGGTTGTTGTTGATTTCGAAACACCTCGTCAGGTTACATTTTATGCTCTCGAAGGGAAATCTTATTCAAACGTTTTTCAAACTGAAGCATATTACACTCTTTTTGAGGGATTTGATTTGACTCTTGCTTTTCGCTACAATGATGTAAAACAGACAATTGCAGGTAATTTACTCGAAGTTCCGCTTAATTCCCGTTATAAGGGACTGCTTAACTTCTCATACAAAACTCCAATGGAGAGATGGCAATTTGATTTTACTGCTCAGTTTAATGGTTCGGGCAGAGTCCCCAAAATGCACATCGGAGATGTTTCATGGACTACTTTTCCTGCGTACACCATTCTCAATGCTCAAATTACGAAGTATTTTAAACATTGGGAAATTTATACGGGTTGCGAAAACATTACAAATTTCACTCAAAAGCATCCTGTGATGTCTGCCGATATGCCATTTGGTGAAGATTTCGATTCCTCTTTAATATGGGGACCGGTACATGGTCGAAAATTTTATCTTGGAATAAGGTTTGCATTTAATAAAAAATCGTTTAATTCGTAAAAATTTAAAATTATGAAAAATTTATTAGTTTTAGTTATTAGTTTTATTTTAGTTAGTGGACAGTTTCTTTTTGCTCAAAAATCCGTTCAAGACGAGGACTCTAAAATATCTGAAGTTCGTCTTACTGCCAAGATGCATTGTTCGGATTGCGCTTTGAAAATTAAAAAGCAGCTTGCTTTTACAAAAGGAGTAAAGTATGCAACAGCTGATTATGAAACCGGAATAATTTATGTTCAATATCGCAATGATAAAACAAATGTTGATAGAATAATTGCTTCATTAGCAGAAATAGGTTACGAGGCAAAAATTTATTCTCCTACATACACAAACACACGTAAAACCTGTTGTTCGGATAAAAATTCGGCTTCCGGTTGTGGCGGAAATACATCAACCTCTAATAAATCTTGCTGTTCTTCTAAAACGAGTGAAGATAAAAAAGAATAAATATGATGTAATTAAATTTCTAAGAGCTGTCTGAATAAGGCAGCTTTTTTAATTTTGTATAACTTTTACGATTCTGAAATTTTGTTCAAAATTGGAGCCTATAATTTTTAAAATATAAAATCCTTCCGGTAATTCATTTGTGTCAATGTTTAATTCTCGAGAGAAATCACTTGTCACAACGGATTTTAAACATTGTCCCGAAATATTTAAAATTTCTATTTTCAATATTTTACTTGTTTCTAATCTTTCTGTAGAATTTACTTTAATATTATTTGTGAAAGGATTGGGATATAGAGAAAAATAAGATATATTACTGTTCGGTAATTTTGATGGTACATAGTTTGGGTCCCAAACGGCCAATACCCATTCGGGATTATCAATGTATGGATTGCGATTGTGTTGAATCTGATAAACTGCATTGTTACGGTTTATTTCCTTTTCTGATACAGGGTCGGATTCATGCCATTGCAAAAGCATATTTATTGCCCATGTTGAAAGATTGTTCCCGGAAAACATCGGACTCGACCAATTTTGAACTTTATCCATGTAACATGTTACCATATAAAAATAGGTGCGAGCGAAATCTCCTTTGTAAGCATCAATGGGTTCAAAAACTGTACCTGTATAACCCGGAACTGCAGAACTCCCAAGTTTACTTCCATTAGTTGAGGTCCAGGTAGGCGATGCGACATTACCAAAAGGATAATTTGCTCTGCGATTGTTTACGTAACCATCAGTCGGATATAAGTGAAATAAATCACTGTACATTGGGGATGCATCATTAAACCAACTTGCCGGAACAGAGTGTTCTCTATTGTAGCATTGCCCTTCTGAAGTGTAATTTCCACATTGATTAACGACAAAAGTATATTCATAAGCAGGAGTTCCATCCGGTATATCGGAATACATATCCCAAACTTTACCGTTAGGTTTTTTATCTGTGCTTTGAAAAGCTGTCCAGAGTCCGCTGTATGAAGTTACCTGCGGACTTTTAATTATTTGATGCAGTGCAGTTCTTAATTCTTCTCCTGTTAATCCGTTCGCTAAATCATAATATCCGGCAGGAATTTGAGAAAAAGAAACATAAAAACTAAAAACTAAGATAAAAAGCCAGATGTATTTCATTTTTGTAATTTTTACAAATTTAATAATTCTTCAATAATTTTTGGAAAGAATTTATATTCCAATGCGTGAACTTTTTCAGCAATTGATTGAGGAGTATCGTGCTCGTCAATTTTTGTTTCAGCTTGAAAAATGATGTCTCCTTCATCATATTTCTCATTAACATAATGTATTGTTATGCCGGTTTTAGTTTCTTTATTTTCAAAAACTGCTCTGTGAACATTTTCTCCGAACATCCCTTTACCTCCAAATTTTGGTAGCAATGCCGGGTGAATGTTTATTATTTTACCTCTATATTCATTTATTATATTTTCCGGAATTAACCATAAAAACCCTGCAAGTACAATTAAATCGGGTTTTATTTCTTTTAATTTATTGAGAACTTTTTCGGAATTGTAAAAATCTTCTTTGTTAAATAAAAAACTTTCAATATTCAAATTTTTTGCACGTTGCAAAACATAAGCATCAGGTTTGTTACAAAAAATTGCTTTTATTTTTACATTGCTAGATTTCTCAAAATATTTTGCAATGTTTTCTGCATTGCTGCCTGATCCTGAGGCGAATATTACAATATTTTTATCAATCATTTTTAATTTATTTGTATTATAATTATTTGAAAATCAGAGACATAATTTATATGTTAATAAAAAATGTTAAAAATATTTGACTATACCGAAACAATTTTGTTATTTTGCACGGCAAATTTAGTAAAAAAATAATTATTAACTTAAATTTTGAGTTATGTCAGACATTGCAAGTAGAGTAAAACGTATTATCGTTGATAAACTCGGAGTTGATGAATCCGAAGTTACTATGGAAGCAAGTTTCACCAACGATTTAGGTGCAGATTCATTGGACACTGTAGAACTTATCATGGAGTTCGAAAAAGAATTCGAAATCAGCATCTCAGATCAAGATGCAGAAAAAATCACTACAGTAGGTGATGCAATTAAGTACATGGAAGAAAACGCAAAGTAATTTTTGTTTAACTTAAAATTTGTTGTATGAATTTACGCAGAGTAGTTGTAACAGGTATCGGTACAATATCACCGGTAGGCTTAAATGCAAAAGAAACCTGGGAAAATGTTGTAAATGGTGTTTCCGGTATTGATTTAATTACTCTGTATGATACAACAAATTTTAAAACAAAATTTGCTTGTGAAGTAAAAAATTATGACCCAGCCAATTATTTCGACAGAAAGGAGGCCAGAAAAATAGATCGTTTCACACAGTTTGCTATGATAGCTGCTGATGAAGCTGTTAAAGATGCCGGTCTTGATGCTGAAGACATTGATAAAACCCGCGTCGGAGTTATTTGGTCATCCGGAATTGGCGGTGTAGAAACTTTTTATCAAGAAGTTAAAGGCTATATCGAGGGTAATTATAATCCTCGATTTAGTCCTTTCTTTATTCCAAAAATCATTTCTGATATTGCGGCAGGTCATATTTCCATGAAATACGGTTTCATGGGACCTAATTATTGTACTGTAGCTGCTTGTGCTTCATCATCAAATGCTCTTATTGATGCGTATAACTTAATTAGACTAGGCATGGCTGATGCCATAGTTGCCGGCGGTAGCGAAGCTTCAATAAATGAAATCGGTATGGGAGGTTTTCAAGCAATGATGGCAATATCAACAAATAACGAAGAATATAAAACAGCTTCTCGTCCTTTCTGTGCTACCAGAGACGGATTCGTTATGGGCGAAGGCGGCTCGGGAATAATTCTCGAAGAATACGAACACGCAAAGGCAAGAGGTGCAAAAATATATGCCGAAATGGTCGGCGGGGGCTTATCTGCTGATGCATACCATTTAACAGCTCCTCATCCCGAAGGGCTTGGTGCAGCATTAGTAATGAAAAATGCTCTTAAAGATGCAGGACTAAAACCGGAAGATGTTGATTATATTAATGTTCACGGTACTGCCACACCACTCGGTGACATCGCTGAATTAAAAGCTGTATTGAGCGTTTTCGGTGAACATGCTTATAATCTTAATATCAGTTCCACTAAATCCATAGTTGGACATTTACTTGGTGCTGCAGGAGCGATGGAAGCAACATTTACTGTACTTTCAATTAAAGATGATATTGTTCCTCCAACAATTAATCACCAAAAAGTTGATGAAAACATTGACCCAAAACTTAATCTAACTCTTCATAAAGCTCAAAAAAGAAAAGTTAATGTTGCAATGAGCAATACTTTTGGTTTTGGTGGTCATAATACTTGTGTAGTATTCAAAAAAGCTGAATAACTCACTTGCATGTACTTTCCTGCAATCTTCAGCAATTCAGCCGATAAAAAGAATAGAAAAAAACTCAAATCAATTTTAGGATTTTCTCCTCATAAAATCGAAATTTATAATAACGCATTCTCACATTCTTCGGCAAACATTACCAAAAACGGTCATAAAATTAATAACGAAAGACTCGAATTTGTCGGTGATGCAATTATTTCTGCAGTTGTCAGTGATTTAATCTATAAAACCTATCCTGATGCCGATGAAGGAAAATTGTCAATTTACAGATCCAGAATTATCTGCAGAGAAAACCTCAATAATATTGCTTGCAAATTAAAATTAAGAAAAATTATAAACTACAGAGAAATCAAAGGTTCGAGCTATAAATTCATTGACGGAAATGCTTTTGAAGCTCTTGTGGGAGCAATTTATTTTGACAGAGGGTATAAATATTGTTATAAATTTCTATCCAGAGTTATTAATGATTATTCTAACCTTGAAAATGTTAAGGATAAGAATAAAGATTATAAATCATCTCTTTTACAACTAATTCAAAAACATAGACTTAACCTGAGTTTTAATACTTTTGAAAATTGTGAAGCTAACGAGAAGATACAGCATTTCCTTTGTGAAATTTGTTTGGATAAAAAATTTTTGTGCAGTGGTAAAGGCTGGTCTAAAAAAGAAGCCGAACAAAATGCCTCAGCTATCGCATTAAAAATTTTTCGGGAAAAGTTTAAACTATCCTGTTAATAAATTCTCCCCTCAAATAAGAAAACAAATTGTTCCTAACTATTTCGAATCGTTTATTCATTGCTTCTTGTGTATAATAGCCTATATGTGGAAGCAATAATACATTTTTTGCTGTTAGTAAAGGATGATCCGATTGCAGAGGAGGTTCATATTCATAAACATCTATTGCTGCTCCAGAAATTTTCTCTGCATTTAACATCTCAGCAAGATAATAATAGTCAATTATATTACCTCGAGCAGCATTTATAAGTATTGCTGATTTTTTCATTTTTGATAAAACGTCGGCATTTATCAATCCTTTTGTATCATCGTTAAGCGGTAAATGAATAGAAATAATATCGGAGTTTTTTAATAAAGTTTCTAAATCAACGTACTCAAAAATTTCCGGATATTTTGCAGTTCTATTGTAGCCTAGTATTTTACAATTAAAGGCTTTAAAAATTTCTGCTGTTCTTTTCCCAATTTTGCCTGTTCCTACAATTCCCACAATCTTAGCATTAAGCTCAAAACCAATAGGAGATTTACTTACTCCCTCAAGATTTTTTGTAAGTTCATGGTTTTTTAAAAAATTTCTATAAAGTGAAATTGCAGCACCAACACATAATTCGGCAACTGCTTCGGTAGAATATCCTGCAGCATTGCTTACTTTTATATTGTTTTCTTTACAGTAATTAAGGTCAATATGGTCGGTTCCGGTAAAAGCTATATTCAAAAATTTCAATTCCTTACAACAAGACAAAACCTCTTTTTTTAAAGGAATATTACTCAAGCATACAATTTCGGCATTTTTAATTCTGTTTAATAACTCAATATCGTTTGTTGGTTTATCCTTAAAAAATTCCATTGAGTAACCTGCGGTTTGGAGTTCTTGTTGTAGTTTTTCTAAGCTTGATGCATCCACACCAATTGGTTCAGGAAATATTATTTTCATAAACGATTATTTAATGTGCTCATTGATTCTGGATAGGGCTTCACTGGCTGAATAAGGCAAATAATAATCCGAAATTTTATCAGTATATGCAGATGGTTCGGGATTTATTTCAATAATAATTGCACCTGCAGATTTAGCATATTTGGGGATATATGATGCCGGCTGTACTGTTCCTGTAGTTCCAATGATTAGCTGAACATCCGACATTTTTGCATAATTATATGATTTTTCTGCAGCATCTTGTGGAATTGATTCTCCGAAAAAAACAATATCAGGTTTAAGTATTCCTTTACATTTTTTACATTCGGGAGGATTGTCATTCAGAACTAAATCACCAAGGCTGAACTTTGTCCCGCAATTTAAACAGGTGAATGTTTCTTTTGTGCCGTGATATTCAATTACATTTTTACTTCCTGCCTCTTGATGCAGGTTGTCAATGTTTTGTGTAATGATATATTTCAGAATTCCTTTCTCTTCCCATGAAGCTAAAACATAATGAGCTGTATTGGGTTTTGATTCAATAAAAAAATCATAAAAAATTTCTTTTACGGCTTTCCATGATTTCTCTGTATTATTAAGATATGAGCTGATAGTCAGCAATGATTGATCATATTTTGAATATATTCCGTCATTTCCTCTAAAAACAGGAATACCGCTTTCTCTGGAAATACCTGCTCCGGTAAAAACCGTTAGAAACTTTGAATTTTGTATTATGCTCGCAATTTCTAAAAAAACACTCATTTTCAGATTTTAGTTAATTCTTGAACAATAGCATCAAATTCTTTATTAACCTGATTCATTCCAATTAAGCCGCCTGACATTCCGCTGCTTTCTTTGTGTATGTGTAGTTTGTTATTCTCGATTTTTATTTTAAACTTAAAATATTTAACAAAAGCACCAAAGAGTAGTCTTAAAGTGCGGTCTCCTTTTTCATAACTTCCTTCATAACTGTTTCCTTTGAGTTTGTATCCTCTTTTTAGAAAAGTTCCCGATACATGATTAGCAAGTTCCTGATCTGATTCGCATTCAAAAACAAAAGTGTGAAAACTTTGACCTGTTTCTTCTTTGCCAATAAACTTTATCATATATATTTAAGGGGTTATTTTTTCTCTTTTACAATAAGCATGTAAGCTGGAAAGTGGTCGCTGTAACCTCCCATAAAAGTGTCGCCCACATAAGTTCTAAACGGATATCCTTTAAATCTTCCTTCTGCTTGCATCAGAAAAGATTTATTGAAAATTCCGGACTGATAATAAACATAGCTTGATTTATCTTTTGACAATAATGCTGGAGTAATAATAATTTGATCAAACAAGTTCCATTTGTCCTGATATGCGAGTGATCCAATTCCGTCTTTATACATTTTTTCCATTGGATTGTATAAATAAGGCAAAACAACTTCTTCTTTTTTGCTTTTAGTTTTTAAAATGGTTTTTATTGACTTATTAATAGGATCATCGTTAAAGTCGCCCATAATAAAAACTTTTGAGTTTGCATCAAGTTCAAGAATGGAATCAACGATGTGTCGGGTTACGTTTGCTGCCAGAATTCTTTTAGGTTCGCTGGCTTTTTGTCCTCCTCGGCGTGATGGCCAGTGTATAACGATAAAGTGCATTTTTTCTCCGTCAAAATTTCCCGAAACCAACAATTGATCTCTTGTTGTCCAACTTGGATTTTCAGGGTCTTTAACTGAATAGGTTTTTACATTTTCCGGAACAAAAATTCCCGGAATATAAAGCAATGCAACATCTACTCCTCTATGGTCGGGACCGTCTTCGTGAATTATTTGATAATTGTATCTGGCAATATTTTCTGATTTTACTAAATCTTCGAGAACTGATCGGTTTTCAATTTCGCAAAGACCAACAATAAAAGGGGGAAATCCTGTTTCTTCCATACAAAGTTGGCTAATGACATAAGCCATATTGTTTATTTTGTGAAAATACTTTTCGGTATTGTAATTTTTCTTGCTTTCAGGTGTAAAATCTCTGTCATTATCTCCGGGAATGGTGTCAAAAAGATTTTCTATATTATAAAAGGCTATTCCCGAAATTTTATATTCTTTCTTTTCTTGTCCAAAACATATTAACTTTATAAATGAAAGAACAGCAATTAAAATCAATAATTTTTTCATGACTTAAAAATTTTTGTTATGTTCAACAAATATAATACCTTTAAATTTAGTTATCAATAAAAGATTGTACCTTTTTTGATTTTTATTTACGAATATATTTTGTATTTTTGATATTCAGAAAGATAGTAATAAATGCTCGTAAAAGTATTCGGATCGGCGGTTGATGGTATTGAGGCCAGAACAATAACCATTGAGGTTAATATTAGCCAGGGGATAAATTTTTATCTTGTTGGATTACCGGATTCTGCAATAAAAGAGAGTCATCAAAGAATTATCAGTGCAATTAATACTAACGGTTATAAGTGGCCTGGAAAAAAGATAGTGATTAATATGGCTCCTGCCGATATGCGTAAAGAAGGATCGGCTTACGATTTACCAATAGCTACAGGAATATTGGCTGCATCCGAACAAATAAATTCCGAGAGACTTTCGGATTTTATTATAATGGGAGAATTATCTCTGGATGGTGAGGTTAAACCTGTAAAAGGTGCTCTTCCGATTGCAGTTAATGCTCGGGAAGCTGGATTTAAAGCAATAATTCTGCCGATTGAAAACACTTATGAGGCTGCTGTTGTTGAAGGAATTGATGTTTATGGAGTAAGCCACATAAGGGAACTAATTGAGTTTTTAAATAATGAAACTCAAATATCAAAAGTTGAATTGAATATCGAAGATGAATTTTTAAAATCTGTTGATAATTATGAATTTGATTTTGCCGATGTAAAAGGGCAGGAGAATGTAAAACGAGCTCTGGAAGTTGCTGCTGCAGGTGGTCACAATATTATAATGATTGGTCCTCCCGGCTCAGGAAAAACAATGCTTGCTAAACGTATTCCTGGTATTTTGCCGCCTCTTAGCATCGAAGAAGCTATTGAGACAACAAAAATTCATTCCGTTGCCGGAAAAACTAATGGTGAAGTGTCCTTATTAATTCATCGCCCTTTCAGAAATCCTCATCATACAATATCTGATGTTGCTTTGGTTGGCGGCGGAACTTTTCCACAGCCCGGCGAAATTTCGCTGGCTCATAACGGTGTACTTTTTCTCGATGAATTGCCGGAATTTAAAAGAACTGTTCTCGAAGTTTTACGCCAACCGCTTGAAGATAGAATTGTAACAATCTCCAGAGCAAAATTTTCGGTTGAATATCCTGCAAGTTTTATGCTCGTTGCTTCCATGAATCCATGTCCGTGCGGTTTTTATAATCATCCAACTAAGCAATGTATGTGCACAAGTGCAAACGTGCAAAAATACCTCAATCGTATTTCAGGACCTCTTCTCGATAGAATAGACATTCATCTGGAGGTTACTCCGGTCGAATTTAACGAACTTTCAACAATAAGACAAGGAGAAAAAAGCAGTGAAATAAGAAAAAGAGTTATTGCAGCTCGCCAGATACAGCTCGAAAGATTTAAAAACAAGAAAAATGTTTATTGCAATGCTCAGATGAATTCATCAATGATTAAAGAATTTTGCGTTCTTGATCAAACCGGCTTGATGCTTTTGAAAAATGCCATGGAAAAATTAGATCTTTCGGCAAGAGCTTATGACCGAATAATTAAAGTGGCTCGTACTATTGCAGACCTCGATAACAGCGAAGATATTAAACCTCAGCATCTAGCAGAGGCTATTCACTATCGTAGTTTAGACAGGGAGTCTTGGGGTTCTTAATTGTAGAATTATGAAAATTATAAAATTAATAGTTTTTATAATAATTCTTGTCCTCAATAAATCTTTGTTTTCCCAAAACAATGATGAACTTGTTGTTAAAGCTAACCAACTTATTGCCGTTGAAAAATATTGGGAGGCAATTAAAGTTTATGACGAAATAATAAAAAACGATCCGTTTAATGCCAAAAATTTCAATTCAAGAGCTGTTGTAAAAGAAAGAGCAGGTGATACAAAAGGTGCTATTGCTGATTATTCTTTTGCAATAATGTATGATAAAAACTTTGCTCTTGCATATCATAACCGAGGAAGTCTTTACCTTAGTATAGGAGAAAACGAAAAAGCTTGTAGCGATTTTGAAACAGCTTTATCTTTAGGATATCCCCGTTCACGGCGTTTCTTTGAACAAAATTGTAAAAAGTAATTTTTAGGTCTAATTGACTCAGGATAATATATTCAAAACCTTATGCATAACGGTTATGGTGTAAGGACCGTTGCCAATAATTTCTCCATCGGTTTCGGCAAATATTACTGATTGAGGGTTTAAATTTTCGATTTGAAGTGTTTTACACCTGAAAGTTTTAACTCCCGAAACTTTAGTTACAGTACCATCATATAGTTTTTTTACATTTTTTACAACCTTTGATTTTGGCATATCTTCGTAAATCGTAACATCAAGCATTCCATCATCAATAATGGCATCAGGAGTTTGCATCATGCCACCTCCGGAATATTTTCCGTTGCCAATACTGATAGAAAGAAATTTACCACATAATTCCGTGCCGTTTATCTTAATTTTCAAATCCCAGGGTTTGTATTTTATAAGAGAACTCAGCAGTGCAATAAGATAGGCAGATTTTGTTCTTTGTCCGCGTTCTTTCATAGCATTCGTTGCCTTAACAACCACCGCATCAAAACATAATCCTGCAACATTTATAAAATAGGCTTCTTTTGACTCTCCATTATCATTAAAAATAATCTTTCCAACATCCTGTTGTTTTATATTGATATTTTCAATTCTTTTAACAGAATTTTCAATGTCGTTTTTAAATCCGTAATAGCGAGACCAGTCATTGCCTGTTCCCATTTGTATTAGTCCTAAATGTATTTCTGAATATGCTTCTGAATTTTGCTTGAAAATTCCGTTCACAACTTCATTAAGAGTTCCATCTCCACCAACAACAACAAAATATCGAAATCCTTCGGAAATTTTTTCGATTGTAATTTTTTCTGCGTCACCTTGCTTTTCGGTAAAAGCAAAAGAATACTTTATGTTTTTTTGTCCCAGAATTCTTTCAATCAAAGGCCACTTATGCTTTGCTTCTTCTTTTCCGGCGTTTGGATTTATGATAAAAAAGAAATTATATTTTTGTTTTTCGTTCAATGTTTTATTTTTTTGCAAGTTTAATAGTTTTTAATTATAAAACCAACATTTTACCAATATGGAAAAGATTCATTATGTAAAAATTTACGTAGCTCCTTCTATCAATGCAGAAGCTAAACGTGTAACATATCTTAAAGAGTATGATTTAAACGGGAATTTAATTTCTTCAAAAAATTATGACGAAGATGGAAATATTACTTATTCTCAGGAATTTGTATTTGATGATAACGACAAAATAATAAAAGAGTCAATTTCTGATTTTGAACAGGATTATAATGAAACCAAAGAATATAAATACGATTCTGCCACGGGCAAACTTATTGAAGAAATGATTGATTATGGGGAGGCGGGTTTTTCAGTTTTAAAATATGAAAGAAAAGACAATATTCTTTTCATTACACAGTTTGATGAAGATGGGGAAATAGAAGAAACAACAGAGATTTGTTTCGATACTAACGGAAATATTTTGAGCAAGATTGTTAGAGACGACATGGAAAACATTACAGAAAAATTTGTAAACAAATTTGATGATGACGGAAAGTTAATTTTAAAAGAAGAATATGATTTAAACAATAAACTTGAGAAATGCCATTATTATTTTTACACTCCTTCCGGAAAAATTTCTGCACTGAAAGTTACTAATTCTCGAGATCAGATAATTGATTGGGTGAAAATCGAGTTTGACGAAAATGAAAATCCCATTTCTCAATCAATGATGTCTGGTGAAAAAATATTATTGGAATATCCCGAACCTAATGTTGTTATCGAAAAATATATAAATTCTGCTGGAATAGAATTGTCGCAAAAGAAAATAATCCGTGACGAAAAAGGGAACACTCTTGAAGAGCATTCCCTCGATGAAATTAAATTTTATGAGTATATTTTTTATTAGAAAATCATAAATTTTCTGGTTAGAACATTACCATCTGTTTCGATATTTATGAAGTAAATTCCTGAATTAGTTAACTGATTGGTAATATCGTTAATGTGATATTCATTCATGCCTTCGTTCAGTTGAACTTCTTTAAGTGCCAAAACTTCGCCAAGCATGTTAGTAATTGAGATCTTAGCAGATGCATTTTTAGCAGCTGAAATATTAAGTCTGGAATTCAAATCTCCGGGATTTGGAATGATTGAGAAATCTGTGAATATGAGATTTTTCTCAATTTCAGTAAGATTTGTTGTGTAAGTTAAAGACCATCCATCAGCAGTTCCAGAAGCATTTGAGAAAAACTGAACAACAGCAACTCCACTAGGAATAGTATAAGTTCCTGAAGGCGGAGTGTCTTTCTTTAATGTATAAAGCAAATTAGCAGTTTGTTGAGCGTCTTTAAAAATTTTAACAAAGTCAGTATTATCTGCTAAGTTGAAACTGTTGAAATTTATATATATAGTAGAGGCCCCTTCAGGTTGAATTATCCATGAACACACTGTGGAATTTGCATATTCGCAAGGACCGCTGCCATCATCAAATGTTGCAGTGGGTTCTGTAAAAACACTGTTGATTCTACAGTTCTTCACTGAATAATCAATGTTCCAACCTGCAGCCTGTGAACTTGCATTAGTGTTAAACTTGATGGTCAAAGCCCCACGAGTTCCATAATAAAGGTTTGTTCCCGGAGTATTGGTTTTATCAAAACTTGCAATTAAAATGGTTGAATTTTCATCTCCGTCATAAAGTCTAACATAATCGCCGTCCCCGAGGTCGAAATCATTGAATTTTACTTGAACCGAAGCCCCACAAGTTGGATTAAGAACGTAAGTGCAATTTGCATTTGCCTGATAATCGTTTATTGAACTGCCATCGTCAAATGAACCTTCGAGTCCGGTAATTGTTTTAATCCCTGTACAATATGTTGGATAAGCATCACGTGGGTAAATATTTATTACCATGTCGTTATTTAAGTTAAAGTTATTTTCCGGACCACCTGGAGTGGCAGTTGATGTGAGATTATTAAGAGTATAGTACCCATTTCCGGCTCCACCCCAACCCCAGTTCATGTGGAAATAATCCTCGTCTTGATATCCATCGCAATTCCAAGCATGTCCAGTAGTTGTTGAATTACCTGAATATACAACAGGTTTTTTATCATCAATTTGTGATCTAATCAAGTTTTTCCAAGCAGTCTCTGAATAGCTGGATTTTTGAACATACTGTGTTGATGAAGAATATTTAAAATATGTTTTTAAAGCAGTTGCAATTTTATCTGTTGTACTTGCAGAACCATCAGGTCCCCAGTACATAGAAACAGCTACACCGGCATGTAAATTTATTTTTCCTAATTCCGGATTGGCATAAGATGAGGCCGTGTTGGGTATTGAATACCAGTCGTAAGTTTGTTGAGCAAAGTTTACCGTAATATTACCGTATCCTCCATTAAACCAAGAATAGTGAGTTTTTGAGCCTTCTCCTGATGGAGGCCAGTTGTAATACTTCATTACTTGAAGCATTGCAGTTGCGACACATCCAACCGGAACTCTGCCTCCGTAGGCTTGTGGATCTTCAGGACAATTAATGTTGTATGGATAAAGCTGATTCCAATTTATGTTTTTCAATAAATTCGGACTGGTAGTTTTTTGTTTTATTGCTTTATCCGGAGTATAACTGAGCAACTCTTCCCATTCTGAGCGAACTTTAATGTTTTCTTCAAGAATATTTTTTGAAGCATAATCTATGCAATCTTCAAAATACTTTAAAAATTCTTTTTGCCCTGGCGACATATTATTATGATTAAAGCCTCCTTCGAAAGAGTATGCCAGAATTGGCTGAATTTGATCTTCCGAACTTACAATTACATAGCCTTCATCACCATTGATGTTGAATACATAAAAATTGTATTCACTGTTTTGAACAGGATCAAACAAACAGATTAGCCTGATATCATTCCAGGATTTTTGTTCGATATTGTTAATGCTTTGATAGTAATGGCTTTTAGCTGCCATTTCAGCTTCTTTGCGGGGTACAAATCCTGCAATTATCAAATTGCTCACGAAAATAAAGCAAACAAAAAATAACAAATTTTTCATAAATCTACATTAAGGTTTAATAATTCATAACAAAGTAAAAATTTTTTTTTTTTATAATCAGTAATTAGATTTAAAAATTATACTTATGGTTGCATTTTATTTATAAAATCCTGATTATAATGTAATCCTATGGATTCTTTTCTTTCCTGTGCCATTCTTATAATAAGGTATGCAACGTTGATAATGTTTCTAAGTTCACAAATGCTTACTGTGATTTTAGATTTTTTGTATAGTTCTTCGGTTTCGCGATATATAATTTCCAATCGGTCGAAAGCTCTCTTTAGTCTTAAATTCGATCTCACAATCCCAACATAGTTACTCATTATAGTCTGAACTTCTTTCAATGAGTTCGAAACTAAGCTTAATTCCTCGTTTTCTATAATGCCATTATCATCCCAGAGTGGAAATTTGTTGTAAATATCATCGAAGCTTTCGGGAATGGTTTTTGAATCTTCTGCAGCTCTGTGAGCAAATACAACAGCTTCGAGCAAAGAATTTGATGCAAGCCTGTTTGCTCCGTGAAGACCGGTACAAGCCGTTTCGCCTGCAGCATAGAGGTTGATTATTGAAGTACGTCCATTAATGTTAGTTTTTACTCCTCCACATAAATAATGAGCTGCAGGGGTTACAGGTATCATATCTTTGGTAATATTTATACCAATTTCTATACATTTAGCATAAATTGTAGGAAACTTTGCCAGCAATTCGTTTTTGCTAAGATGACGAGCATCAAGGAAAACGTAGTCCTGCCCGGATAATTTCATTTCAGTATCAATTGCTCTTGCAACAATGTCTCTGGGAGCTAAAGAACCTGATGGATGGTATTTTAAACAGAAATCTTCATTTTTATAATTTCTTAATATAGCTCCGGCTCCTCTAAGAGCTTCTGTAATTAAAAATGCCGGTTTTTCGGATGGATTATATAAAGCCGTTGGGTGAAATTGCACAAATTCCATATCCTTTACAAGACCTTTTGCTCTGTAAACCATTGCAATTCCATCTCCTGTAATTGACGGCGGGTTTGTTGTATTGAGGTAAACGTTCCCGGCTCCTCCGGTAGCTAACATAACTTTTTTAGCAAGAAAATTAAATACTTTCCTGTTCTTTTCATCAAAAATATATGCTCCAAAACATTTGATGTCCGGGGTGCGACGGGTAACTTCTATTCCTATGTGATGTTGAGTGATAATGTCAATTGCAAAATGGTTTTCGTAAATTTCAATATTAGGATTGTTTTTTATTTCATTGATTAAAGCTCGTTGAATTTCTTCTCCGGTTTTATCTTTATAATGCAAAATACGATTTTCGGAATGTCCTCCTTCTTTGTGCAAATCGAATTCTCCTTTTGAATTTTTATCAAAATGAGTTCCGATACTGATTAAATCGAGAATTCTTGTTGGACCTTCTTTTATTACAGTTTCTACAACTTTCCGGTCGTTAATTCCGACTCCGGCTTTAAGCGTGTCTTCAATATGCTTGTCGAAAGAGTCTGTGTCATACATTACGGATGCAATACCACCTTGAGCTTTAACGGTTGTGGTATCATCAATTTTTGTTTTACAAATAATGGCTACCTTACCATAGCGACTAACTTTGTGTGCATAAAACAATCCTGCTATTCCGCTCCCGATAACTAAAAAGTCGGTGTATTTTTTCATTTTCACAAAAGTTTTTGCAATATTAACAAATGTTTTTGAACAAGTTGTTTTTTATTAGATTTATAACTATATTTACAGTATAAATTTATTTGTTATGGAAGATAAAATAGTAACATTAGTAAAGTATCGCTATCCCTACAGAGCCGAAATTTTGAAAGCACGACTTCAGGAAGAAGGTATTGATTGTATTGTAACTACAGAATCTGCATTTAGTCTGGTGGATGGTGTGAAAGTTCTGGTTTTACAGAAAGATTTTGAAAGAGCTTTAAAAGTTTATCGTCAGGTAAGAGATTTATATGACACTCATTCAAAAGACGTGATTGAAGATGCTGATGATGACAGCGATTTGCCTGAAGACTTTGACGAAGGGGATTTTGAAGATAAATAAAAAAACACCGCAGTAGCAGTGTTTTTTGAGGTACCTGGCGGAGTCGAACCGCCGTAGTCGGTTTTGCAGACCGATGCCTAGCCACTCGGCCAAGGTACCGATTTATTATGTGCTACAAAAATAAATAATTTTATCTATCCGACAAAATATTTTTTTCGTTTTGCTCAAAATATCTTAAGCAATCTTCGCAAATACAATCAGTAAATCTGGAACGTAAATATTCGGAAAGCTCTTTACTGATGCGTATTTTAACACACCAGCAATCACATGAATGTAAACACGAAAATTTTATTCCGCAGTTAGGACATATTTTTATTTTTTCTGACATAATTTTAAATCAATTAAATTTTAAAACAACTTTTATAACTTTGCGACAAAATTAAATTAATAATTACTTAAAAAATTTATAATGGAAACTCGCAGTAAAGGTTTTAATACCAAATTAGTTCACGCAGGAGATTTTGAAGATGCTTATGGATCAGCAGTAACTCCGATTTATCAAACTTCAACTTTTAAATTCAGAGATGCGAAACACGGAGCTGATTGTTTTGCGGGAATTGATCCTGGATATATTTATACTCGAATTGGTAATCCTACAATAAATGCTCTGGAAGATAAACTCGCAGAATTGGAAAACGGATATAGAGGCATAGCTTTTTCAAGCGGGATGAGTGCTGTTAATGCAGTATATTTGGCAATTCTCGGTAAAGATGCTCATGTAGTTACTACCGATGCTATGTACGGACCTTCAAGAGCTGTCCTCGAAAAGTATTATGTAAATTTCGGCGTTCAATTTGATTGTGTTGACACTTCAGATATTAAAAATATTGAGAAAGCAATAAAACCAAATACCAAACTTTTATATCTTGAAACACCCACAAATCCTACAATGGCTTTGACAGATATTCGAAAAGCTTCGGAACTTGCTCACAAACACGGAATTTTGGTTTGCGTTGACAATACATTTTGTTCTCCTTATCTTCAAAAACCTCTTGATTTAGGAGCTGACATTGTACTACATTCGATTACAAAATTCATTAACGGACATGCTGATGTGGTTGGGGGTGCTTTAATTGCAAAAGACGAAGAAGTGTATAAGAAACTTCGTCAAACTATGGTGTATATGGGGAGCAATATGGATCCGCATCAGGCTTATCTTGTGATTCGGGGGGTAAAAACTCTGGCTCTCAGAATGGAAAGATCCGAAAAAAATGCAATGGAAGTAGCAAAATTCCTTGAAAAACACCCAAAGGTTGAATGGGTAAAATATCCGGGACTCCCATCTCATCCTCAATACGAACTTGCCAAATCTCAGATGTCAGGTTTTGGTGCTATGATAAGTTTTGAACTTAAAGGCGGATATAATGCCGGAGAAACTCTTATGAATAACGTAAAATTAGCCCTTCTTGCAGTGTCGCTCGGTGGAGTAGAATCTTTAATACAGCATCCCGCTTCAATGACTCATGCAGCTTTGTCGAAAAAAGACAGAGAAGCTGCCGGAATTACCGACGGTCTGGTAAGATTTTCTGTTGGCATCGAGGATTGTCAGGATATTATTGATGATTTGAAACAGGCTCTGGATAAGATTAATATTTAAGTTTTATAATTTATTCTCTGCCTCGAGCTGTATTTATATCTACTCTTCTGCCGTCAATAGTTGCTATTATGAAGGCATCTTTAATTCCGGATTGTTTTACTTCGGTGAGTTTATTCATAGCATCGGAATATTTGGTGAATTTGCCGATTCTGTATATTGTGAGATTATTTTGTTTTATGCTTATTAGTTGACTGTTGCCGGCAATTTTTCTGAAATTATCAACAATAAAAGTATTAAGCTCTTTGCTGAAGGCTCCAATTTGAATGTAATACTCGGGTTTTGATAGATTCTGATTGCTTTCGGCAGCTTGTCCGGGCTGGGTTTGATTTACCTGATTTTGAACAGGATTTTGAGGAATATTCTGCGGTCTTACATCAAGGTTTACTAAAATTTCGTCTTGCGGTAAATTATTTTCTAAAGCTAATAATCTCGCTGCAGTATTCAAATCAATTTTTTCTCCGTCTTTGTAGGCTATCACAAATGCATCGGGAATTCCTAAAGCTCGAATTTTATTTTGATCTTCAATGGCTTTTTGTAAAGAATAATATTTTCCGAAAGTGTGTCGTACAAGACCGGGTCTGTATTCGTCATACATAATGGGATGTAAATTGAATAATCTTTCTGAACTTACTCTGTTTCGGAAAACTCCAATCTGAACACAATAAAATATTCCGGTTGTGTTTTTGAGGTTAACATTATCTTCGCCTGTTAAGTTTTGAGTTGCAAGTTTCCTGTTTTCCGGGTTAATTTCAGCATTTTGCTGTTCAATATTTTTATTTTCAGCAATCAGAGTTGTTTGATCTTCGAGTTGACGGGCTTCGTAAATCGGTATTCTTTTTCCTTTATAATATGCAACAATGAATGCATCGTTAAAACCAAGATTTCTGACTTTTGGAAGCGAATTGACCGCATTTTGGTATCTCAGAAAATGACCTACCAGATATCGCAACAATCTGCTGTCGGGAACTTTCTCAATATAAATCGGACTTATTGGCGGCAGTTTGTCTTTGCTTAATTCTTGATAAAATGCTCCGATTTGAATTTTGTAACACAAGTTTTCACAAGGGATTAAATAAGTCGCATTTTGGTCGGGAGCATTAAAATCTATTTCAATTTCTGAATCAAATTCTTCTGAACTTATTTTTGTGGAAACTGTATCGTAGGTAGTTAGAGTTTCTAAAAGTATTGTGCCTTGATTAACAGCAAGGCTGTCTGCCCGAGGTTCTGTTATTAAAATTTCGGTATTTAGATTTTTGTTTTTAAAGTTCTGGTATGCTACTATTTCGGGATGTTGTTCATTGTTAATAGTTATAATCATATTTGATTTGTGCAAAAGTTTTAATGAATTATCGGCAAGACTGTCAGCCTTCATAAATTTTTTTATTGTTTGTTTACTGGCTGATTTTCCTTTGTATGTTACAATTACTTCGAATAAGGCAAGACTTTCGAGGTAGTCCTCATAAGATAATTTTTTCAAACTATCACCTACAAAAGAAATATCTCCTGTAATTTTTGATGAATTATGCTGATAGTAGTTTAAATATATATCATATTTTAAACTTAAATATTCCGATTTTAATTTTGCATTTGATTTTGCAGTTTTAAGCAACTGTTTGTTGTTTTTATCAATCTGTTTCTGTATTTTTTTGAGTTCTTTAATAGTTTTTGTATAAGCTGCATTTTCTTCGAGGGATTTGTTCTTTGTTAACAAGTCTTCAATCTGATTATCATAATTGAGAATTTTTGTTTCGAGGTAATCAAGTCTTTTAATCTTGGTTGGTTCAATGTTGTAATTTATACTTATTATTTCTAGAGGATTCTGATTCTTGGTACTGTCGGCAGAGGCTATTTGTTGTGTTTGCTCAGCAATTAAAGTATCTGTGCTTTGTTGAAAATAATAGTTTAGAATTTCGTTTTCCAGCAGGGTTGCTCTTTCATTTTTTTCTGATATTTCATCAATTGAATAGAAATTTGAGTAGTAAATTATAGAGTTTCTTAATTCGCTATGTTCGGTTTTTAGTTTTTCGATAAGCGGATCAGCAGTTGCAGTTCGAGATTTTTCTAATTCAACAATTAAGTTGATTTTGCACTGAGATAACTTTATTATTTCTTCAACGATTTGTCTGTCAACAATTGCAAGTTCTTGACTGAGCTTTTCCTGTTTTTTTCGATTATTTGTTTTTGCTAATTCATTTTCTATTTTTTCTCTTTTGTTTTGGAGAGATTGGATGTCATTATTAATTTGATCAAAAGACTTGTTTAAATCCGAAATTTTTGAATCATCGGAAATACTTACAGTCTGTAAAATTTTTGAAATGGTGTCGTTGATTTCCTGTTTATTTATAATATCTGTATTTTCGGTAATCAGATTTTGTTCTTGAATTTTTGAAGTGTCAGAAAATACATTTTGGGGTTCGCTTTTTACAATATCTGTAGTGAGGTTGTTAATGTCGGTATTTTCTGTATTAACGGTGATTTTTGTAGTATCTTCGTGGCTTGTATTTGTTACATGGAGATTTTCCGTCAATAGGATTTCAGTGGTTAAAACTGTGTCTTCAGGTTGAATTGTATCATTTTGAGTTTGAGTGTTAATAATCTGTTTCGTATTTTCAATGGTATTAACTGTATCCGTTATGAGGTTTTCTGAAATAATAAGACTATCGTTTACTAAAGTATCTTGAATTATTGTTTGTGTGAGTAATATATTATTATTTTCAGAACTGTCTTTTGGTGAAAATTGTGTCTCATTTGTTTCGACAATCAAATTTTCGTTTGTTGATTGGTTTTGTTTATTTAGATCGTCTTTATAGGCAAGTATTTCCGTCTGTCTGGAATTGATAAAATTATTGTTTTGTTCGTAAATTTTTTGAAGCTCGATAACTTTGTCTGCTTGATAGTTTATTAAAGTAATTACCGGCAGGACTTTATTTTGTTTGTTAATTACTTTTTCGCCACTGATAATTACTTCATCAATCATATAAAATTGTCCTTCTTTAAAAACTTTATCATAAAGGGCAAAAAAATCATCAATTTCGTTGCGAATATTTAATTTTTCGACGTTAGGATGAGATTTGTTTGAAGTGATTGTTTGATATTGTAATGTTGCAATTTCGGTTTTAATCTTTTTTAGATTTTCGGCTATATTATTATTGGTTTTTATAAGTTCATTTAATTTTTCTTCACTTGCGTTTACTTGTGTATTTTGTAAATCAGTTTGAATATTCTCGGATTTTAATCTCAGATCTTGAGTTTCTGTAATAATTTTTTGAATGCTCTGAGGTTTTATTTCGTTTGTAACCTGAACAAATATTTCTCTCAATTTGAAGGATGGTAGAGCAGAAAACTCTGTGATATCTTGTGAGATAGCTGAAATAAATTCGATAGTGTTGTTATTAAATACTTTTGATATTTCGACTTTTTCTGAAAGGTTTTTCTGGATTAGCAGCATTAATGATTGTAGTTTTGTAAGAGCTTCCTCAAGATACTTTAGTTTTACATTGTCGGGATTGTTTTGCCTAGTCTTTTCTATAACAAAATCGTATTCTGATTTTGCCGCTTTTATTTGTTTTACTTCCGGAGAATTTTTTAGTTTATCGTCTTTTTCAATAATTTCATTAGCAATGATTAAATAATCTTTTTCAAATTTCGAAAATATGTCCTCTGTAGTTGTAAAAAATTGTGAAAATGTTTGAGATTTAAGGTTATTATATTGATTTATAAGTTGATTTGCACGTTCCTCATCAATCTCATTTTTAATATTTTCGGCAAGTGTTTTCAGTTGAGGATTGTAGTTTTTATATTGATTTATAATTTGCGGATTGTTTAAACTTATTTTGCTTAAAGTTGTCGTGTAATCTGGTTTTGAGGCGATTATTTCTTTGTTTTCGATTATGGCTATTAATTGGGAATTAAGAACTTCGAGTTTAGTTTCAACATCATTTATGAGTGAAAGGTAAATTTTTGCTTGTAGCGAGGAAAGTCCGGGATCATAAATTTTTATAACATCCATATCAACTTGCAATGAGTCGTAAACTTGAAGCAGATTTTTTGTTTCGTCTAATATATTATTCAGGTTTTCGGGCTTGTTACTTAAAGTCTCTGTAGCATTTATGTTTTCATTGATTTTGATTTTGCGAGTATCGGTTTTGGAAGTTTTCGGAGCGGAGGCTTGGGCTATTATTTGTTCATTTTTCTTTATTTCCTGATTTAGTAAATTCAATTCTTTAAGAATTTCGTTTCTTGATGCCGGTTCATTCGTGTTGTCGAATTCGGTTTCTTTAAGTTTTACAATGATTTTTAAACTGTCTGTTGCTTGGGCTGCTTTAAAAATTTTATTTGTTTTTTCGGAGGCATAAATGCCATATTCATTAGCAGCGGTTTCGGAAAACGAAGTAAGTAATTCTTGAGTGTCTTCGGAGCTTTGATGGAGTATGGCATCGAGGTCTCGTTTCGGCGAAAAATATTTAGTGTCGGCCATTATTTTTTCCTGAATCATGCTCAATTGTTTGAGGTAATTCTGATTGGCCGCGGTTCGGATAATTTCAACATCGTTAACTATTGATTTTATGTTCAGGTTTTCTATAACAATTGGATTTTCTTCTATTTCATGTGCAATTGTTTTAATCTTTTCTTTTGATTGGTTAATTTGTTTTATCTCAAAATTTAGAAACTCTTGTTGAACATTATTTTGTTTTATTTTCGGTATCAGGTCGAGTTTATCATTTTCGTGTATTTTTACATCATTGATGTATTTTTCCCGTAAATAATAGTCTTTCTCGTTTTTAGCCAGATTTAATTTTGTTTCTATTCTTTCGTCGAGGTCGTTAAGCAAATTTAATAAGGCATCGTTTTCAGCTTTGTATTTGTTCAAATTTCCTTGTTTGACTTTAATTTCGTCATCAAGTTTTTTTGAGTATTGTTCATAAGGGCTTTCGCTTGAAATCAGATTGACTTTTTGATTAAGATCCTGTAATCTTTTCTCGAAATTGGGGTCTTTATTTTGGGTATTATCAAGGATTTTTAATTCATCTTTATAATGTTGGAGTAAGGCGGTTGTTTGTATAGCTTTATCATTAAAAAATATTGAAAGGTTATAAAGCAGGTCAATGTCCTGATATAGGTTTTGAATGAGATTTTCAATTTCGGTTCGTCTCTGGTTGGATTTTGTATCTTGTTGTTTTTTTAATTCGTTTAGTTCATTATTTAAAACTTTTATTTGTTGAATTTTGTTTTTTGTTAATTCAAATGAAGAGCTTGCAAGTTTTTTGTATTCAAAAGCAATGCTTTGCTTGTTATTTATAAGTTCTTCTGTTTGCACCAGAGCCAGCTCTTTGTCGAAGGCTTTTGTTTGTATGGTATCCGAAGTTATTTCGGGCTTGATGTCGAAGTTGTTCTTTGCTCTGATTTCTTGACGTGTATAGAGTTCTGTAATTGCCAGCGGATTTATTTCGAGGTTTGCAGTTTTTTTGACCTGGGATAAATTTTCTAATTTTCGTTTTTGGGGATTTGCTTCATAAAGTATTCGATAAACATTAATCTGTCCCGGACGGGTTTCTCGTTTTGAAGAAAAAAATGCTGTTTCGTAAAATCTGTCAACAGCAAACATAATTTCATCATAAGGAGTATTAATAGGAAAATCCAGATTCACTGCTTGTGACCATGTGTTTGTTTTAGGGTCAAATTCTGATTTAAAGATGTCGTATCCTCCCATACTGTTGTGCCCTTTTGATGAAAAATACAGAGTTAGTCCATCTTCACTTAAAAAAGGGAAGGCTTCGTTGTATTCCGTATTAATTTCTGCAGGCAACTTAACTCCTGGAGTCCACTTGTCGTTTATTTTTTGCGAAACGTAAATATCAAGACCGGTTTTTGTGTTATCCCCATAACTACTGTAAAACAGAACATTATGCCGTTCGCTTATGTACATTAAGTCCGCATGTTTGATTCTGGAATCTAGTTTCGATCTGAATTCTGGAGTTTTAATAATTATGTCTCCTTCAAAATCTTTCAGGTTATACGAATAATAAAAATTATTTTCATTGACTTTTTTTGTGGAAATAACCTTAAGGTTATAAGCATAATTAATCAATTCTATACCATTATTTGCTATTCTTATATACCTGTCGAGATCATATTCTTTGATTTCTGATTTCTTTGCCGAATTTTTAAATTCTTCGTAAAATTCCAATGCTTTTTCAAATTCATACTCGTTGTGATGCGAAAGCCCGATGAAAAATTTTGCCTGATAAATTCCTTTCCCTGCAGCGTATTCTAAGTATTTTCGTGCATTCTGAAGGTTTTCGTCAATCAAAACAAAACAGGCTCCATAATAAAAATTAAAAACAGGCTCTGAAGGGTATATACTCAATAACTGCGAAAAACCTTTGTAAGCTTCGTGATAATCTTTGTCTTTGAATTGAGTAAGACTTTCCCTGAAAATAGCATCTTCCTCAGGCCTCAACTTAACATCGGGTTTTAGTTGAGCAAAGGCTTCAAAACTTAATATTGCAGCAAAAAAAACAAGTAATATTTTTATGGAAAATCTTTTCAACTTTTATTATTGTAGTCAAAGTTTTTCAAAATTAACGCAAATTTGCAAAAAAATAACACATAAAGCTCAATTTTACTAAATTTGTATTTTATAATTACGGCACTTTTTTTGAAAGTCGTTCATAAAAAAATTTAAAAATATGAAAAAGTTAGCTTTAATTTCACTATTGACTGTTTTTTGTTATATGTTTTCATATTCGCAGCAAGCCCCAAAGCCAATGTCGGGTATGGCTTTTAAATCATATTACAAAAAAATGCAAAAACCAAAAACTGATGAAAAACGAATGAAAAAAGGGGTCAGACTTTTGAGAAACAAAAATATCTCTTCAAATCAGGTTTTTAAAGTTGCAAATTTGTTCGCCGATGATAATATGAGGCTTGTGTATGTAAAAGAAATTTATCCGAAAATTTCCGATAAGTCCAATGCAATAATTATTTGCGATGCCTTTAATCGTTTTTCTCATGCTCAGATTTTGTGGGAATTTATAAAGCAACAAAATAAAAATTACGGTGTGCCAGAACCGGATTTGAATTCTTATGCTAATTATTTATTGCTCAAGGATAAAAAGAAAGATAAACAAAGAGATAAAATTATTACCGCCGACAATACGGGAAAAACAAAAAAAGCTGAGCTTTCCGATTCTGATGAAGACGATGATATTATTGTAGAAAATACAAATAAACACGTCGAAAAAATTGTGGAAATGGAAACTGCTCAAATAAAAAATTCGATTTCTGAAAAAACTCCATCCGAGGAAAAGAAAGACGAGAAAATAGCTGAAAACCAAAAGGAAGAAAAAAAATCTTTAGTTTTTCCATCTGCAGCGGATTATAAAGGTACAAAAGCTTGTGAAAATTATCTCGGCGAAAAACAATTCCTTGCTTTTGCAAATGCAGTTGCTCAGATAGAAGATGAACAGGAAAAAGTTAAAATTTGTATGGAATATTCTCATACTTATTGTTTTACTACAGAACAAATCATGAAACTTGGCGTAATTATTAAAAATGAAGCCTACAGATTTATATTTTTTAAAACTGCTTATGAAACTGTTTACGACAGAGATAATTTTCTTTATGTAAAACAGCTCCTGACCGAAGATAGTTTTATAAACGGGATAAATGAAATTTATGTTGTTCCAAAGCAGGATAAACCTAATCCCGGCAATATCGAATTAAATACCGAAAGAGCTTGTGTTTTAAGTGATAAAGATTTTGATAATATTAAATCAGCAATACGCAGTAAATACAGTTCTTCGGAAAAGCTTGATGTTGCAAAAGCAAAAACTACTGAATCAAAATGTATAAGTGCTGCACAGATTAAAGAAATACTCCCATTATTATTGATGGAAAACGATAAATTAGAATTTGCAAAATATGCTTATAATTATTGCTCCGATAAACAAAATTATTCAATTGTAAGGAATTTCTTTACATCTCAGGCATCCCGTAACGAAATGGATGTATTTCTGAAAAACAAGTAACCTGACCGATAAATTTTGCACTCTGAAAATAAAACTCTATCTTTGAACAGTCGTTCAATTAAAAAAAATGTCGCCCAGAACAAAAGAAGATTTTGAAAAAATTCGCCGTGAAAAGCGAGCTTTGATAATTGAAGTTGCGGTAAAACTTTTTTCCGAAAAGGGTTTTCATGCAACTACCGTAGATATGATTTCCCGTAAAGCTGGAATTTCAAAAGGATTGTTGTACAATTATTTTAAAAGCAAAGAAGATCTGCTGGCCCAAATAATGTATGAATTAAGTTTGGAATTAATGGATTTAATGAATCCCGACCACGACGATGAAATTACCTCCGTGGAGATGAAAGACTTTTTTACTTTTTTAATAGACCTCCTGAAACGAAAAACAGACCACATCAAATTGTATTTTGAACTCTCATTAAAAAACGACATATTCAAACTGGTCTCCCAACAAGTTAACATAGAACAGATTTTGAATGAGTTTAAACTTATAAAGAAATACTTTGAGGAAAGATTTGAAAATCCCGAAACCGAACTCACAATTTTTATTTCGGTTTTAAAGGGCTTTGCTCTGGAATTTGTAACCTCTCCCCATTCCTTTGAAGAAGAAAGAATAGAAAATTTTAAAAATCGCCTTGTTGAGTTGTTTATAAGAGATAAGAGAGAGTAGAGGGTATTTTATTTATTTTAACTTCAAAGCTATAAATCCTTATTATTACGATCATGATATTCGAGATTTTTGGATAAAAACTCGTTAATATACCTTCAAATTGGAGTATAATATTTAGATGTAAAATTTATTTATGGGTTCACCTAAGATATTTGATATTTGATATTTGCAGGTTTGGTTATTTCGAGAAAGCAATTCCGGCAATGAATAATATGCACGTTGATGAAAAATTTCGCAGACATGGCAAGGGGGCAGTATTTACAAGTAGTATATTTTTTGATTACGCCTCCAGATTAAGGAAGATATTTATGCATATCAGGTTAAACTATCAGTTTCAGTGGGAACCTACTGTGATAGAAGAAGATAATTTGGCAATGTTCAAACATTTTTATAAGATTAATAATTTAAGCCTGTCGGTATTTATTTCTAATGGTCAAAAGGAAGAATCCTTTAATAAGAGGGACTGTCTTCCGACAGCTTTCAGGTGGAGTATCCCGGAGTCGAATCCTGTCATTGCAAGAATGCGTAAGTATTTTTAGTGCAATGACAAGGAATCTCGGAAATTCAAATAATTTTTATCAAAAAATTATTTGAATTTCCGGATCCGGTGACCTCATTGTTATTTGGAACAATTATGAAATTGTGTTTACTGATAAATTCAAAAACTCTTTGCCTGCTTTTACAATTCTTGAGCTTTTTTTTCAAAATTAAACGCAGTTTTTCTGTCTGGAACAGTTTTGTAGGTATAGATTTTCCAAGTAATGTATCGAGCAGTAGAACTCACTCCGCCCTAATTATGTCTTTTTAGTCTAAGCTCTAAATTTTAGGTTTGACCGTATTAATACTTGTCAAATTGTTCTGAATAAAGAATATATAAATATTGCATAATTTTAAAAATAATCTAAAAATAAAGCTGTCTTTCGACAGCTTTCAGGTGGAGTATACCGGAGTCGAACCGGTGACCTCTTGACTGCCAGTCAAGCACTCTAGCCAGCTGAGCTAATACCCCTTATTGTTTTATAAATTTTCCGTCGAAAATATTTCTTCTGGTGTTTGAATCAACAATTCTGAAGAAATACATTCCGGCAGAATAATCCTTGATATTCAGTAAATTATTGTTTTCAGAGAACTTTTTTTCTTCAATAATTTTCCCATTAAAATCGAGTACAAATAAAGTATAATTTGAGGAATTTTCCAAATAAAAATTAATGAAATCTGTTGCAGGATTTGGATAAATTTTCAAGAACCCGTAATTCGTAGTTTCGATATTACTTAAATATGCATATTTAAAGTTCATATTTTTTACAGAGTCGTAATTGTTAGTAAATTCGACTTCCAGAATTGGATATTTCATATTTTTAACCCAGTATAAATATGATTTTGTGGTGTCAACAACCGGTAATTGCATTGGCAACATATCGGCAATCCCGGGAATTTGGCTTAAAGAAGTATAGCTACCGTTAAATTTACTTCGGAGCTGGACATCTAAAGATGTAATAAAGACACGATTTTCTCTTAGATACTCGAAATTGCCGTTTTGGTTATATTTTCCGTTAAAAATTATATTTCCTGATTCGTCGAAATTTCCATTAATTCTTAAGTCCATAAAAAATCTCACAGTATCATAAAGCATGCTTATTGTTCCGTAATAATCAGGAGGAATTATAGATTGAAAAACAGAGATGTGCCTTTTGTCCATAGCAATACCCTGATCAATATTTTGAGTTTGATAATTTGCAGGGAAAGGAGTTATAATGAGAGGATCTGCAAAACGGAAAAAAATGGTATCTTCATTAAACGGCATACCCATCTCAGTACCAATTAATTCAGCTTTGTCGGATTGAATTTTCATATACATTTTAGAACCGTCTCTGTTCAGAAACCAGCATGAGGCATCGCTGAAATATGTTCCCAGAGTTGGATGGAAGACCATTGTATCTGTAATAATAACAGGGAATTCAAAATCTCCAAAAGTCATGTCTGTTGGCCAAATACTGTCTTTAGGTATTGCTTGAGTGTCATATTCAAAACCGTAAAAAATTCTCGGTATTGAATCATTGGCATTGAAATAGTCGTTTTGTGTGATGCTAATTTGACTTAGGCACAAATAAGATATTGTGATAAGTAAGCTTATCAGATAGAACTTTTTCATGATTATGGTTTTTATTAGTTGAATACGGTTTGGTCGTTTATTTCAATAGTTATTTCAGCGGTTTTATCATTTTCAAGGATTAATACACCAAGACCTCTTCTTACGAAGGGATTTTCTCTGTCCTTGCCTTTGGTAACTTCTACTCTGTATATTGCTTCGTATTTGAAATCGTAGAATACTTTTCCTTCGGCATTTGTGTAACGAGTATCAGCAACAGGCTTTGCTTCGTTTAAAAGATAAATAACTGTATGTGCACTGTCTGAATTTGCAGCTTTTACAATTACTCTGGCTCCTTCAACAGGTTTATTGTTAATATCTACAACAGTAACAATTGCTTTAGGCGGTGCAGGTTGTTTACAGCTTTGATTAAAAACGATAACTCCTGTCAAAATCACTGCAAATACTAAAAGACTTAAGTATTTTTTCATTACCTTAAATTTTTAACAATTAATTTTAAAAACAAATTTCTCAAAAATATATTTTTGTAACTTACAATATTAGAAAATTATTTTTTACAAAATTAAAAAATTTTTATGAAAATTCAAAAATTAACAAAAATATTTTTTGTCAGCATTATAACTTTGCTTTTTATCTCATGTAATATTCTGAAGAATCCGTTTAAAATCACTGATTACGTTCTAATAAAAACAACTCATGGAGATTTTGTGCTGGGATTATATTCTTTTACAGAGCAGCATCGTAAAAATTTTATTTCAAATGTTGAGAAAGGAATTTACGATAGCACCTTGTTTTATTCGGTTATTCCTAACAGTGCTCAAAAAGCCGGTTTAAAGCCGGGAGTTGAGGAAACTGTAAGGTTAAGAGAAAATTATCAAATTAATAGAGGTATTAAACCGGAATTTCATAAAAAAATTATAAATAAGAGATTTACAATAGGAATGTGGAGATTGCCCGACAATGCTAATCCTGAGCAATTATCGGATCCTGAAATATTTTATATTGTTCAAGGAATAAAAGCTGATGAAAAAGTGCTTCAAACGCTTGAATCAAAAAGAAATGCTCCTATAATTGCAGATTATATGACTGTGTGGTTGCAAAAACCGGAAAACTTGATTTATAAAGACAGTCTCGACTATTATAAAACTAATGGTAAAAACAATGAATATCTAAAATTATATAATGAATTAAGTAAAAATGTTATTCCTTTAATCGAATCCGACGGCAAAAAGTTATTTAAATTATCTGATTATCAAAAGAAAGTTTATCAAAATGAAGGAGGAATTCCTATTTATGATTACAACTACACTGTTTTTGGAGAAGTTTTATACGGTTATGAAACAATTGAAAAAATAAGTTCAGTTAAAACAAAATTAAATAATAAACCTGTTGAAAATATAATGATTTTGTCTGTTAGAATTATTTCAAAAGCTGAATACAAAAACCTGAGAAATAAAAAGTAATTTTGTACAAATATAAATTTATAAATTAATGGTTATGATAAGAAATAGTGTTTTTATTCTGCTGGTTTTCTTAAGTTTGATATCATATTCTCAGAAAAACGAGAATATAAAATTATATCAATTTAAACTGGATAATGGTCTTATCGTATATTTGAATGAAGATCACAGTATTCCCAACGTATTAGGTGCCGTTATAATTAAAACTGGAGGAAAATATGATGACCCAAATCATACCGGTACATCTCACTACCTCGAGCACATGATGTTTAAAGGGACAGATGAAATCGGTACCATAGATTATGAGAAAGAAAAGATTTTGTTGGAAGAAATCAGAACACAATATGATATACTTGCCAAAACCACAGATGAGCAAGAAAGAAAAAATATTCAAAAAAACATAAACAAGCTTTCTCTCGAAGCGGGAAAGTATGCAATTCCTAACGAGCTTGACCGTTTGCTTGACCAGATCGGATCAAGTATGGTAAATGCTTTTACTTCAGAAGAAATTGTGGCTTATTTTAATGTTTTTCCGTCCAATCAATTGGAAAAATGGTTAATCCTTTACAGTCATAGATTTAAAAATCCTGTTTTCAGGCTTTTTCAGTCAGAGCTTGAAACTGTTTTCGAAGAAAAAAATATGTATTCCGATGACTTTTTTACAAACCTGATTGAAACTTTCTATTCAAAACTTTATAAGAATCATCCTTACGGAACTCAAACAGTTATCGGTAAAGCCGAACACATAAAAAATCCATCGTTGACAAATATGCAAAAAATGTTTGAGACATATTACGTAGCAAATAATATGGCTTTAGTTCTTACAGGAAGTTTTGATACTGATCAAGCAGCAGATCTTATAAAATTATACTTTAGCGATTGGAAAAGCGGAGAAGTTCCGAAATTTCCCGAATACAAAGAAGATCCTTTTAATGGAGTGGAACGACACGTAGTACGCATGACCCCTGTAAAAGTAGGCTTGTTAGCATATCGTACAGTTCCAACTAATCATAATGATAAGGTTGCTATTGAAGTATTTTCTGAACTGCTATATAATTCAGCATCCACAGGTCGTTTAAATAAGCTAAGTGCTAATGGAAAAGTTCTTGAAACTATGTGTTTTAATGATATTCGTAATGATCATGGGGCATTGATGGTATTGTTCGTTCCAAAAATAGTGGGACAATCATTGAAAAATGCTGAAAAACTTGTTGTAAATGAAATTAAAAAAGTCTATACAGAAGATATTGATACTGATTTATTGGAATCAATAAAACTAAGTATGATTAAAGAATTTGAACAGTCATTAGAAAGCCCTACGCAAAGAGCATTTTTAATTGGACAAATGTTTGTTACCGGAAAATCTTGGGATGAAATTATGAATTATCCGAATGAGATTGCGGCTATTACAATAGAAGATGTAAAAAGAATCGGGTATCAATATTTTGGGGATAATTACCTGTCGCTTCATTCAAAGATGGGATTTCCAAAGAAAGATAAACTTGAAAAGCCCGGATTTGATCCAATAATACCCGAAAATGCCGAAGCAAAATCAAAATTTGCCGAAAAGTTTGAAAATATTCCCGACAAAGACATAATGCCGGAATTTATTAATTTCCAGAAAGACTTTACCTACAATACCTTAAATAATGGTATTGAGTTTTATCATGTTTACAATAAAGTTAATGATTTATTTGAACTTACACTTAAATTCAAGAGTGGAAATATTGATAACAGCAAAGCCGAACAGCTTGCACAGTATCTTATGCTCGTAGGTACAGAAGATCTTCCTTATAATGAATTTAATCAAAAATTGCAAAGTTATGCTTGTTCGTTAAGTATAGATGCAGAGGATAATTACTTTGTGGTTACAATTTCAGGATTTGATAAATACTTTAATGAGTCTGTTGATTTGATATTAAATTTATTGTACAAACCGGAAAAAGATAAATCTAAGATTAAAAAATTAGTTCAAACTTCTGCATTTACACGAAAATACGAGAAAAAGTCTCCTGACGATTTGTCTTCGGCTTTATTTGAGTATGGAGTTTATGGGGAAAATTCTCAATATCTTCGCAGAACAACACACAAGGAGATTTCAAAACTAAAACCCGAAGAGTTGATACAAGAACTTAATAATATTATCAACAGCGGAGTAAGTGTACATTATTCAGGAACCCTTGATCAAAAAAACATCGCTGAATATTTGAATAAAAAGATAATAACTGGTAATTCTAAAAAGGGAAAAGATTTTCCGGAGATATTACCACGTAAAGAATATTCTGAAAATACAATATTAATTTTAGATGATCCAAAATCTTTACAAAGCAGAATCAATTTCTATGTAACAGGAAATGTTAACGATGAAATGGAGCGTGCTATTGCCGGAGCATATAATCATTATTTCGGAACCGGAATGTCGGCAATAGTTTTTCAAGAAATAAGGGAGTTTCGTTCTATGGCATACTCAGCTTATGCAGTTTACAGAAGAGGTGAAAACTTTAAAACTAAAGGATATTTACAAGCTTTTGTTGGAACTCAATGCGATAAGACCATAGATGCAATTTCTGTAATGGATAGTTTAATGAATCAAATGCCTGTAAAGGAAAACAGATTGGATGATATTCAACGATCACTTATTCAATCTGTTAACAGCGGCAAACCAGAATTCCGAGAATTGACACAAAGTGTAGAGAGATGGAAAAATCAGGGATATAACTATGATCCTCGAGAAGTTGAATTTAAAGTTTACAGAAATTTGAACTTTGATCAAATTTTTGAGTTTTATAAAAACAATATACAAAATCGTCCGATTTTAATAACTATTGTTGGGAATAAAAAAGATATTGATCTTGAAAAATTGTCCAAATTTGGAAAGATTGTTTTTGTAGAAAAAAAACAAATTCTCAATTAGAAAGAAAGAATTTATTTTATGAAAAAGATTTCGATTTTTATATTTATTTTTATAGGGATTGTTCTTTCTGTTTTTTCGCAGGGAACAATAAAAGTCATGGCATATAATCTTTTAAACTTCAATAATTATACTTCATATTGTACGCAATCTAATAATAATCATGTTGACAAAGCAGCTTATTTAAAAACTATAGTAAAGAATCAAAATCCAGACTTATTATTGTTTTGTGAACTGGGAACAAATATCAGTGCAACATACACTACAAATTATATACTTGGAAACTCTCTTAATGTGGATGGAGAAACAAAATGGCGAGCAGGCTCTCCTACAGGAACTTATCTAATAAATGGTTTCTACTACGATAAGAATAAGTTTGAATTACTTTCCCAACCTGTAATAAGTACAAGTTTACGGGACATTAACGTTTATAAACTGAAATATAAACTCAGTTCAGTAGATGTATATTTGAATGTTATTATTGCACATTTAAAAGCCGGATCTTCTGAAAATGATATACAACAGCGTAGAGATATGGTGCAGGCAATATTTGATTGGTTGGCTACACAAAGTGCAAACGAAAATTTCATAATAGCCGGAGATTTTAACGTAACGAGCAGCAGTGAACCGGCATTTCAATTACTAATAAATCCAAGCAATCCATCGTATGCATTTTACGATCCTGTAAATAAATTAGGACAATGGAATAATAACTATGGTTTTAGGCATTATCATACTCAATCTACTCACGAAAATTTAGATTCTGATTGTCATTCCGGTGGAGGATTGGATGATAGATTTGACTTTATTTTAATAAATGCCTCTGTAAAAGACGGTACTGTCGGGGTAAAATATAAAGAGGGCTCATATTGGGCAGTAGGACAGGACGGTATGCGGTTTAATATGAGTATTAACAATCCGGTTAATACAACTTTACCTGAAGATGTAATCAATGCTCTTTATTACATGAGTGATCACTTACCTGTTGTAGCCGAGTTTTATGTGGGCGAGCAAAATTCTGTAATATCTTTATCTTCCAACCCTGATTTTTATGTAAACGTTGATAATCCAACATGTGACAATATTAATTTTGTGATAAAATCATCTTCCCCAAAAAAAGTTAATGTGGACATTTACGATATTTCTGGAAAATTAGTAAAATCACAAAATGAAATCTATTCAATATCTGAACAATTACATCAAATAAATGTTCAGGATTTATATCCGGGAATTTATATTTTAAACTTCCGAAGCGATAAAGAACATCAAACTGTGCGATTAGTAAAAACTGAATGTGAGTAATGCCAGATTACAAAAATCTTCTCAATAAATTAAAGCAGATAAATTCCTCCAAACTTGATTCCTTATTTGGAAGTTTACATGAAGAATTTTTTTGTGATTTTGATTGCTTAGGTTGTGCAAATTGTTGTAAATATTTAGGACCACGTTTAAGTACACATGATATTGATAAAATTTCACATTTTCTAAGAATCAGAAGTTCCGATTTTATTGAGAAATATTTGAAAATTGACGAGGATGGGGACTATGTTTTTAAAAATATGCCATGTCCATTTTTAGGGGAAGATAACTATTGTTCTGTTTATGAAGTTCGTCCAAAAGCATGCAAGGAATACCCGCATACCGATAGAAAAAATATTCGAGGAATTCTGGAACTATGCCATAAAAACATAGAATTTTGTCCGGCTGTGGAATATGTTTTTAAAAATTTAGAAATTTTTAGACAGCAACGTAAACTGTAAAATTATAATTACCTCAAAATATTTATTATTATTAATTTACGAAAGGTATAATAAATCTTGGCTTTTAAGTTTTCGCAACACCTGTGATTGTTGATTATGCCGGACAGCATTATTGCCAGTTTGCAAAGTATTAGGAATGGGAAGGATTTATGCTAATTCAGATTAAATAAAATATATGAAAGTGGTGATTGCATTTTAATTTATTTTTTATTTTTGTAGATGCTTGGATGCTTGATTATCGAAAAAGATAAAGAATGGATAAAATTGGCGAATAAGTAAAACGTAATCCCTTCCGACAAGAAATTGTGAACTTGCCAATCAAGGAAAGTT